>CAMCJI010000126.1 GCA_945874805.1 Asaia bogorensis | reverse complement strand
GAAATCCGCGCCGAAGGCCGGCTGGATGACGACTGCGCCAGCGCCGCCGCCGCCCTGGCCAGCGCCGAGGCCGCCACCGCCACCGCGCTGGCCGCCCTGCCGCTCTGGCCGCACGGCCTCACCGCCCTCGCCGCCTGCCCCCTGCCGTTGCAATCCGACCGCCACGCCGCCCGCGCGGCGCTGGAAGCCACCGCCCGCACCGCCGCCCTGGCCGCCGAGGCCCGCACCCAGGCCGAGGCCGAACAGGCCGCTTTGGATGCCGAACGCGCCGGCCTCGCCACCGGCGGCCCCGTCCCCACCCCCGCCGCCATCGCCGACGCCCGCACCACCCGCGACGCGCTCTGGGCGCAGATCCGCAGCCGCGACGCCGCCCCCAGCCCCGCCACCGCCGACCGGTTCGAAGCCGCGATCGAAACCGCCGACCGCCTCGCCGACCAGGGCGCCACCCAGGCCCAGCGCGTCGCCGCCTATCTCGCCTGCGAGGCCCGCCTGGCCGAACGCGCCGCCGCCCGCCCCCGCCTCGCCGCCGCCGCCGATGCCGCCGCCCAGGCCCAGGCCGGCGCCGAAGCCGCCTGGAAAGCGCTCTGGTCCGCCTGCCGCCTCACCCCGCAGCCACCCGCCGCGATGGAGGACTGGGTGCAGGCCCGCGCCCGCGTCCTCGAACACGCCGCCACCGTCGCCCAGGCCGCCACCGCCCACGCACACCTCGCCAGCCGCCTCACCCGCGCCCGCGCCGCCCTGCCGCCTTGCGACGACCCCAGCCTCGCCGCCGCCCTGCGCGCCGCCGAATTGCGCTGCCGGGCCGAGGAAGCCGCCCTCGCCGCCCACACCGCCCTCGCCACCGCCCGCACCGCCGCAGCCGAACCCCTGCCCAGCCTCACCGCCGCGACCCGCACCGCCAACGCCGCACTCGCCGCCTGGCACACCACCTGGACCGCAGCGCTCGAGGGGTTTCCCCCCGCCGACACATCGATCCCCGCGCTTACCGCCGCCCTCGCCGCCTGGAACCGCATCGCCGAGATCGCCGGGGCATGGCAGGCCGACCGCCAGCGCATCGCCCACATGCGCCACGCGATCGAAAGCTTCGCCGCCGACCTCGCCCAGCGCATCGCCGTCCACCCCGCCCAGGCAACCGCGGCCCGCCGCCGCCTCGCCGGTGCGGAGGCCGAGCTCGCCGCCCTGCGCGCCCTCGCCGGCGCCAGCGATGACGAAGCCCTCCTGCGCGCCATCGCCCGCGCCCGCCAGCGCGACGCCGCCGAACAAGCCCTCGCCACACACAGAAGCAGCCTCGCAGCCCAAGGTGACGGCCAGGACGAAGCGGCCCTGCGCGCCGAAGCAGAGGGCACCACGCCGGACGCCATCGCCGCCCGCGTCGAGGAAATCAAGCGCGAGACCGAGGCCCTCGGCAGCCAAAGCGAACACCACACCGCCACCCGCACCACGGCCGAAATCGCCCTGGCCGCCATGCAATCCGGCCGCGACGCCGCCACCCACGCGCAGCAGGCCGCCGACGCCCTCGCCGACGCCCGCGGCCATGCCGAGCACTACGCCCGCCTGCACGTCGCCCGCGAACTCCTGCGCGCCGGCATCGAACGCTTCCGCCGCGACCGCCAAGACCCCCTGCTGCGCGCCGCCAGCGCCCATTTCGCCCTGCTCACCGCCGGCCGCTACACCCACCTCACCGCCGAGGAAGGCGAAAAAGGCGATTTCGCCCTGCACGCCATCCGCGCGGACGGCAGCGACTGCCCGATGCAAGCCCTCAGCGAAGGCACGCGCGACCAGCTCTACCTCGCTTTGCGCATCGCGGGTGTGCAGGCGCATATCGCCCAGGGCCTGAAGCTGCCCTTCATCGCCGACGACCTGCTGGTGCATTTCGACGACAGCCGCGCCGCCGCCGCCCTCGCTTTGCTGGCCCAGCTCGGCCAGCAGACGCAGGTGATCCTGTTCACCCACCACGCCCACATCGCCGCCCTCGCCGCCGCCCAGCCGGGGGCGGCGGTGCAACATCTGGGCTGAGCTACTTCATCCCCGCGGAGGCGATCCCGGTGGTGATGTATTTCTGCAAAAACGCAAACACGATCGTCACCGGCAGCAACGTCACCACGGTCATCGCCAGCAGATAATGCCACTGCGTCTGCAACTCCCCCTGGAACGACGCCAGCCCGAGTTGCAGCGTGAACACGCTCTCCCGGTTCAGCACGATCAGCGGCCAGAGAAAGTCGTTCCACCGCCATACCACCGAAAAGATCGCCAGCACCGCCAGCGCGGGTGCTGCCAGCGGCAGCACGATCCGCCAGAACACACGCCATTCGCTGGCATGGTCCATCCGCGCAGCGTCGAGCAGCTCATCGGGGATGGTCAGCATGTATTGCCGCAGCAGAAACACCCCGGTCGGCGTCGCCGCCGGCGGCAGGATCACCCCCCACAGCGAATTGCCCATCCCCAGGCTCGTCACCACCAGGAACGCCGGCACCAGGATGACGGTAATCGGGATCATCAAGGTGGAGAGAATAAAGACAAAAATCCCCGTCCGCCCGCGAAACTCGTATTTCGACAGCGCAAAGGCGCACATCGCATTGATCAGCAGCGTCAGCGCTGTGGCCGCCACTGTCACCACCACCGAATTGGTCAGATAGCCACCGAAGTTGAACTGCTGCAGCGGCTCCGTATAGTTCTCCCAGGCAAACCGCATCTCCCGCACCGGGGTCGCCGCCGTCATCGCCACCCGCGTGATGCCGGCTTCAGGCCGGGCCGGATCGACCATCTGCCCCTGCAACCCCACCCGCCGCACCATCGCCCGCTCGGCCGTGCTGCCGTCCGGCAGGGTCACGGTGAACACCGGCAAAGGCTTCTCATACCCCGCCACCGCCACCGCCTTCTGCCCCATCGGCAGCAGGCTCGGCGGGAACTCCTGCAACGCCTGCTGGCTCTTGAACGACGAGAGCGCCAGCCACAGCACCGGCCCGAACATCAGCAACACACCGAGCACCAGCCACGCCCAGGACAGCACATCCGTGGCATCCGGCCCCGAACGGCCGCGCGTGCGCGTCAGGAAAGCCAGCACCTTCATGACTTGCCCGCCCGGTTTGAAAGAAACAACTGCACCAGCGTCAGCACCATCAGCGCCCCGCCCACCAGCATGGAAGCCGCCGCCGCCAGGCCGAGAATATGGATCTGGTTGGCAAACGCCGTCTCGTAGATGTACTGCACGATATACTGCGTCGCCGTCCCCGGCCCGCCGCCCGTCAGCACGTAGATCTCGTCGAAGCTCTGCACCGCCCGGATCAGGCCGAGCACCAGCACCACCAGCATGTTCGGCATCAGCAGTGGCAGCGTGATCCGCCAGAACACCCGCCAGCGGGACGTGCCGTCCATCTCCGCCGCCTCGTACAGATCAGGCGGAATCGCCTGCAATCCCGCCAGCAGGATCAGCGTGTAGAAGCCCATATGGGCCCAGATGCTGATGAACACCGTCCAGAAGAACGCCCAGTCCGCCTGCAACAGAAACGGAATCCGCGCGCCCCCGTTGCTCACCACGATCGCGTTCAGCACCCCGTCCGGCAGCAATATCCACTTCCAGATCAGCGCCACCACCACCGGGCTGAGCAGCACCGGATAGAAAAACACCGCCCGGAAGAACCCCCGCAGCGGTATCCGCCGGTTCAGCACCAGCGCGGTCACCAGCGACAGCGCCACCATGATCGTCACCTGAAAGGCGACGAACCAGATAGTGTTGCCCACCGCCCGCCAGAACCGGTCCTCCTTGCAGGTGGCAACAACGAAGTGATTGCCGCATTCCAGCAGGTCGGCGAAGTTGTCCCCCCCGATATACGGCCGGCTGCCCGGCATCAGCTGCGTGCCCCCGGTCACCGCATACCAGACGTTCAGCACCATCGGGATCACCACGAAGATGCCGAACACCAGCAGATTGGGTGCCGCGAAAACCCATGGCATGCGCGCCGCCCCGAGGGCGCGTTGCAGCGCCTCGAACGGCCAGTCCATCACCCGGATGGCGGCGCGCAGCATGGGACCCGCCCTGCCTACTTCGCCTGCGCCTTCAACGCATCAGCCACATCCGTCGTCATCCGCGCCCAGGCATCGTCGAGCGACATCTCGCCGGCGATCGCCTGATTCAGCCGCACGATCATCGGCACGAACATCGCCCGGTTGCGCGCATAGCCCTGCAGGCGGTAGGCGAGCGGATCCAGCTTGGCCACCGCTGCCAGCGAATTCTTCAGCGAGGCGTCGATCTGCTTGAGGTCGGACTTGTAGGCGATCCCCTTCGCCGCCAGCCCCGCATGGGCCGGCAGGAACAGGGTGCGCGAATAGAACTCCTCCTGCACCGGCTCGCTGGCCAGGAAGTCCATCAGCCGCGCCACTTCCTTCGGGCTTTTGGTGCTCTTGTAGGCCACCAGCGCCGCGCCGCCGGGAAGCCCGGTGCAGGCCGCCGGCCCGCAGGGATTGGGCACCGCGTGCCAGTCGAACCCGTTGCCGATGGTCTTGGCGAACTGCCCGAACTGCCAGGTGCCGCTGTAGTAAACAACCACCTGCCCGTTGGCGAACTCCTCATTGGCACCGCGATAGGCACCGCCGCCCACCGAGCCCCAGATCGCCTTGCTCATCGTCCCGTCGCGATGCCAGTCGGCCAGCAGCTTCGTCCAGGTCTTGAAGCCGTCATCGATCAGCGCCGGCCCCTCGGCGCCAAAGAACTTCGCCCCGTAGGAGATCGCCCCGCCGGAGATGCGATGGCCCGAGCGGTCGATGGCGATCGGGATGGCAGCCCCGGTCTTCGCCGCTACCGCCTTGGCGGCCACGCCCCACTCGGCCCAGGTGGCGGAGGGGCCGGGCAGCGGAATGCCGGCCTGCTGGAACAGCGTCTCGTTGACGATCGGCAGCGTCACCGTCACCTGCGTCATCATGCCGTGGATGCCGTCGGTATTGCCGGCCGGCCGGGTCCAGGGCAGCGTCGCGCCGAAATTCTTCTCCCAATAGGCCCTATCCTTCAGCAGCGGCCCGAAATCGAGATAGTACTCGGCCTGCCCACCCAGATCGGCCACCCGCGCCATATCCGGCGCCTGGCCGCTGCTCACCAGCGCCGGCAGGTTCTCGGTGATCGTCTTGAACGGCACCCGGTCGAGGATGACCTTGATGTCCGGATTGGCCGCCTCGAACCGGTCGAGCAGGCTGCGCAGCACCTCGCCCTCGTTGCCGTCCGAATACCACATGATCCGCAGATCGACGGCCGAGGCCGGGGTGGCAGCCAGCACCGGCAGCAGGGCCGCGGCCCCGGCCAGCAACACGCGACGCATCATCGTTTTCATCCTGGTTCTCCTCATGGGGAAATGTTCAATTCCAGCCGTCATAGCCGGCATCACCCGGCCCGATCGGCAAAGTCACTCGCACGCCCTCGCGGGCGCTGCGATAGATGGCAGTGATCAACTCCAGCGAGGCCCGCGCCTCGCCCACCGTCACCGGCGGCGGCCGCCCTTCGGCCAGCGCCGCATGGAACAGCGCGAACTGCGCGTCATAGCCCTCGCGCCCCGCAGGCGCCCCCGCCAGCGCCGCCTCGAGCCACGCCTGATCCGCCGGCACCTTTGGCACGAAGGTCCAAGGCTCGCGGGAGCTGGCATAGACCGGCCCGCCGCTCTCGATGGTCACCCGCTCGGCCATGATGCGCGTGCGCGTATGCTCGTCCGCTGAGCCGAGGGTGACGGACAGCACCGCGATCGACCCGTCCGCCATCTCCAGCACCGCCCCGCCGCAATCCTCCGTCTCGATCGGATTGACCCGGATCGCGGTGGCGGCCGAAACCGAGCGCACCGGCCCGATCAGCGTCGTCAGCATGTCGTGCACATGGATGGCATGGCCGAGGAACGCCCCACCCAGCTCATACGCCTTCGTCCCCCGCCAGGGGATCGCGTAGTAATCCGCCCCGCGCGACCAATGCGTCTCGATGGTGGTCAGGAACACCCGCCCCGCCGCCCCGCCATGCAGCAGATGCGCGGCCCTGGCCAACCCGCGGCCGAACCGCACCTGGAAGATCGGCATCACCACCCGGCCGGTCTCGGCCGACAGGGCCGCCAGCGCATCCGCCTCGCGCAGCGATCCCACCAGCGGCTTCTCGCAGATCACATGCTTGCCCGCCCGCAAGGCCCGGCTGACCGCGTCGAAATGCAGAAACGGCGGCAGGCAGATGTCGACCACATCGATATCCGCCCGCGCCAGCAACGCATCGTCGAAATCGCCATGCACCCCAGGGCTGCCCGCCGTCACCTGTGCGGCCAGCGCACTGGCGCGCCCGAGGTCGCGGTCGCAGATCACCACAACCTCGAACAATTCCGGGTTGGCGTTGAACCCCGCCACATGCTGCGCGCCGATCCCCGCGCCGACGATGGCAACCCGCAACCGGCTCATGCCGAGACCCGCGCGAACGCCGCCCCGGCTTCACCCGCATGGAACAGATGCGCCGCCTGATCCAGCACCGCAGCCTGCACCGCCTCGCCGCTCACAACCCGCGTCTGCCCGGGCCGGCGCGCGACAAGCCGCTCGCCATTCGCCAGCGTGACATACACGTAGCTCTCGCCGCCCATGTGCTCCACCATCGTCACCGTGCCGGGCAGCCCGCCGGCATCGACGAAGCCGATATGCTCCGGCCGCAGCCCCACCACCGCCTCCTGCCCCGCCGCCCCGGCAATGCCCGGCAGGCTGATATCCGGCAGGCCCGGCACGGCGACAACCACGCCCGCGGCATCGGCGCTCGCAATCCGCCCGGTAAGAAAATTCATCCGCGGCGAGCCGATGAAGCCCGCCACGAAGCGGTTGGCCGGCGTGTTGTACAGCTGCAACGGGGTGCCCGCCTGCTCGATCCGCCCGGCCCGCAGCACCACGATGCGGTCGGCCATCGTCATCGCCTCGGTCTGGTCGTGCGTCACGTAGATCATCGTGCTGCGCAGCCGCTTGTGCAGTTCCGACAGCTCGACGCGCATCTGCACCCGCAGTTCCGCATCCAGGTTCGACAGCGGCTCGTCGAACAAGATGATCCCCGGCTCGCGCGTCACCGCCCGCCCGATCGCCACCCGCTGGCGCTGCCCGCCGGAAAGCTGGCCCGGCCGCCGATCGAACAGATGCGCGATCTGCAGCATCCGCCCGGCCTCGGCGATCCGCCGGTCGATCTCGGCCCGCGCCATCCGCTGGTTCTCCAGCCCGAAGGACAGGTTCTGCCGCACCGTCATATGCGGATACAGCGCGTAGGACTGGAACACCATCGCCAGCCCCCGCTCGGCGGCGGAGCGCTCGGTGACGTCCGTGGTATCGATCATCACCTGCCCGCCGCTCGGCCGGTCCAGCCCCGCGATGATGCGCAGCAGCGTCGATTTGCCGCAGCCGGAGGGGCCGACGAACACCAGGAACTCGCCATCGGCGATATCCAGGTCAACCCCATGGATCACCCGCAGCGCGCCGTAGTCGCGCACAATGCCGCGCAGGGTCAGGCTAGCCACGAGCTGGCACCGCGACGGGCATGAGCGATCTTCCTCCGATCGGCGCTCACCGGCGCCTCGCCAGAACGATATCCCATCGCCCCGCCAGACGGAAGGTGGAACGGAACGCGCTACCCCAGTTCCGCCACCCCCTTCGCCAGCGCCGCCAGGGCGGTCACCAGCAGTGCCGCGCCCGCCGCGGGCCGGTAGTTGCGCGTGCCCCAGCGCTCGAACCCAAGCCGGCCCAGCCATGTTCCCACCAGCATCGCCGGCAGGCCGGAGGCCGCGAGCACAAAATGCTCCTGCCCGACCAACCCGGCCGCAAAGGCCGACGGCAGCGCCACCGCCGCGGCAAACGGAAAGAACACGATCATCGAGGAGCGCATCACCGCCACCCGCGGCTCGAAGGCCATGAAGTAGGCGATCACCGGCGGCCCCGGCATCGCCGCGAGACCCGTGCAGATGCCCGACGCCACTCCCGTCACCCCCGCCAGCCACCGCCCGCCCCGCTGCTCCGGCCGCGGCGTCCGCCATGTCAGCCCGACGGCCAGCATCGCCAGCCCCCCCAGCGCCATCCGCACCCCGGCCACCGGCAGCGCGCTCAGCGCCCACACCCCGATCGGCGTGCCCGCCAGCATCCCCACCGCCATCGGCCCCAGCGTCACCATATCCGCCCGCTTGTGCTCGATGAGGATGTCGCGCACCCCCACCACCGACATCATCAGCAGCATCGAGACCACAACCAGTTGCGGCGGCAGCATCAGGCTCGCCAACGGCACGGCCGCCAGCGCGAAGCCGAACCCGGTGAACCCGCGCAACGCCCCGGCGACGAAGATCGCGCAGGAAAACCAGACGATCGCGCCGAGGCTCACAGCAGCGCCGCCGCCAGCCGCGCCCGCAGGTCGTCCACCGCCATCTCCGGCGTGCCGATCACCACCAACCCCGCTGCCACGCCCTCCGGCGCCGCCGTGAAGGCCCAACACTCGGCCGCATACTGCAAAAGCCGCATCTCCTGCCCCAACCGGCAAAACCCCTTCACCCGCAGCACCGAGCGCGGCAAATCCCCGAGTACCGCCCGCAATCGCACCGGATCAAGCGCCCCCGGCGGCACCCAGTCCCACGCCACAAACGCCGGCGGCGCATCCGCCACGAACCGGCTCGCCTTCGCGCGCGCCGGCGGCACGAACCGCAGATCCGCCTCCGCGATATCCCCCATCGCCACCGCCCGCACCACCGCCTCCGGCCGGATCGCCCGCACCGCCGCCGTCGCTGGCCCCGTATCCACCAGATCGCCGCGCGTCAGCAGCACGACCTCCGCGAACGCCAGCTGCCGCCGCACCGTCTCCCCGATCCGCGCATCCACCAGCTGCCCCACCAGCGCCGCCGCATCCGCCACCACCACCAGCGGCTCCAGCGCATACCCCGGCTCCATCAGCGCCGCCTGCGCGATCCGCCACGGATCGCCCACGCCCGACGCCTCGACGATCACATGCTCCGGCGCCGGCACCCGCCCCGCCAGCAGCCCCAGCGCCTCGCCGAGCGCATCGCCCATCGTGCAGCACACGCAGCCATTGCTCAGCGCGATGCACCGCCCGTCCTGCGCCCCGATCAGCGCCGCATCAACCGCCACCGCCCCAAAATCATTGACCACCACCCCCCACCGCTTGCGCCCCCCGCGCAGCAGCGCGTTCACCAGCGTCGTCTTCCCCGCGCCGAGAAAGCCGCCGATCACCGTCAGCGGAACAGTATGTGCCATCCCCCAACTCTCCGCTCTTGCACACCACCCGCCAAGGGGAAAAGATCAGTAAACCCGTCACAGGAGACCCTCGCCATGAACGCCCCGCTCGCCCCCAATTCGGCGCAAGCCCGCGACATCGCCTTCCACGTCCACCAGCAAACCGACCTCGCCTCCTACCAGCAGCAGGGCGGCATCCTGATGGCCCGCGGCGACGGCGTGTACATCCACGACGAAAACGGCAAGAAATACCTCGAAGCCATGGCCGGCCTCTGGTGCGCATCGCTCGGGTTCTCCGAACGCCGCCTGGCCGAGGCCGCCTACCAGCAGATGCTGAAACTGCCTTACTACCACACGTTCTTTTCGAAGGGCCACCTGCCCAGCGTCGACCTCGCCGAGAAGCTCATCGGCCTCGCCCCCACCAAGAACCTGACGAAAGTCCTGTTCCAGTGCTCCGGCTCTGAGGCCAACGACGCCGCGATCAAGCTGATCTGGTACTACCACAACGCCATCGGCAAGCCGCAGAAGAAGAAGATCATCGGCCGCATCCGCGGCTACCACGGCAACACCGTCGCCTCCGTCTCCGTCTCCGGCCAGCCCCACATGGTCGCCGACTTCGACCTGCCGCTACCGATGATGAAACACACCGACAACCCCAACTACTACCGCTTCCACCATGACGGCGAATCCGAGGAACAATTCGCCCAGCGCATGGCCGACAACCTGGAAAAGCTCATCCTCGACGAAGGCCCCGATACGGTCGCCGCCTTCTTCGCCGAACCCGTCCAGGGCGGCGGCGGCGCCATCACCCCGCCCGCCACCTATTTCGACAAGATCCAGCCGATCCTGAAGAAATACGACATCCTCTTCCTCGCCGACGAGGTCATCTGCGGCTTCGGCCGCACCGGCAACCTCTGGGGCAGCCAGACCTACAACCTGCAACCGGACATGCTGACCTGCGCCAAAGCCCTCTCGGCCGCCTACCAGCCGATCTCCGCCCTGATGATCTCGGAGAAGATGTACGAAGCGATGATCTACGAGAGCAAAAAGATCGGCAGCTTCGGCCACGGCTTCACCTACGGCGGCCACCCCGTCGCCTGCGCCGTCGCCCTCGAAACCCTCAAAATCTACGAGGAACGCGACATCGTCGGCCACGTCCGCCAGGTGTCACCGGCCATGCAGAACGGCCTGAAGGCGATGGAAGACCACCCCCTCGTCGGCAACGCCCGCGGCGTCGGCCTCATCGCCGGCGTCGAGCTCATGGCCGACAAAGCCAAACGCCTCCCCTTCGACCCCGCCCAGAAAGCCGGCTTCATCGTCCAGGAAAAATGCGCCGAAGTGGGCCTCATCGTCCGCGCCATCGGCGACCGCATCGCCTTCACCCCGCCGCTCATCATCACCGAAGAACAGCTCGGCGAAATGTGCACCCTCTTCCGCAAAGGCCTCGACATGGCCTGGGCGGAAATCCGCACAGACAGCCAAGTGGCAGCGCAGTAAGACTCTTCTTTTTGTGAACAAAAAGAAGCAAAAAGACTTCGTACGTTTGCAGGGTGCGGTCCCGATTGGGACTGCACCCTCACACGACTGCCCAAGGGAATACCGACAAACCTGTCCTACGGGAGATTCAGCATGAAGAAGACATATCAGACCACATGCGCCCCATGATCGCGTCCCATTCCGGGGGATCGGGCCGCATCGTGCCGCCCAGGGTGTAGGGGGTCAATTCGCCGATCCGCAGGCCATCGTCGGTCAAATAGAAATCCACCCGCATGTGGCTGACCCCGGCGGCAACCCGTTCCGCCAGGCACGCCAGCCGCCGCGCCATCGCCGGCTCCAGTACCCGATTGCCCGGAAGGCGGTTGAGGCGCAGGCGCACCGGCAGCCGGGTACCCTGGGCATCGAAGCAGTCCTCTCTGCAGTCGTCGGTCTTGTGGCCGGTCATCAGGCGCAGGATAGCGGCGGTGCCGGAAAAGACGAAGACATGCACCTCCACCGGCGGCGCGCCATCGTGCCCCACCAACAACGGCTCGGCCAGCAGCCGGCGGGGCAGGCCGCGATAGCCCCATTCCAACGCAATATCGAAATAATCCTCCGCCAGCCAGCGCCGCGCCTGGTCGGCCAACTCGGCCCGGTCCAATCCGGCATTGTCGCGCACGAAGATAGGAAAGCCTGAACTGTGGCTGGGCTTCAGCACAAACGGCGGGCGCAGACGGTCCCAGTCCACCTCTGCGGGATCGCGCCACACCCCCAGCAGGGGCACCACGTAATCCGCGCCCAGCCGCTCACGGATCACTTCGCGCACCTCAAGCTTGTCGTTGACACGGCGCAGCAGCGGATCGCGATCATTCAGCATGCGATACAGCATGTGCTCATTGAAGCCCACCGGCGGGTCCAGCCGGGGCGCCACTCCGTGGAGGCCGATGTACCGGCGGATCAGTTCGCGTCGCACCAGCCAAGGCCCTAGCAACGGCGCCCGCCGCAGCCGCTGCACGCCTTGCGCCCACATCCGCCACCCCGCCACGAGTGATGCCAAGCACCGCCCCCTCGCGCCAACCCAGCGCACCGGCGCCGTAATCCGCCAGCTGCGCGAACCGAGAACCGCAGCATGGCGCGCCCGGAGATCGTCCAACTCGCACTGCAACGCCGCCACGGCGTCCGGCGATGGCGGCATCGCTTGGGTGCGTGCCTGCTTGTTCTTGTCGGTCATGGCGTTGTTGCGTGATCCGGCGTGACGAGCGAAGCGCTAGACACTGTCGTCTGTAAATATCACCGGCCCGCGAAGATAGCCAGACATTGCCCAGCTACCCGGCCCATCCGGACATCCTGGGCGAACGATAACTGCGATGCCCGGCGGCGATCAATGCCTGCGGGCCAGTGATCGCGCTGTTCGCCACATAACCGGCGATGTGTTCGCCGTTGCGACGTGAATCCGGTGCTCTTGGCCGACACCAGGACACACCCTTCCTGTCGGTGGCCCTCCTGGCCGGTCAGGGTATCATCCCTCAACATCGTGGCAGCGGCGACGGACGCAACGCCGCGATGGGATCGAGTATCTGCTCGAAGAGACCGCACGAGACCATCACCGAGGAGCAGTCGGGCGAAATGTGCACCCTCTTCCGCAAAGGCCTCGACATGGCCTGGGCGGAAATCCGCTCCACCACGCAGGTGGCGGGGCAGTAAAGGCAAGCAGGACGTCCTTTTTTGGAAAAAAGGACCAAAAAACTTTTGTGCGTTTCAGGAGGGTGCAGTCCCGCGCGGG
>CAMCJI010000125.1 GCA_945874805.1 Asaia bogorensis | reverse complement strand
GCGGCCTGTTCTGGGCGCTCGAATTCGTCACCGACCGAGCGAGCAAGGCGGTGTTCGACCCGAAGCTGAAGATGAACGACCGGGTGAAGCAGGCGGCGCTGGACCGCGGGCTGGCGATCTACCCGATGGGCGGCACGATCGACGGCAAGCACGGCGACCACGTGATCGTCGCCCCGCCCTACATCGTCACCCCGAGCGAGATCGACAGCATCGTCGAGCGGCTGGGCGATGCGGTGGATGCGGCGGTGGCCGGCATCTGATAAATGGGCTGCCTCGCCCGGTGCGGGCGGGGCAGCCCGATGACGAGGAGCCTGCGATGGAGATTGTTCCCTACCTGCTCGACGTGCTGCTGTTCGTGTTCGCCCTCTACTGGAGCGCCGCCAACGCGGCCGCCAAGCCAGGCACGCCGAGCTTCGGGCTGTTCCGCTACAAGGAAGGCGGGAGCGAGGTCGAGAAAGCAAAGGCCAAGGCCCCGCCCCCCGGCGTCCGGCGGCTGATGCTGAAATAGCCTGCTATGCGCGACATCATCTTCACCGCAGCCTTCCTCGGCATGCTGCCGGCCGCCCTGCGCTTCGGGCATGTCGGCACGATGCTGTGGGCCTGGGTGGCGATGATCGCGCCAAATCAGTATCTCTACGGTTTCGCCCGCGGTCTGCCGTTCAACAAGATCGTGGTCGCCGTCGCCGTGCTCGCCCTGGTCCTGGACCGGGCCCGCCGGCCGAAATTCTACGCCGACACGCATGTGAAGCTGCTGCTGTTCTTTCTCGCGATCGGTCTCGCATCCTATTTTCTTGGTATAACCGACACGCGCCGCGGCGACGACCTCGCCGACCGTCTCGCCAAAGCCGTCGCCCTGTGCCTGTTCGTGGTGGCAACAGTACGCGAGCGGCTGCACATCCATTCGCTGCTGCTGGCGATCTGCATGGGTATGGCCATCCACGGCGCGATCGAGGCGGCGAAGTTCGTGGCGAGCGGCGGCGGCCACGTTCTGCAGGGTCCGGCGACGATCGGCGACAACAACCATTTCGGCCTGGCAATCCTGATGGTGATCCCGCCTTTGGCCTATCTGGTCCGCTACAGCGCCGCCCCATTGGTGCGGGTGGCGCTGGGCTTGGCCCTTGCGGGCAATGTGGTGGGCGTCATTGCCAGCAACTCGCGCGGGGCGCTGATCGGGCTGATTGCGATGGGCGGGGCGATGTTCCTACGCAGCCGCAACAAGCTGCGCACGATGATCGTCATCATCATCCTCGGCGGCATCGGCCTTACAATCGCGCCGGATCGCTGGTTCGACCGGATGAGCACCATCAGCTCGGCGGAAACCGACGGCTCCTTCATGGGTCGCGTCGCGTCGTGGAAGATGAACCTGCTGGTGGCGCTGGACCGGCCGCTGCTCGGCGGCGGCTTCTCCGCGATGGAGGATTTCAACGCCTGGTCCATCTACCTGCGCGAATTCTCGGCGCTGGATTTCATCCGCACTGGCATGCCAACACGGCCATTGGCCGCCCATAGCATCTACTTCCAGGTCCTGGGCGACACCGGCTTCATCGGCTTCGCCCTGTTCGTCGGCCTGCTCTACCTCGGCTTCCGCAATGTCCGCGTCATCGCCCGGCTGACGAAGGACCGGCCAGATCTGGAATGGGCCCGCGATGTCGGGCGGTTCATGCGCTTCACGCTCATCGCCTACGCCGTCTCCGGCGCGGCGCTGAGCCTCGCGTATTTCGAGTTCTACTACCTCGTGCTGACCCTGATCTCGGTCACCCGCCGGAATGTCGAAATGGCGGTCGGCAAGCCCGTCGGGGCGGGGCTGGCGATGCTGCAGGCAGCCAGCGGGCCACGCCCCGGCTTTGCGCCAGGCATGGCCCGAGACGGCAGGGCCGAGCCGCTGCCTACGCCGCGATGAAGCCGCCGGACTGGCGGTTCCACATCCGGGCATAGGCCCCGCCGGCGGCCAGCAACTCGGCGTGGCTGCCATGTTCGACGATCCGCCCGGCCTCCAGCACGATCAGCCGGTCCATCCGCGCGATGGTGGACAGGCGATGGGCGATGGCGATGACCGTCCGCCCCTCCATCAGCCGCTCCAGCTGCCCCTGGATCGCCGCCTCCACCTCCGAGTCGAGCGCGCTGGTGGCTTCGTCCAGCACCAGGATCGGCGCGTTCTTCAGGATCACCCGCGCGATAGCCACCCGCTGGCGCTGCCCGCCGGACAGCTTGACCCCGCGCTCGCCCACATGCGCATCGAAGCCGCGCCGGCCCGCCCAGTCCTCCAGGTTCTCGATGAAGTCGGTCGCCTCCGCCTGCGCGGCCGCCTCCAGCACCTCCGCCTCGCTCGCACTCGGGCGGCCGTAGCGGATGTTCTCGCGGATCGAGCGGTGCAGCAGCGAGGTATCCTGCGTCACCACCGCGATCTGCGCGCGCAGGCTCTCGGCGGTGACCCCCGCGATATCCTGCCCGTCCACGGTGATCCGCCCGCTCTCGGGCGCGTGGAAGCGCAGCAGCAGGTTGACCAGGGTGGACTTGCCCGCCCCTGAATGGCCCACCAGCCCCACCCGCTCCCCGGCCGCGATCGACAGGTTGAGATCATGCAGCACCCCGCGCTGGGTGCCGTAGCCGAAAATGACGTGCTCGAACGCGATCGCCCCCTGGCTCACCGCCAGCTCCCTCGCCGCCGGCGCGTCCGGCATCTGCCGCGGCACGGCGATGGTCCGCATGCCGTCCTGCACCAGCCCGACATTCTCGAAGATCGAGGTGACCATGCGCGCCACCCAGCCGGACATGTTGGTGAGCTGCCAGGCCAGCGGCAGGGCCGTCGCCACGTGGCCGATTGTGATGCTGCCGTCCCGCCACAACCAGATCGACACGCTGGCGATCGCCGCGAGCAGACAGGCGTTCATCACCGCCAGCCCCAGCACCATCTTCGAGATCGTCCGCAGCTGGTCCTGGAAGGCCGCCGTATGGTCGTCCACCGCCTCGCGCACGAAATCATCCTCGTCGCGCGCGCGGGCGAACAGCTTGACGGTGAGGATGTTGGTGTAGCTGTCCACGATCCGCCCGGTCAGCGCCGAGCGCACCTCGCTCATCCGCCGCGAAAGCTCCTTCAGCCGCGGCACGAACCGGCGCAGCAGCAGGGCATACACGCCGAACCAGACGGCGATCGGCACCGCCAGCCGCCAGTCCACACTGGCCAGCAGGATCATCGCGGTGGTGCCGTAGATGATGATGTACCAAACCGCATCGATGCTGGCGACGATGCTCTCGCGCAGGCCCGGCCCGGTCTGCATCACCCGGTTGGCCACCCTTCCCGCGAAGTCGTTCTGGAAGAACGACCAGCTCTGCCGCACCACATGCCAGTGGCTCTGCCACCGGATCAGGTTCGACATGCCGGGCGCCAGCGCCTGATTGGCGATCATCGACCACGCCGCCACCGCCGCCGGGCGGACGATCAGCACCGCCACCGCCATGCCGGCCAGAAACGGCCAGGCCTCCTCCAGCAACCGGTCCGGCCCCAGCGAGGTGGCCAGCGAGACCAGCCGGCCGATAAAGACCGGAATCGCCGCATCGGCCAGCGCCAGCACGAAGCCGGCGACGAACAGCCCGGCCAGCAGCCCCCGCGCCTGGCGGGCGAAATGCCAGTAGAACCGCAGCAGCCCGCGCCCATCCCCGCCTATGCCGTCCTCGTGGCCCGGCGGCTGGGTATGCGTCGCCTCGGCTGTCGGATGCAGCCGGTCTTCGAACCATTTGAACATTCCCTGAGCCTCGCGGCGCCCGCCGGGCGGGTCAAGCGGTGGATGCGCGATCCGGGGTTGCAACAAGCAGCGCGCAAACCCTGCCGATGTGGCCAAGCCGCCACAGTCCCGCCTCACCGCCACAGGCGGGATTGTAACCGGCTTGGTGGATATGCACTTCTTAGGTCATGCCAGACTTCGTGCGCCAGATTCCGGACGGTGACTCGCGCGAGCGCTTGATGTGCCCGGATTGCGGCCACATCGCTTATGAAAACCCGAAGATCGTCGTCGGCGCCGTCGTCGCGCATGAGGGGCGCGTGCTGCTCTGCCGCCGCGCCATCCAGCCCCGCCACGGCTTCTGGACCCTGCCGGCCGGCTACATGGAACTCGGCGAAACCGTCGAACACGGCGCCATGCGCGAGGCCCGCGAGGAAGCGGAGGCGGAAATCGCGCTCGACGGCATGCTCGCCATCTACAGCATCGCCCGCATCGGCCAGGTGCAGATCTTCTTCCGCGCCAGCTTCGCCAATCCCGCTCACCCGCATTTCGCCGCCGGCGAGGAAACCCTCGAGGCCGGCCTCTTCGCCTGGGACGACATCCCCTGGAGCGAACTCGCCTTCCCGACGGTCCGCTGGGCGCTGGAGGCCTGGCGCGCCGCCGGCCCCGGCCCGCTCGGCGCCCCCGCCGGCAACCCGGCCGGCGACCCCGCCCTCATGCCGCGCAGCCCGGCATGAAGCTGCGCGCCGCCCTGCTGCTGCTGGCGATCGCCGCCCCGGCCCCAGCCCCGGCCTTCACCCTGCTGGACGGCCCGATGCCCTGGCTGTCCGGCCGCAAAACCCCCGTCACCCCCGACCCCCGCGCCTTCTCCGACGCCCCCCGGCCGGATTTCGACACGCGCGCCCCAGTCTCCCGCGACCGCCCGGGCGTCATCCTCGCCCCCGGCCTGACCAACCGCTCCTCAGTGCCGAACCCGACCGCCAACTCCCTCGTCCCCGGCTCGGCCTTCTCGGACTCGCTGAACCGCAACCGCCGCGGCAGCAACGAACTCGGCGGCACCTGGGCCCCCTCGCTCCAACTGCGCGTGCCACTCCAGTAGCGGCGCGACGGCACCGGAGACGGCCGTCTGACAGGCGGCAGGAAGGCAAGGGTCTTCTTTTTGTGAACTTGCGACGGCGAAGGCGCCGCGCAGGAAAGAAGCAAAAAACTTCATCCGTTTGGAGGCGGCTTTGGGGGCGGGATTGGTTCCTGACGCGGGCGGATTTTATGGCTTCGCCGGTTTTTCAACCGCCTATCCGCCCCCTCGGCGAAGCCATCAAACCCAACGTTGCCAAGACCGATCCCGCCGCTGAAGCCCCAGCCCAACGGTCAAAAGTTTTTTGCTTCTTTTTTTCAAAAAAAAAGACTCTTCCTACCCCTTGCCTTCCTTCAGGACACAGCGCGCCCTAAGCCATCTCGCTGCGCAGCACGTCGATGGCAACCAGCGCGCCCTGCCGTTCGAAATGCCAGAAGGTCCAGCCGTTGCAGGAGGGTGCGTTCTGCACCGTCGCGCCGATCTTGTGGATCGAGCCCTGCAACTCGCCCACCCGGATGGTGCCGTCGGCCACCACCACCGCCTGCACCCGGCGCAACCGGTCGGTCAGCAACGTGCCCGCCGGCAGCAGCCCGCGCTCCACCACGTGGCCGAACGGCACGCGCGGGATTTCCTTGCGGCTTTTCGTGGTGCCCATGCTGGCACCCTCGCCCGCCTCGATCTGCAACAGCCGGCCCAGCGCCGCTTCCACATAGGCCGGATGCCGCTCGATGCCGATGTAGTGCCGCCCCAGGCGCTTGGCGACCGCGGCGGAGGTGCCGGTGCCCAGGAACGGGTCCAGCATCACATCGCCCTGCAGGGTGGAGGCGAGCAGCACCCGGTGCAGCAGCGCCTCCGGCTTCTGCGTCGGGTGCAGCTTCAGCCCATGCGTGTTGCGCAGCCGCTCGCCGCCGGTGCACAGCGGGATCCACCAGTCCGAGCGCATCTGCACGTCATCGTTCAGCGCCTTCATCGCCTGATAGTTGAAGCGGTAGCGCGCCGTCGGGCTGCGCGCCGCCCAGATCAGCGTCTCATGCGCGTTGGTGAAGCGCCGGCCGCGGAAGTTCGGCATCGGGTTGGCCTTGCGCCAGATCACATCGTTGAGGATCCAGAACCCCATCTCCTGCAGGATGGCGCCGATGCGGAAGATGTTGTGGTAGCTGCCGATCACCCAGATGCAGCCGTCGTCGCGCAGCAGCCGGCGGCATTCGGCCAGCCATTCGCGGGTGAAGGCGTCATAGGCGGCGAAGTCGGTGAAGCGGTCCCACTCCTCATCGACGCCATCGACCAGGCTGTCATCCGGCCGGCGCAGCTCGCCGCGCAGTTGCAGGTTGTAGGGCGGATCGGCAAAGACGCAGTGAACCGAACCGGACGGCAACATGCGCATCATGCGCACGGCATCGCCGAGCAGTATCTGGTCCAAAGGCAGTTCATGCTCGCCGTCCACGCTCGCCCGGGACTCCGCTGGGATAAGAAGAGGATTCAAGGCCACGAATGCCGTGGCCGCGTCAATCGCGGCGTCAGCCGGCGGCCAGCAACCGCCGCACCGTGCCGAACCCCGCCCGGTGATGCGCCGTCGCCCCCAGCCGGTGCAGGCCGGCGCGATGCACCGCCGTGCCGTAGCCGGCATTCGCCGCCCAGCCATAGCCGGGATGGCGCGCATCCAGCCGCGCCATCAGCCGGTCGCGCAGCACCTTGGCGATGATCGAGGCCGCGGCGATCGGCTTCTCCGTCGCATCCCCGCCCACCACGCAGCGCACCCGGCAGGGCAGCTCCGGCGCCCGGTTGCCGTCGATCAGTGCCAGATCGGGCGGGCTTGCCAGCCGCAGCACCGCCCGGCGCATCGCCAGCATCGCCGCGTGCAGGATGTTCAACCGCGCAATCTCCGCCACCGAGGCGGCACCGACGCCGATCTCCACCCCGGGGGCGGCGCACAGCGCGGCAAAGGCCCGCTCCCGCGCCGCGGCCGGCAGCGCCTTCGAATCCGCCAGCAGATCGAGCAGCGCCGCCGGCGCATCCCAGGGCAGCACCACGCAGGCGGCCAGCACCGGCCCGGCCAACGGCCCGCGCCCCACCTCGTCCACCCCCGCGATTCGTTCCATCGCACCAACCTAGGCGCCCGCCCCGCGAAGGGGAATCCCTCCCCCCGGCTTCACGCGCGGCTCCGCCGGGGCTATGCGTGGCGCAACCGAGACGCCAGGGAGCCTCCGACATGACCGATTATCCTGCCGATACCATGCGTGGCCTGCTCGCCCGCGGCGCCGACGCCGCCCCGGCGATCGCCGCCCCCGGCCAGACCCCGATGACCCACGCCGGCCTGCGCGCCCTGGCCGACTCCACGGTCGCCGCGCTGAACGCCATGGGCATCGGCCGCGGCGACCGCGTCGGCATGGTGCTGCCGAACGGGCCGGAAATGGCCGCCGCCTTCATCGCGGTCGCCTGCGGCGCCACCACCGCCCCGCTCAACGCCGCCTACCGCGCCGACGAGTTCGAATTCTACCTCTCCGACCTCAACGCGAAGGCCCTGGTGATCCAGCAGGGCATGGAAAGCCCCGCCCGCGCGGTCGCCGCCGCCCGCGGCATCCCCATCGTTGAGCTGATCCCCACCGGCACCGCCGCCGGCGCCTTCACGCTCGACCCCGGCAGCCTCTCCGGCACCCCCGCCCATCCCGGCCTGGCCGAGGCGCAGGACGTGGCGCTCGTGCTGCACACCTCCGGCACCACCTCGCGGCCGAAGATCGTGCCGCTGCGCCACATCAACGTCACCGCCTCGGCCTACCACATCGGCGACACCCTCGCCCTCGGGCCGGATGACGCCTGCCTGAACATCATGCCGCTGTTCCACATCCACGGCCTGATCGCCGCCGTGCTCTCCTCGGTGGCCGCCGGCGGCTCGGTCTCCTGCACCCCCGGCTTCAACGCCTTCCGCTTCTTCGCCCAGTTCGAGGAGGTCCGCCCCTCCTGGTTCACCGCCGTGCCCACCATGCACCAGGCCATCCTCGGGCTGGCCGGCCGCAACAAGGACAAGATCGCCGCCGGCCGCCTGCGCTTCATCCGCTCCTCCTCCTCCTCCCTTCCCCCGCAGGTGATGACCGCCGTCGAGGAAGCCTTCGGCGTGCCGGTGATCGAGAGCTACGGCATGACGGAAGCCAGCCACCAGATGGCCTCCAACCCGCTCCCCCCCCGCGCCCGCTTCTCCGGCTGCGTCGGCATCGCCGCCGGCCCTGACGTCGCCATCATGGACGACGACGGCAACCTGCTGCCCACCGGCAGCCTGGGCGAAATCGTCATCCGCGGCCGTAACGTCACCGCCGGCTACGAAGCCAACCCGGACGCCAACGCCAAAGCCTTCACCAACGGCTGGTTCCGCACCGGCGACCAGGGCACGCTCGACGAACAGGGCTACCTTCGCCTCACCGGCCGCCTGAAGGAGATCATCAACCGCGGCGGCGAGAAGATCTCGCCCCTCGAAGTCGATACCATCCTGATGGACCACCCCGCCGTCGCCCAGGTCGTCACCTTCGGCATGCCGCACGACAAACTCGGCGAAGAAGTCGCCGCCGCCGTCGTCCTGCGCGAAGGCCACGAACTGGACGAACACGGCCTGCGCGACTTCGCCGGCCAGCGGCTCGCCCCCTTCAAAGTGCCGCGCCGCATCGTGTTCCTCGCGGAAATCCCCAAGGGCGCGACAGGCAAGCTGCAACGCATCGGGCTGGCGGAGAAGTTGGGGCTCGGGAGTTAAGGGCAGAGAAGGATTCTTCTTTTTGTGAACAAAAAGAAGCAAAAAAACTTTTCTCGTTTGGATGCGACTTATCCCGCAATGGGGGAGGCCGCGCAGCGGATTTTATTGGCTTCGCCAGCTTTGAACCATCGATCCGGCTAACGGCGAAGCCATAAAAACCCATTCGCCCAAGCACCCGCCTCGACGACCCAGCACCCCACCCACGAACAAAGTTTTTTTGCTTCTTTTTGTTCACAAAAAGAAGATTCTTCCTCCCCCTCGCCCGCCCAAACGAAAGGCCCAAACCATGAAAGTCGCGATCTTCGGCGCCGGTGCGATCGGTGGCATGATGGGGGTGAAGCTGGCCCAGGCCGGCGCGGATGTGACGTTCATCGCCCGCGGCCCGCATCTCGCGGCGATGCAGGCCAATGGCGTGACGATGCACAGCGGCGGCGAGAGCATCACCGTGCATCCTCGCTGCGTCGCTTCCGCCGCCGAGGCCGGCGTGCAGGACTATGTGATCGTCACCCTCAAGGCCCATTCCCTCCCCGGCGCCGCGGACGACATCGCGACGATGATGGGGCCTGACTCAGCCCTCGTCACCGGCGTCAACGGCGTGCCCTACTGGTATTTCCACGGCCTCGACGGCCCGTTTGCCGACCGCCATGTCGAGAGCGTCGATCCCGGCGGCCGCCTGCTGCAAGTCCTGCCTGCCGCCCAGGCGATCGGCTGCGTCGTCTATCCCGCCGCCGAGGTCACCGCCCCCGGCGTCATCACCCACACCTACGGCGACCGCTTCAGCCTCGGCGAGCCGGACGGCAGCCGCTCGCCCCGTGTCGAGGCGCTGTCGAAACTGCTGATCTCCGCCGGCCTCAAGGCGCCGGTCCGCCCGCGCATCCGCGACGAGATCTGGGTGAAGCTCTGGGGCAATCTCTGCTTCAACCCCGTCTCGGCGCTCACCGGCTCCACGCTCGACCGCATCACGGCCCGCCCCGATCTGCGCGCGCTGTGCCGGTCGATGATGCAGGAGGCTCAGGTCGTCGCCGAGGCGCTCGGCACCAAATTCGCCGTCTCCCTCGAAAAGCGCATCGACGGCGCGGCCGAGGTCGGAGAGCACAAAACCTCGATGCTGCAAGACCTCGAACGCGGCCGCCCGATGGAGATCGACGCCCTGCTCGGCGCCGTCGTCGAACTCGGCACCCTCACCGGCCACGCCATGCCCACCTGCGAGACGGTGCTGGCCCTGGTACGCGAGCGCGCCCGCCTCGCCGGCTGCTACAGCGGATAGTCGTAGCGGATGAAGCCCCGATGCTGGGCCAGACGGTCGTAGAGCAGCCGCGCCGTCGCGTTGTCCTGCTGGGTCAGCCAGTACAGCCGGGTGCTGCCGGCCGCCCGCGCGGCAGCCGCCACCGCCTCGATCAGCTTGCGCCCCGCCCCGGTGCCGCGCGCCGCGGGATCGACGAACAGGTCCTGCAAATAGCAGTTCGGCTCGGCCGTCCAGGCACTCTCGTGATACAGGAAATGGGTGATCCCGATCAGCCGGCCCGCCGCATCGCGCGCTCCGCGGCCGTGCAGCCGGCCGTCCTGCAACTTCGCCCAGGTCAGCTCGTAGATCTCGGGCGGCAGCACCGTCTTGTAGAAGGCCAGATAGCCCGTCCACAGCTCCGCCCAGCGCGCCCGGTCCTCGGCGCGCAGCGTCGTGATCTCGGTCATGTCGGCAGGCTCCCGTCGAGTTTCAGCACTTCGCCCGCCAGATACAGGCTGCCGCACACCAGCACCCGCGCCGGCGCCCCCCCCTTCGGCAGCGCCGCCAGCGCCGCCTCCAAAGTTGGCCCCGGCCGCGCCACGCCGCCGGACGCTGCAACGATATCGGCCACCGGCAGCGCCATATACTGCCCCGGCTCGGCGATCGCCCACAGGCTCGCGGCCAGCGGCAACAGCGGGCGGAGGAACTCCGCGGTGTCCTTCGCCTTCTTCATCCCCACGATAAGATGCGTCGGCCGGTCGGACCAGGCCGCCAGATGCGCCGCGATCGCCTGGCCGCCGCCGGGATTATGCCCGCCGTCCAGCCACAGCTCCCACGCTGGCGGCAGCCGCGCCGCCAGCGCCCCGCCCAGCCGCTGCATCCGCGCCGGCCAGACCGTACCGGCCAGCCCGGCGCCGATCTGCGCCTGCGTCACCGGCAGACGGCTGGCCAGCATGGCGGCCACCGCAATCCCGGCATTGTCGATCTGGTGCGGCCCGGGCAGCGACGGGCGCGGCAGATCCAGCACGCTGGCCGCATCGGAATAGCGCAGCCCGCCCGGCGTCGCCTCCACATCCCAGTCCCGCCCCCGCGCCGCCACGCGGCTGCCGTGCCGCCGCGCCTCGGCATCGAACACCGCCAGCACCCCCGGCGGCTGCAAACCTGTGGCCACCGGCACCCCCGGCTTGATGATGCCTGCCTTCTCGCCGGCGATCTTCTCCAGCGTGTCGCCGAGGAACTCCCTGTGGTCCATCGAGATCGAGGTGATCGCGCAGGCCGCCGGCCGCGGCACCACGTTGGTCGCGTCGAACCGCCCGCCCAGGCCCACCTCCAGCACCAGCAGCTCCGCCGGCACGCGGGCGAACAGCACGAAGCTCGCCGCCGCCAGCACCTCGAACACGGTGATCGGCTGGCCGGCATTCACCCGCTCGACCTCGTCGAGCACCGCCTCCAGCGCCGCATCCTCCACCAGATGCCCCGCCAGCCGGATGCGCTCGTTCAGCCGCACCAGATGCGGGCTGGTGGCGACATGCACGCGCATCCCCGCAGCCTCGCCCATCGCCCGCAGCATCGCGCAGGTGGAGCCCTTGCCGTTGGTGCCGGCCACATGGATCACCGGCGGCAAAGCCCGCTCGGGATGCCCCATCTGCCCCAGCAACCGCTCTAGCCGCCCCAGGCTGAGATCGATCAGCTTGGGATACAGCCCATGCAGACGCTCGATCGTCGCGTCGATCCGTCCGCCAGGCGTGGCCGAGGTCACGCCGCGTCCTTGCGCTTCACCCGCAAGAGCGAGATCAGCCGCCCCAAGGTCGCCGCCATCTCCGACCGCGTCACCACCATGTCGAGAATGCCGTGCGCCAGCAGATACTCCGCGCGCTGGAACCCCTCCGGCAGCTTCTCGCGCACCGTCTGCTCGATCACCCGCGCACCCGCAAAGCCGATCTCGGCGCCCGGCTCGGCGATCTGGATGTCGCCCAGCATGGTGAAACTCGCCGTCACCCCGCCCGTCGTCGGGTCGGTCAGCACGATGATCACCGGCAGCCCAGCCTCCTTGACGATGCGCGTCGCGATGATCGTGCGCGGCATCTGCATCAGGCTCACCGCACCCTCCTGCATCCGCGCCCCACCGGACGCGGTGAAGATGATCAGCGGCGCATCCTGCAACACCGCCAGCTCCGCCGCCGCCACAATCCCCTCACCGACCGCCGCCCCCATCGAACCGCCGATGAACTCGAACGCCATCGCCGCCACCACCGCCCGCTCACCGCCGACCGTGCCATGCGCGACAACCACAGCATCCTCCAGCCCGGTCTTCTCCCGCGCATCGCGCAACCGGTCGACATACCGCTTGGAATCCCGAAACCTCAACGGATCAGCCGGCACCTTGCGCGTCTCAATGCGCGAGAACACCCCGCCATCAAACGTCCACTCCAGCCGCTGCACGGCCGTCGCCCGCATGTGATGCCCACAATGCCCACACACGCGCATCTGCTTGTCGAACTCAGCCCGGAACGTCATCTGCTGACACGCCGGACACTGAATCCACAAATCCTCCGGCACCTCCCGCCGGCCCAGCAACGTCCTGATCCTCGGCCTGACGAACTCGGTCAACCAACTCATCGCGTGTGCTCCTCGAAGGAAGGAAGGCGGGGGGCTTTGCCCCCTCGACCCCCACCAGAGGCAGTGGCCTCTGGACTCGTCACTTTAGGCGGTTCTTGAGAGAGGGGGCCATC
>CAMCJI010000124.1 GCA_945874805.1 Asaia bogorensis | reverse complement strand
GAGTTGAGGGATGAGGGTGACCGGACTGTCCATCCGCTCGACGATGGCGCGGTTGCAGAGTTCCAGGTCGTCGCGAACCAGGGCGACAAGGCGCGTCAGCACGTCCTCCCCATCGGGTGCAGAGGCGCGGTCGAGCAAGGTGGCGGATGGCAGAGAGGCGGCAGCGCCCAAAACGATCTCCAATGATGGCGCGCGCGGGGCCGAACAGGCTTGCCTGGATGCGGCGCGCTGCACCATATCGGCGCGGCGGAGACAGGGTCAAGGCAAGCCCCCTCCCCTTCACCGCTCGGCAGGCACCCATGCGCACCATCGCGACCTCCAACGACCCCGTCCGGATCAGCTTCCTGCTCGCCTTGCTGGCCGATGCCGGCATCGGCTGCCTGGTGCTGGATGCCCATGTCAGCAGCATCGAAGGCAGCATCGGCGCAATCCCTCGTCGCCTTGTCGTGGCCAGCGACGATGAGGCGGCAGCCCTGCTGGTGCTGCGCGAGGCCGGCGAGGCGTGAGCACGCTGCTCGGCGGGCGGGTGATCCACACCCAGCCGGAGCAGGGGCACCGCACCGGGATCGAGCCGGTGCTGCTCGCCGCCAGCGTGCCTGCCCGGCCGGGGCAGTCGGTGATCGAGGCGGGCAGCGGCGCCGGCGCCGGGCTGCTGTGTCTCGCCGCCCGAGTCGGGGTGGCGGGGCTGGGCGTGGAGCGCGAGCCCGCCCTGGTGGCGCTGGCCCGGGCCAATGCGGCGGCGAACGGCTTTGCCGGGCTACGGTTCGAACAGGGCGATATCGAGACGCTGACCGGCCCGGCGGTGCACGACCACGGCTTCGCCAACCCGCCCTGGCACGACGCTGCCGGCACCGCCTCGCCCGATGCAGGGCGGGAGGTGGCGAAGCGGGCGCAGGCCGGGCTCTATGCGCGCTGGGCGCTGCGGCTGGCCGGGCTGATCACGCGGCGGGGCACGCTGACCCTGGCCGCCCCCGCCGGGCGACTGGCGGAGTCGCTCGCGGCCCTCGCCGCCGCCGGCTGCGGCAGCCTCGCGGTGATGCCGCTCTGGCCGAAACCGGGGCGGGTGCCGAAGATTGTGCTGGTGCAGGGCGTGAAGGGCGGGCGGGGGCCGGACCGGCTGCTGCCGGGGCTGGTGCTGCATGCCGAGGGCGGCGGCTATACGGATGAGGCGGAGGCGGTGCTGCGCCACGGCGCCGGGTTGGGCTGGGAGGCTACTTCCCGCTGAGTTCGGGGTGGCGCAGGTACCACAGGCGCTCATGCGCGGCGATCAGGCCGTCCATCGTGCGGCGGCGGTTCTGGTCCGGGTGGACCGGGCGGTGCTTGATCATGTTTTCCAGCACCACGAGCAGCTGCTCGGCCACATCCAGTTCGTTCTGGTCGCAGGCGTGGTGGAAGGCGAGGAGGATCTTGTCGGACAGCCGGCGGCTATGCCGCGGCGGCGCGGTGTGGCGGGCGGTTTGATCGGCGGCGGAGGGGTCGTGGTCGATCACGGACGGCATGGGGCGTTACGAATCCTTCAACACCGGATGAATGCGGTGCGCGGCCAACGCACTCAAGCACAAAGATACGCGGAGATGTTTTCTATCCGCCAGCGCTAAGCCGCGCACGGATCGCGGTTGTGATCTCGTCGGCGGTGCTGCCCTGGCGGAACAGCGCGCGCAGCTTGCCGTCCGGCCCCATGAGATAGAGGAAGGAGGAGTGGTCCATCAGATAGTCCGTCGAGGTTTTGTTGCCGGCCTTGGCGTAATAGACTCGGTAGGACTTCGCCGCCGCGGTGACCTGGGCCTCGGTGCCCGAGAGGCCGGTGATGCGGTCGTCGAACAGTTTTACGTATTCGCCGACGACGGCCGGGGTGTCGCGGGTGGGGTCGATGGTGATGAAGACGCCGGCGACCTTGGCGGCCTCCGGGCCCAGGCGGTCGAGCACGCCGGAGACGGTTTGCAGCTCCGTCGGGCAGACGTCCGGGCAGAAGGTGTAGCCGAAATAGACGAGCATCATGCGGCCGCGGAAGGCCTCGTCGGTGACCGGGCGGCCCTCGCCATTCACCAGAGCGAACGGCCCACCGACGGAAACCCCGCCGGGGATGGACAGGCCGGCGCCTGGCTGGCTGCCCGGTATGTTGCCGGTGACCCATAGCGCGGCCCAGCCGGTGAGCAGCAGACCGATCAGGCCGTAGGCGGTCCAGCGGATGTACTTCAACATGGGCAGGACATAGGCCGGGCCACCCCTTGCGGCAACCCGGCCCGCGCCTCAATCGTTGGCCAGCAGCGCGCCTTCGGGCTGCGGGGTCTCGAAGACATTGTCGGCAAAGGCTTCTTCCCAGGAGCCGATGGTCGAGGCCTTGCTGTACTCGGTCGAGCGGTTTTCGAAGAAGTTGGCGTGCTCGGGCGCGTTCAGCATGTCGTCCAGCCAGGGCAGCGGGTTTTTCATCACGTGATACATCGCATCGAGGCCGAGCTGGTTGAGGCGGCGGTCGGCGATGTAGCGGATGTAGGACTTGACCTCGGCGGCCGTGAGACCCTCGACCGCGCCGAGTTCGAAGGCGAGATCGATGAAGGCGTCCTCGTGATCGACGATGGTGGCACAGGTGAGATAGATCTCGCGGCGCAGCTCCTCCGTCCAGATTTCCGGGTTCTCCTGCACGAAGGTGCGGAACAGGCGGATCATCGACAGGCAGTGCAGCGTCTCGTCGCGGACCGACCAGGAGATGATCTGGCCCATGCCCTTCATCTTCCCGAAGCGGGGGAAGTTCAGCAGAATCGCGAAGCTGGCGAACAATTGCAGGCCCTCGGTGAAGGCGCCGAAAGCCGCCATGGTCTTGGCGATCTCGTGCTTGCTGTCCACCCGGAAGGTCTGCATGTAGTCGTACTTGTCCTTCATCTCCTTGTATTTGAGGAAGGCGGTGTACTCGATCTCCGGCATGCCCACCGTATCGAGCAGATGGCTGTAGGCGGCCACATGGATCGTCTCGATATTCGAAAACGCCGAGAGCATCATCAGCACTTCGGTGGGTTTGAACACCTGACTGTAGTGCTTCATGTAGCAGTTGTTCACCTCGACATCCGCCTGGGTGAAGAAGCGGAAGATCTGGCTGAGCAGGTTGCGCTCGCTGGCCGAGAGGTTGCGGTGCCAGTCCTTCACGTCATCGGCGAGCGGCACCTCCTCCGGCAGCCAATGCACGCGCTGCTGGGTGAGCCACGCCTCATAGGCCCAAGGGTAGCGGAAGGGCTTATAGACCGGATTGGCGGTCAACAGATCGAACTTCACGTGCATCTCGTCGGACATGGCAGCTTGCTCTTCGTCTGAATGGGGCCGACTCGCTGGCGGCCTCGGAGGCGGAGACTAGCATGTGGGGCGGGCGGGAGAAAACGCCAGGGCGCTAGATGTTGTGCTATTTCTTTGTGGGTCCACTAGATGTGGAAGGGAGGAAGAGTCTTCTTTTTTTGGAAAAAAAGAAGCAAAAAAACTTTTGTCCGTTGGGTTTGGCCATGAGCGGTAATTTGTTGCGATTCAGGAACATTTTAGGCGTGCTTATGTGGCTTGGGATTACAGCCTTTTGTACATCGGGCGCGGCGGGGAATCGGCGCGGGCGCGCTGGGGCGGGGTAGCGGCGCGGCAGTCGGACGGCGGAACACCACCGGGGACACGGCGCGCGTGCGGGTCATGGGCCTGCGGCGCCGGATGGTGGCACGCCGCGGGACGGAGAGCCGGCGGGGGCGCGCAGGACGGTGTACGGCGGATTGCGGGCGGGGCGCCGCGACCTGGGCAGGCGCGCGGGCCGGGAGGACCGGCAGCGGGAGGGTTCCCGCCTTCCACTGGGCGAAGAGATCCTCCAGAGCCGCCAGGCCCGCGGACAGGCGGCGATAGAAGACGAGATTCAACAGCAACCCCATCAAGCCACCGGACATGATCCGGGCCAGGATGGCCTTCAGTCCGGAAAAGGGGTTGGCGGCGGGGTCGTTCATGGCGGGAACAATAGTGGAACATGCACGCTGATGTCCAGCTATTTTCCCCACTCATGGGTATTTTTTCTGCATTACACAGATTGGCGCATGGCGCTTCGCTTATGCGCCCTACGGGTTTGCGCCGGCCCGGGGGCGAAGCTCAGGCATGACGAACGGATAAAAGTTTTTTGCTTCTTTTTTACAAAAAAGAAGACGCTCCCTTCCTGCCCCTTGCCTTCCCCTCACCCGCCTACTGGCAGGCGAGACACTCATCATAATCCGTCGTCCCCGCGCGCGGGGTACCTACTTCCAGCGGCAACTGCGCCTGATCGTACGAGGGGGCGTTGGCGACGCCGATGTGGACGGCTTCGCGGACTTTGTCCGATACGTTGTCGGCGCGTTGGATCGACATGGAGCGGCAGTAGTAGAGGGATTTCACGCCCTTCTTCCAGGCCATCATGTGGATCTGGTGCAGGTCGCGCTTGTGGACGTTGGCGGGGACGAAGAGGTTTACCGACTGGCTTTGGCAGATATAGGGCGTGCGGTCGGCCGCGTGTTCGATCACCCAGCGCTGGTCGAGTTCGAAGGCGGTTTTGTAGACGTCCTTCTCGTGCTCGGTCAGGAAGTCCAGCGCCATGACGCTGCCCTTGTTCTGGGTGATGGAGGACCAGACCTCCTCGTTGTCCTGGCCTTTTTCGGCGAGGAGTTTCTGCAGGTGGCGGTTGCGCACGGCGAAGCTGCCGGACAGCGTCTTTTGCAGGAAGACGTTGGCGGCGATCGGCTCGATGCCGGGGCTGGAGTTGCCGGCGATGATCGAGATCGAGGCGGTGGGGGCGATCGCCATCTTGTTGGAGAAGCGCTCCTGGATGCCGTATTCGGCGGCATCCGGGCAGGCGCCGCGCTCATCGGCGAGCAGGCGGCTGGCGGTGTCGGCCTGGGCGCGGATGTGGGCGAACATGCGCTTGTTCCACACCTTGGCGATGACGCTTTCGAACGGCACGTTCTGCGATTGCAGGAAGCTGTGGAAGCCCATGACGCCGAGGCCGACGGAGCGTTCGCGCATGGCGGAGTAGCGGGCGCGTTCCATGCCTTCGGGGGCGCGCTGGATGAAGTCTTCCAGCACGTTGTCGAGGAAGCGCATCACGTCTTCGATGAAGAGCGGGTGGTCTTTCCACTCGAACCAGGATTCCAGGTTCAGCGAGGAGAGGCAGCAGACGGCGGTGCGCTGCTTGCCGTGGTGGTCGATGCCCGTCGGCAGGGTGATTTCGCTGCACAGGTTGGAGGTTTTCACCTCGAGCCCGGCGAGTTTGTGGTGTTCCGGCATGGCGCGGTTCACGTGGTCCGAGAAGACGAGGTAGGGCTCGCCGGTCTCGATGCGGGCCATCAGGATGCGGATCCACAGGCCGCGGGCGCTGATCTTGCGCACGACCGAGCCGTCCTTCGGCGAGGTGAGCGCCCATTCCTCATCGGCTTCGACGGCGCGCATGAAGCTGTCCGGCACTTGCAGGCCGTGGTGCAGGTTGGGCGCCTTGCGGTTCGGGTCGCCGCCGGTGGGGCGGCGGAGTTCGATGAATTCCTCGATTTCCGGGTGCGAGACGGGGAGGTAGACGGCGGCCGAGCCGCGGCGCAGCGAGCCTTGGGAGATCGCCAGCGTCAGGCTGTCCATCACGCGGATGAAGGGGATGACGCCGGAGGTTTTGCCGTTCTGGCCGACTTTTTCGCCGATCGAGCGCAGGTTGCCCCAGTAGGAGCCGATGCCGCCGCCCTTGGAGGCGAGCTGCACGTTCTCGTTCCACAGGCCGACGATGCCGTCGAGACTGTCCGACGCTTCGTTGAGGAAGCAGGAGATCGGCAGGCCGCGGGTGGTGCCGCCGTTGGAGAGCACGGGGGTGGCGGGCATGAACCACAGGCGGCTCATGTAGTCGTAGATGCGCTGGGCGTGGGCCTGGTCCTCGCCGTAGAAGCTGGCGACGCGGGCGAACAGGTCCTGGTAGCCTTCGCCGGGCAGGAGGTAGCGGTCGTCCAGTGTGGCGCGGCCGAATTCGGTCAGCAGCGAGTCCCGCGAACGGTCGACCCGGACTTCGTAACGGCCCTGCATCTGCACTACATCAAGCACGATAACCCCCTCGCCTGCACGCAACATCGGTCTCTATCCTGCCCAATGGCTTGCGGGCGTCAATTCAAATTACACTAGATGTGGTCCATCGGCCCGGTGCGGACCACTATATGAGCCATTGATGCAGCGCCGCCACACCCATGGAAGAACGAAATAAGAACTTAGCACGAAGCCGACTCCGCGCCAACGACGAAGTGGAGTTGTCAACATGTACCTCGCTATCCACAGGCCTGCCTCAGGGGGTGGGCGCTAGGGTCGGACCGCCGGCGTTTCCACCCGCAGGCCGGCGGCGCGGCGGGCGAGGTAGGTTTCCAAAGCCAGAAGCTCGGGCGAATCGGCGGGGTAGGGCTCGGCGCGCACGCCGGTGAGGCAGGCGCGCAGGCGGCGGTGCAGGCTGCCCATCGCCTGCCATTCCAGGCGGTAGATGGGGTAGCCGTTGGCCTGGCCCTGCGGGATCGGCGTGCCGCCGAGCCTGCCGCCGGCGAGATCGTCGTGGCATTGGGCGCAGGAGAGGTTGAGCTGGCCCTGGCGGAGGCGGAACACCGCCTCCCCGGCCTGCGCCCAGGCGCGGGCGGCGGGGTCTGGCGCGACGGGCAGGCCGCGGGATTGAAGGCCGACGAGGGCGGAGAGCGCCAGCAGCTCGCTGGATTCGCTTGTGAGTGCGGCGGCGCCCTGGTGGCGGGTGCGGCAGAGGTTGATGCGCTGGGTCAGGGTGACCGGGCGGCCGAGGGTGGGGTCGTAAGCCGGGGCGCGGGCGGCGGCGCCGGCGAGCGTGGTATGGCAGTCCGCACAGGCCTTGCCGGCGGTGCCGGTGGGGGTGGACCACAGCGCCTCGCCCTGGCGGACCCAGAGGAAGGCGGGGTTTGCCGTGTCGTCATCCTGCATGCCGCGGCTGACGGGGCCGGCGTCGTCGTATCCGGAGCGGGGTTGGGCTTGAGCTTGGGCTGTGAGGAGGGGGAGCAAGAGAGTTAAGGCAAGGATCTTCTTTTTTGGAAAAAAGAAGCAAAAAACTTTTGTTCGTTGGGGGGGGCTTGTTGACGCGTCTATCGTGCTCGAGAGCGAAGCCATGGGAAAAAGTTTTTTGCTTCTTTTTTTCAAAAAAGAAGACTCTTCCTGCCGCTTGCCTTCCCTCACTCGACGGTGATCTTGACGCGCTCGCTCTCCGTGCGGCCGGCGTCGTCCGTCCAGGTCATGACGATGTCGCCGGACTCCTTCGCGATGGCGGAGAAGGCAAGGAAGGGGTTGGCGGCGATGGCGGGTTGCAGGTCCGCCTCCAGCACGGTCTCACCGTTATAGGTGCAGGTGAAGCGGTGGATGATGTCGCGCGGGATGGCCTGGCCCATTTCGTTGCGCCGGTAGCCGGATTCCATCGGGTGGGCGATGAGGATGCGGATGTCGAACGCGTCGCCGCGGCGGACGGATTTCGGCAGGTTGATCAGGGTGCGGGCCATGTCATTCGTCCAGGCAGGCAGCGAGGGTGACGAGGAGTTCGATCTCGTCGGAGCGGAAGCTGCCGTCCGAGAGTTTCGCGATGGCGGTGACGGTTTGCGAGGTGGCCAGACGGATGCGGGTGGCGAGCTGCGGGCGGGCGGCGGCGGGGCCGAAGCGCAGCGAGATCACGCGCGGTGCCGGGTTTTCCGGGGCGAAGACGTGCAGGCTTTCGCAAGCGACGCCAGGGGGGAGGCCCTCGACCCCGACAGTCATCGCGACGGTGTTGCCGTTCTCGACCAGCAGCGGCAGGTCGAGTTTGACGAGGCCGGGGGTGATCGGGGCGCCGCCGGTGAGCGCGCGGATGAGAGCCGAGACCTCGCCCGGGGTCGCCCAGGCGGGGGCGAGGGGGAGCAGGGTGGCGCCGGCGAGGAGGAAGCGGCGCTTCATCATGGGGATTTCAGGGTCATGAGCCAGGCCACCACGTCCTCGATTTGTGTGTCGGTCAGGATGGGCTTGCCGCGCCAGGGAGCGCCGACGCGGTGCAGCCCTTCGGTTCGGGAGAAGCTGGGCATGATGGTCGATGGGTTCAAGGCGGCGGGGCTGGTGAGGCGCTGGCGGAGCTCGGTCTCGGTGAGGCGAGCGCCGACGCCGCGCAGGTCCGGGGCGATGGTGGCCTGCTGGCCGGGGAAGGGGCCGGGGTGGCAGAGCACGCAGGTGGCGGCGCGGCGGGAGTGTTGCCGGCGAGGAGGGCCGCGACGGCCTCGGCGGCGGCTTTGGCCTGGGCGTTGGCGGCGAAGGCGGATTTCGGCATGGCGCCCATGATTGCTGCATCACCAATGACATGGATGCCGGGTTGCAGACGTGACTCGAAGCTGATGGGATCGATCGGGCACCAGCCGGTGCGGTCGGCCACGCCCGCCGCCGCGGCGATGGCACCGGCGCGCTGGGGGGGGATGATGTTGATCACGGCGCCGGTATGGGTGGCGAAGTCGGTGGTGACGCTGAGTGTGGCGGGGTTGACGGAGATCGCCTTGCCGCCGGCGGAGAGGCCGACCCATTCGAGGTTGGGGTAGAGCTGCTTCCAGGCGGCCTGGAACAGGGATTGCTTGGAGAAGTTGTCCTTCGCGTCCAAAATCAACAGCTTGGAGCGCGGCTTTCGCGTTTTGAGGTAATGCGCGATCAGGCTGGCGCGCTCATAGGGGCCGGGCGGGCAGCGGAAGGGGTTGGGCGGGGCGGTCATCAGCACCACGCCGCCGTCCTCCATCGCGTCGAGCTGGCGGGCGAGCAGTTCGGTCTGGGCGCCGGCCTTCCAGGCATGCGGCATGCGGGCGCTGGCGGCCTCGTCGTAGCCGGGCAGCGCGCCCCAGGCGAGGTCGATGCCGGGGGAGAGGATCATGCGGTCGTAGGGCAGCAGCGTGCCGTCGGCCAGGCGCAGGCGGCCGGGTTCGGCGGCGATGGCCTGGGCGTGGATGACGCGCACGCCCTCGGCGGCCAGGGCCGCGTAGCCGAAGCGCTGGGAAGCGATGTCGCGCAGGCCGGCGAGGACGAGGTTGCTGAAGGGGCAGGCGGTGAAGACCGGATTGGCCTCGATGAGGGTGACATCGATGGCCGGGGCGATGCGGCGCAGGGTGCGCGCGGCCGTGGCCCCGCCGAAGCCGCCGCCGACGATGACGACGCGGGCGGCGGGCTGGGCGCGGGCGATGGCGGGGGCCGCGAGGGCCGCCGCGAGCAGGCTGCGGCGCTTCATTTCTGGGCTGCCCACCAGGCGGCGATGGCGCGCACTTCCTCGGGCGAGAAGCCGCGGACGAGGCGGTTCATCAGCGTCGCCGGACGGGTGCCGGCGCGGAATTCCTCCATCGCGGCCACGATCTCCCCCTCCTCCCGCCCGGCGAGTGCCGGGATGGGGGCGGAGGCTGGGCCGTGGCAGCCGGAGCAGGTGGACGCACCCGGGGGAGGTGCGGCCCAGGCCGTCCCGCTGATCAGGACAGCCAGGACCGCCAGCCGGATCACGCCGGCTTCAGGTCGTGCTTGGTCAGCGGCAGGCTGCGGATGCGCTTGCCGGTGGCGGCGAAGATCGCGTTCAGCACGGCCGGGGCCGCCACCGCGATCGTCGGCTCGCCCACGCCGCCCCAGAAGCCGCCGGAGGGCACGACGACGGTTTCCACCTTCGGCATGTCTTCCATCAGCATCACGCGGTAGGTGTCGAAGTTGCCTTCGGCGATGCGGCCGTTTTCCACCGTGTTCTCCGAATACAGCAGCGCCGAGAGCCCGTAGACGAAGCTGCCCTCCACCTGGGCGGCGATCTGGTCGGGGTTGACGGCGAAGCCGGGGTCGGTGGCGGCGACGATACGCAGGATCTTCAACTCACCCTTGGCCGAGACGCTGACTTCGGCGACGGCGGCGGTATAGCTGCCGAAGCCGTAGTTCTGGCAGATGCCGCGGAAGACGCCCTTGGGCAGCGGCTTGTCGTATTCCGCCTTGGCGCAGGCGGCTTCCAGCACGGCCAGGTGCTTGGGGCTGTTGGCGAGCAAAGTGCGGCGCAGGGCCAGCGGGTCCTTGCCGGTGGCGTGCGCCACCTCGTCGATGAAGCACTCCATGTAGACCGCGTTCTGGTTGTGGTTCACCCCGCGCCAGAAGCCGGCCGGCACGGTGGGGTTGCGCATCGCGTGGTCGATGGTGAAGTTCGGGATGGCCTTGTAGCCGAATTCCTCGGCATTCCAGCCCTGGAACTGCACCGGGTCCATGCCGTTGCGGATGTTCTGCGGCGCCACCGTGGCCAGGATCGACTGGCCGGCGATGCGGGCGTGCAGGCCGACGATGTTGCCCTGTGCGTCCAGCCCCGCCGTCATCTTCGCCTGGGTGATCGGGCGGTAGTAGCCGTGCTGCATGTCCTCCTCACGCGACCAGATCAGCTTGATCGGCCGGCCGGGGATCTGCTTGGCGATGGAGACGGCCTGGCGGGTGTAGTCCTGCTGGCCGCGCCGGCCGAAGCCGCCGCCGAGATGCAGCTTGTTCACCTTGACGTTGGCCAGCGGCACACCGCCGGCATCGGCCGCGGCGGCGAGCGAGGCTTCGCCATTCTGCGAGGCGACCCAGATCTCGACCTTTCCGTCAGCGAACCTGGCCGTGCAGTTCATCGGCTCCAGGGTGGCGTGGTTGAGGAAGCCCGAGCCGTAAACGGACTCGATCCTCTTTACCGCGCCCGCGAGCGCCGCGGTGGCATCGCCCTGCTTGTTGCCGACCACGGCTTCGGCCGCGTTCAGGCCGGTGGCCACCAGCGCCTCGATATCCTTCTGCTGGATCTTGCCGTTCCCCGCCTCGTCCCAGACGATCGGCAGGGCGTCGAGCGCGACCTTGGCCTGCCACCACTTGTCGGCGACCACGGCCACCGAGACGTCATCGACTTTTACCACATGGCGCACGCCGGGCATGGACGCGATCTTCGCTGCGTCGAAGCTCACCAGCTTGCCGCCGAAGACCGGGCATTGGGCGATGGCGGCGTTCAGCATGTCCGGCAGCTGCACGTCGATCGCGTAGACCTGCTTGCCGGTCAGCTTCTCCATCGTGTCCAGCCGCTTGACGGACTTGCCGATCAGCTTCCACTGGGCGGGGGTTTTGAGGGTCGGCTTCTCCGGCACCGGCAGTTTGGCTGCGGCCTCGGCCAGCGCGCCGTAGCGGGCGGTGCGGCCGGAAGGGGTGTGGGTGACCACCGAGTCCGCGGCGGCGCACTCGCTGGCGGGCACGCCCCAGCCGGTGGCGGCGGCCTGGATCAGCATGGCGCGCGCGGCGGCCCCGCCTTCACGCACGTACGGAAGGCTGGCGCGGATGCCGCGGCTGCCGCCGGTGGACATGTCGCCCCAGGCGCGCTTGTTGGCGAGGTTGACCTCGGGGGCGACGTATTCGGCGCGGACCTTCGACCAGTCGGCATCCAGCTCATCGGCGACGAGCTGGGCGAGGCCGGTAAGCGTGCCCTGCCCCATCTCCGAGCGGGCGATCCGGACGACGACGGTGTCGTTCGCGTGGATCTCAGCCCAGACGCCGACGGCGTGGGCGCCAGCCTGGGCGGAGGCGGGGATGGACCAGCCGAGGGAAAGCCCGCCGGGAATGGCGACGGCGGCAACAGCGGTTCCGAGGAAGCCGCGACGATCAATGGCGTTCATTTGCATGCCCCCCTTATGCCTTGCCGGCCAGCTCGGCGGCGGTGTGGATCGCGGCGCGGATGCGCTGATAGGTGCCGCAGCGGCAGATATTGGTCATCGCCGCGTCGATATCGGCATCCGTCGGCTTCGGCTTTTCGGCGAGCAGGGCCACGGCGGCCATGATCTGGCCGGACTGGCAGTAGCCGCATTGCGGCACCTCATGCTGCAGCCAGGCCTTCTGCACGGCGTGGCTGGCGTCCGGGGCGATGCCCTCGATGGTGGTGATCTTGCCCGTGCCGACATCGCCCAGCCGCGTCTGGCAGGAGCGGACGACCTCGCCATTGATGTGGACCGAGCAGGCGCCGCACAGGGCAACGCCGCAGCCGTATTTGGTGCCGGTGAGCCCCACCCACTCGCGCAGCACCCACAGCAGCGGCGTATCGGCCGGTGCGTCGACCTCGTGCGTTTTTCCGTTGATCGTCAGCGTGACCATGCGCGTGCCCCCCGTTGTATCCGTTCAGATATAGCGGACCAACGCGGTCCTGATTGCCGGCAGATTTGGCGATGCGGCGGATTCAATCAAGGCACCTGCGCCACATTTTCGTGAGCCTGCGCGCCAACACGCAATTGTAATGCGCCCGATATGAGGCCACCCGCCCTTGACTCCCGCCCAACCCGGCGGGAGCCTCGCCCAATCATCAGGAGGCACCGATGTCCAGCACCGCCGAGCGCCCGCCCCTTCGCAACGCCCCGCTGGAATTCGACGAATCCCGGCGCCGACTGGCCGAGGCGTCGCACTATCTGGCGGGCGGCGTCTCGTCGAACTTCCGCCTCGGCATCTCCCCCACGCCGCTGGTGTTCGACCGGGCGGAAGGCGCGTTCCTGATCGACGCGGACGGCAACCGCATCATCGACTACTACCTCGGCATGGGCCCGATGATCCTCGGCCACACGCCGGCCGACGTGATCGCGGCGGCCACCGAGCAGATGCAGAAGGGCATCCTGTACGGCGGGCAGAGCGGGCCGGAAGCGGAAGCCGCGCGCCTGGTGTGCGAGATGGTGCCCTGCGCCGAGCGGATGCGCTTCGCCTCCTCGGGCAGCGAGGCGGTGCAGGCCGCCCTGCGC
>CAMCJI010000123.1 GCA_945874805.1 Asaia bogorensis | reverse complement strand
CCCGACGCCAAAGCCCCCACCCCACGGACAAAAGTTTTTTTGCTTCTTTTTTTCCAAAAAAAGAAGACTCTCCCCTACACCCATGACCGAAGAATCCGCCGCCAGACTCAGCCTCGCCCGCCACCGCGCCGTCGCCACCGGCCTGGTGGTGGCGATGGCTGTCCTCACCGTCGCCACCTACTGGATGCCCCCGGGCGTCTGGACGGAGGTGTTGCAGGCCGCCGCCAAGGCCGGCTTTGTCGGCGGCATTGCCGACTGGTTCGCGGTGACCGCCCTGTTCCGCCACCCGCTCGGCCTGCCCATCCCCCACACCGCCATCATCCCCGCCCAGAAGGAGCGGCTGGGCCGCGCCTTGGGCCGCTTCGTCGCCAACCACGTCTTCACGACGGACGACGTGGCGAAGATGCTCGCCCGCATCGACCTCGCCGGCATCGTCGCCCGCACCCTCGCCGAGCCCGCCTCCAGCCGCCCCGCCGCCGTGGCGCTCGCCGCCATGCTGCCCAAGCTGCTCGCCACGGTGGAGGACGGCCGCGCCCGCAAGGTGATGGCCCGCATCCTCCCCCGCCTTCTCGGCGGCCCGGAGGCCGGCCGCGTCGTCGCCCGCGCCCTGCGCCAGCTTGTCGAGGGCGGCCGCCACCAGGAGGTCTTCGGCTTCGTCCTCGGCCAGCTCAAGGCTTTGCTGGCCGACCGCGAGGAGGCCCTGCAACACGCCATCGAGGAGCGCGTGCGCGAGCAGGGCGGCCGCCTCGTCGGCTGGGCGCTGGGTGCCACCGTCGCCCGCCGGGCGCTGGCCGTCATCAACGCCGAGCTGGACAAGATGGAGCCGGACGGCAGCGAACTCCGCGCCGCCTTCGACGAATGGATGCGCCGCGAGATCGAACGCATCGAGGAAGACCCCGCCCGCGCCGCCGAACTCGGCGCCGCCGTCCGCCGCGTCATCGGCCATGAGACGGTGCGCGTCTGGTTCTGGGACGTCTGGGCCCGCATGCGCCTGGCCCTCGAAGCCGATGCGGCAAAGCCCAACGGCCGCACCGTCGCCTTCCTGGAGGGCGCGATCGCCAATCTCGGCACCCTCTTCGTCGAGGACGCAGCCGCCCGTGCGAGGCTGCAACGCACCGCCGAGGGCGTCGTCGCCGGCCTGCTCCCCTCCGCCAAGTCCCGCCTCGCCGATTTCATCGCCGACGTCGTCGGCAACTGGAACGCGGCTGAGATCGTGGACAAGCTGGAACTGCGGGTCGGCCGGGACCTGCAATACGTCCGCATCAACGGCACGATCGTCGGCTTCGTCGTCGGCGGGCTGGTCTATGCCGTGCTAAGGGCCATATTTGGCCATGTCAGCTTCTGATTCGGGGTTTCCCATGCGTGTCTCCGTCCTCGACCAGTCCACCGTCGTCTCCGGCCGCAGTCCGGACGCCTCGATCCGCGAAAGCCTCGCCCTCATCCAGCACGCCGAGGCCCTGGGCTACCACCGCTACTGGGTCGCCGAACACCACAACGCCGCCGCCATCGCCGGCTCCGCCCCCGAAGTGCTGATGGCCGCCCTGGCTGCCACCACCAAGCGCATCCGCATCGGCTCGGCCGGCATCATGCTGCCCCACTACTCCGCCCTGAAAGTCGCCGAGACCTTCCGTGTGCTCGAAGCCATCGCCCCCGGCCGCATCGACATGGGCCTCGGCCGCGCCCCCGGCTCGGACGGCCTGACCGCCCACGCGCTGAACCCCGCCGCCGCCAGTGCCGCGGACAACTTCCCCGCCCAGGTCCGCGACCTCCTCGCCTGGCTCGCCGGCGAAAAACTGGTCGAGCGCCACCCCTTCCGCGACATCACCGCCCAGCCGCAGGGCCCCACCGTCCCGGAGGCCTGGATTCTCGGCAGCTCGGACTACGGCGCCCAGGTCGCGGCCCATTTCGGCCTGCCCTACTGCTTCGCCCATTTCATCTCGGAAGGGCAGGGGGCCGAACAGGCCATCGGCCTCTACCGCCACACGTTCCGACCCAGCGCCGCCCTCGCGGCCCCGCACGCCTCGATCTGCGTCTGGGCGCTCGCCGCCGATACCGAGGCGGAGGCCGAGCGCCTCTTCGCCTCCCGCGGCCTCGCCCGCCTCTGGCGCGACCGCGGCGTCTTCGCCCCCTTGCCCTCGCCCGAGGAAGCCGCCGCCTACCCCTACACCGACAACGAGCGCGCCCGCCTCGCGGCCCACCGATCCCGCGCCATCGTCGGTACCGGCCCCCAGGTCGCCGCCCAACTCCGCGCGCTCGCTGCCGAAACCGGCGCCGACGAACTCGCCGTGCTCTCCACCGCGCACGACCCCGCCGCCCGCCGGCGCAGCTACACCCTGATCGCCGACGCCTTCGGCCTCACCACCACCCAGGCACTCGCTGCATGAAACCGATCCTCCTCGCTTTCGCGCTCCTGCTCGCCAGCCTCGCCGAGGGCCACGCCCAGGCCCCCATCGTCTTCAAAACCTTCCGCTTCGAAGCCGCCAAGGAAGCCGACGGCCGCGGCACCCAGATCATGGCGCTGGAGGCCCAGGCCAACACCGAACAGGCCGTCCGCCAGCTTTCCACCCAAACCCTGAACTTCACCGACGGCGCCGAACTGCTGCAAATCGTCGAGGCCTATACCCGCAAGGCCGACGGCCGGCAGATCAAGCCCAGCCCCGAAACCATCCGTATCCAGGACGACCCCGCCGCCGGCGGCGCCTCCGGCTACACCGACCGCAAGCGCATCATCGTGCCGATGCCCGAACTCGCCGTGGGCGACAGCATCGTCTTCACCTGGCGCCGCCTCGTCCGCGAGCCCTCGCTGCCCGGCCTGCTCGGCCTCGCCTTCACCTTCGGCCGCGGCATCGAATGGGCCGGCGCCACGGTCAGCCTCGACGTGCCCGCCACCCTCGACCTCAAGATCGAGGCTCAGGACATGGTGGCCGAAACCGCCACCCGCGGCGCCCGCCGCCTGATGCGCTGGACCCATACGGCCAAGGCCGTCGCCGAAGACCCTGCCTTCCCCTTCGCCATCGACCGCCAGCCCCGCCTGTTCATCTCCAACATGCCCAGCTGGACCGGCCTCGCCGACAGCTGGATGGCGCTCGCCGCCCCGCGCATGGCCGTCACCCCCGCGGTGAAAAGCCTCGCCGACAGCATCATCACCGAACCGACGGACAAGGCGGGCGAAGCCTCTGCGATCCACGCCTGGATGATGCGCAACATCCGCGCTCTCCCGATCTCCCCCGGCCTCGGCAGCTTCGTCCCGCACGCGGCAGACGGCATCATCGCCGCCGGCGTCGGCGACACGAAAGACATCGCAACCCTGGCCATCGCCCTGTTCGGCGCCCGCAACATCCAGGCGATTCCCGTCCTGCTCAACAGCACCAATATCGGGAGCCTGCCCGCCGCCCCCACGCTCGCCGGCTTCAGCCAGGTGATCCTGTACCTCCCCGAACTCGGCCTCTACACCGATCCCGCCAGCTACGGCGCCCCCTTCGGCCAACTCCCCTTCGCCGCCTACGGCAAGCCCGCGATCCTCGCGCGTGCCGGCGGCTCCGAGGTCATCAGCATCCCCCCGCTCGCCCCCGGCATCGCCATCGCCCGCCTGCAAACCCAGCTCCGCGTGGAAACCGACGGCCGGATGATCGGCGAAAGCACCGCCGAGGCGAGCGGCCCCTTCGTCATCGAAATGCGCCGCGCCATGCTCGCCGCCCAGGCCAGCGACCCGCAGCGCCAGGGCCAGCCGCCGATGTCCCCCGGCGGCCTCGCCCCCTCCGCCTCGGTCACCGGCAAATTCGAAAGCACCGGCCAGCCGGGCATGATGGACGGCGACCCCTTCGTCATGCCCTCCGGCCTGCGCCTCGTCCGCCGCCCCGGCGACATGCTGCTCGGCCCGCTCGACGCCCGCAGCATCCCCCCCGGCGAGCCGATCGGCTGCCACGCCGGCCGCCAGGAGGAATCCGTCGACCTCCGCCTGCCCACCGGCGCCCGCCCCGGCCGCATCCCGAAAGACCTGCGCATCGCCACAGCCGACTTCACCTACGAAACCCGCTGGACCTTCGAAGGCGGCACACTCTCCGTCCGCCGCGTGATGGACAGCCGCCTCGCCGTCGCCCGCTGCACCGGCCCACAAGCCGAGCAAGCCGCCGCCGCCCTCACCAAAATCCGCCGCGACCTGCGTACGCAAATCTGGATCGAGACGGACTGACGCGCCGTCATCCTGAGCGCAGCGAACGACCCAGGTTTTTCCACTGCAAGAAAGTAAAAAGGGAAGGCAAGGATCTTCTTTTTTGAAAAAAAGAAGCAAAAAATTTTTATCCGGGCTTCGCCGCTAAGCCGCAGAGTGGTGGGCTACCCCGGCGAAGCCATAAAATCCGCAATCAATAAAACTAATCCCGCAGGTCAAACCCCAACCCAACGGAAAAAGTTTTTTTGCTTCTTTTTGTTCACAAAAAGAAGAATGCTGACTTCACCTACCCCGCCTCCAAACCCGCCACCGCCAAGCCCCATACGCCACCGCGCTCGCCACGAGTGCCACCGGAATGGCGATCAGCGCGAACCAGAACAGCGCCACCGCGAGCAGCAGCACCACGCCGAGTGCGGCCACGAACATGGCGATACGGAAGATGCGGTCGGCCAGCGGCGTGGCCGTCGGCCTGCGGATATGCCCATCGGGATCGACGTCGATCACACCGGGGTCAGGGCGGCCGTCCGGGCCGAAGCTGCGGAGGATGATTTTCATGCCAAAGATTGAACCATACCCGTCCCCTCCCCAAACCTGCCGCCCGATTAAGCTTTCGTCAGCCAGCCGGCCGCACGACCAGCACCACCCCGTCCACCCCGGCGACGATCAGCGCCGCCCCCGGCACCGGCGGTGCCACGTCGGACGGCACCCGCGCCGGCCAGTCGGAATCCCCCACCCGCACGCGCCCTTGCCGCCCCTCGAACTGCAACGCCCGCGCCGGCCGGCCGACCAGCCCGGCGTCATGCGTGTTCACCTGCGCCTGTGGCCGCGCCCGCCGCAGCCGCACGCCCACCAGAACCGAGGCCAGCGCCAGCACGCCGAACACGCCGACCTGCACGGCAAAGCCGGGATCGGCGAGCAGCACAGCCGCGCCGGTCCCCAGTGCCGCCAGCCCCAGCCACATGAGGAACACGCCGGGCAGCAGCACTTCGGCCACCAGCAGCAGCACCCCCGCGCCCAGCCACAGCATACCCGTGCTCATCGCTCTAGCCCCGCGTCGGCGGCACCGAGGCCCGCGCCGGCACCGCCGCCGCGGCCGGCGCCCGCAGCAGCTCCATCGCCTGCGCGATCCCCCCCGCCATCGCCGAGGCCTCCATCGGCACGATCACCAGCCGCGAATTGGGGGATGACGCCATCTGCCCGAACGCCTGCACATACCGGTCCGCGATGAAGTAGCGCAGCGCCGCCTCGCCCCCGTCGGCCGCCGCCTGCGCCACCATCCGCGTCGCCGCCGCCTCGGCTTCCGCCAGCCGCTCCCGCGCCTCGGCGTCCTTCACCGCGGCGAGCTGCCGCCCCTCGGCCGCCAACACCAGCGACTGCTTCTCGCCCTCGGCGCGCATGATCGCCGCCTGCCGGTCGCCTTCCGCCTTCGCCACGGTCGCCCGCCGCTCGCGCTCGGCCGTCATCTGCAAATTCATCGACCGGATGAGGTTCTCCGGCGGCTCGATCCGCCGGATTTCCACGCGGCTCACCTTCACCCCCCAGGGCTCTGTCGCCCCGTCGATGATCGTCAGCAGCTGCGTGTTGATATGCTCGCGCGACGACAGCGCGTCATCCAGCTGCATGTCGCCGATCACCGCGCGGATATTGGTCATCGCCAGCGTCGTCAGCGCCTGGCCCAGATTGGCCACCTGATACGCCGCCTTCGCGGTTTCCATCACCCGGTAATAGATCACCCCGTCGGCCGCCACCGTCGCATTGTCCTTGGTGATGACGGACTGCTCGGGAATATCCAGCACCTGCTCCTGCACGTTCAGCCGCTTGCCGATCCGGTCGACGAACGGCACCAGGAAATTCAGCCCCGGCTGCAATTCCCGGGTGAACGCCCCGAACCGCTCCACCGTCCAGATCTCCCCCTGCGGCACCGTCTTGGTGCCGGCAAAGATGGTGACGACCACCAGCACCAGCACCAGTGCCGCGATCAGCCCGACTTCACCCATGCCCGTATCCTCCTCTCGCACCGATGGCGGCGCGTGCCCCGCCATTCTAGCATACGCCGATGACATCAGGATGGCCGCCGCCATGCGACCGCTTCAATACTGCGCCATCGCCGCCACCCTCCTCCTCACCGCCGCCGCCCCCGCCCCCGCCTTGCCCGGCATGGGCACCGCCCACCGCAGCAGCGTCGACCACACGGCCCTGCCCTGGTCCGCCCTCGCCCGCGTACAGATCCCCGGCGGCCCCCGCTGCACCGGCGTCTTCCTCGATGCCACGACGGTGCTGACCGCCGCCCACTGCGTCTTCCTCCCCCGCACCCGCAAATTCGCCCCGCCCGGCTCAGTCCACGTCCTCGCCGGCTACAAAAGCGGCGACTACAGCTTCCACACCACGCTCACCGCCCTGCGCCCCCACCCCAACTGGGACGGAGTGGGATCACAGCACCTGGGCAACGGCCTGGAATACGGCTGATATCAGCCAATGTGAGGCCCTGGGGGCGCCGGGGGCTGGACTGGATTGCACACCCCAGTTGCACACCGGTTTGCACACCCCTACGGTGGCCCTTCGCATCAGCGATGCTGCGAGGACAGCAGGGAGACCGCCCATGGCCACTGTGAAGATGCCGCACCTGATCAAGCCCGCCGGGAAGCTGGCCTGGGTGGTCCGCGTGCGGGTGCCGGAGGATGCCAGAGGGGCTGTCGGTCAGGCCGTCCTATCCCGCTCGACCGGCGAGAGGCACCCAGGGCGGGCCATGCTGGCGTCCATCCCGATCATCAGGGGGTTCAAGGAGCGCATTGGGGCGGCCAGAGGATGTGGGGGCGTGCAGGCGCCGGTCAGCATCTCCATCGCCGCGCAGGTCAAGGACATGGCCCGTGTCTGGAGAGAAGCCGGTGGCGACCACCCACACCTGGACGCCGAGGAGGTCATGTCCTGGGTGCTGGAGCATGTCGCCGGGGTCCGGCTTCCGGGGCCTGCCCTTGGAGGAGCCGGGGAGAGCCGCGAACATGACCTCGCCGCCCTCGAGGCCCTAGACACCCCAGCGGCACGGCGGGCCATCCATGCCTTCGAAACCATCACCGGCAGCGCCACGGGGTTCTCTCAGGAGGCCCAAGCCTGGATCGCTGCCTGCCCCGCACTGAGGCCCAGGACTGCTGCCCAGTATGTCCGGGAGATCGAGGCCTTCGAGCAGGCGCACCCTGGGCTGACCATGCAGGACCTCACGGAGAGGACAGTGCAGACGTGGGTGACTGCCAGGGTTCATGTCCATGGCGATGCTCGGGAGACGCTGAAGAGGCGGCTGGCGGCCTTGAGGGCCTATTGGCTGCACCTCGTTGGAGAGGGCTTCGTCGAGAGGGGCAACAAGCCATTCGGGGACATCACGATCCCCAAGGCAGCAGGGGCCGCCCCTGAGGACCGGCGGGCCTTCTCGGTGGCTGAGGTGGTGGGGTTGCATGCGGAGGCCCTCAAGGAGCCGGGAGGAGCCCCACTGGCTGACCTGATCCTGATGGCAGCTTACACCGGGGGGAGGATCGAGGAGTTGTGCCAGTTGAGGCCGGCATCCTGGAATAGAGAGGCGGGCACTCTCAGGCTGGACAGTAAGACCGCAGCAGGGCGCAGGGATGTGCCGGTGGTGGCGGGGTTGCAGGCGGTGCTGGAGAGGTTGGCTGAGGCGGCAGGTGAGGACCAGCGGTCCAGTGGGGAATACCTGATACCAAGCAACCCCAAGAACCGATACGGCCAGAGGAGCAAGGCCCACAGCAATCACTTCGGCAGGCTGAAGACAAGGGCGGGATACGGTGAGGAATACGTGTTCCATTCGTTCAGGAAGACTGTCGCCACTCGGCTGAAGACTGTCGGTTGTCCTGAGGCCATCGCAGCGGACCTGCTGGGCCACAAGCTGACGACTATGTCGTATGGAGTGTATGCTGCTGGCAGCGACATGGAGGACCGGAGGCGATGGATGGAGATGGCCCTGGTCTATCCGTGGCGGTCGTAGCGACAAAGGCCCCGCAGGCCCCAAGGGGGTCCAGAAGGGCATGCAAGGCGGAGGTGGGAGGTTGGGGAGGCCCAAGTGTTTCCGTATACCCCCAGGTCACCCCCTGGGACTGGCAAGGGCACCTATCACCTCGACCACAACCTAGACCACCCCACAGGCCTATGGTGTCCTCACTGGATACCAAGATTGACCCACAGGCTCTTGATGTTGCAGGGTTTGCGGCGGGTGGTGGTGATCCTACCCCACGATCTACCCCACATGGGGCGCCTGGATGGACCTCGATGGACCTCTCGGGGACGGTCAGGGAGACCTGCGCGGAAGGCCAAGGGTGGCTGCGGGATGGAACTCCCCCTGAGGGCAGGTGACTGTCCATGAGGCCGGGGAGGGCACCGATGGTGGGCGGTGGTCCGCCTTCGTTGTGAGGAGGACGGTGCCATGCCCGCCAGGCTGCCCGCCAGGATCATGAGGGTGTCCGCCATCACCGGTGGGGCCGCCGGCAAGGCCCTGGCAGTCACCCCGGCGGGCTCCCTCATCGACCTACTCACGAGGAAGGCGGACCACCGCCCCCACATCGGTGACCTCATCGGCATCAGGGGCAGGCACCGGTGACCTCTGGGATGGCCAGGGGTATCTCCATCCCGCAGCACTTCGCCTCCGACCGCAGGGAGGCAGCACGCCCCGGAGCCCCTGAGGCCCCAGCCGACCCGTCATGGTCCCGCAGGGGTCCGTCCAGGTGACCTCTGACCTTACGGCGACGTCGGCTCCAGCCGCAAGCAACCAGGGCCTACCTTCGAGGGCCGTGTGGATGACCTGCCTACCACATCTAGTGGCCCCTCACCGTCCCATGCACAACCTGTAGGGGGGGGACATCTTTTCATATACCTTCTGGTGAGAATTGGTCCCCCCTGTAAAACTACGTATACGATCCCTCAGGCCGTCTTAGGCAACCTCAAGCGCAGCCCGTTTCGGCATCCGCTCAATCGTGCACTGATCACCCCGATCACATTCATCTCCACCTTCCACCGATCCTGCTGGATCAACCGGCGGAACTGCGCTGTATCCATCTCCATGACGCCCCTGACGTCAGCATAGGCGACCTCAGTGGCGCCCCCTGCGAGCCGCTCACTGACCTCCTCAGCGAGCCTCTTCAGGTTCCCGACAAGCGCCTTCTGGGGCATCAGGACAGTGTCCGTAGCGATGGCAGCACCGGGAAACATCCCTAGGTAGTCCTGCCGTCCCAGACCGAGGTGCGTTGACTGGACAATGACAGCCTCCATGGTCCCACAGTCTCCGTCCTTGCCCTTCCGAGCAGCCCCACGGAGGACAGCCTGAAGGACACTGTCCCGGAGCCGTGCACCCCGGAGTGCGTCGACGTCGGAGGTGGTTGGATGATCAGCAGGGTCAGCAGTCTGCATCCCCTTGTCCTGAAGGGCAGCGCTGTCGGCGTAGGTGGTGCTCCCGGGCAGGAAGTTGAGGCCCAGCAGCAGGACATGGCGAACACCAGCGTGGTCATTGCTGGCGGTATGGGAGCCCCAGGTGAGGTGGCGAACCCTGCCCAGCTCCTCAGGGGTCAGGCGGGCATTGATGGCACCCGCTATGGTCCGCTCCGAGACATTCGACAGGGGGTATGCGGTGCGCTTGTAGGACACGATGAGGACCTCCTCTGGGGCGACCTCCCGTGTGTAGCGAACCGCCATCTCAATCAGGTCTCTCCCAGCTGTGCTCTTGCGGTCTTGGAAGACACTCCGACTGGCCGCTGTGGGCACCAACCGGATCGAGAGGTTGGCGTAGGTCTTCTCGGCCTCCCTCAGGCGAACGATGGGCAGCCCCGACATCTCCATCTGGCGGTAGCTCTCGTGGTTCACCCCGGCGGCGGCGGAGGCATCAGTCACGCACACTGGCAGCAGCGAGGGGGGAAGCTCAGGCACATGGCGCACCATCACAGGGCCCGAGAGGTTCTCCCTGATGACCCAGCCGGTCGCCCCTGAGATGTCCCTCAGCGCTTTGGCCTGATCAAGGAGGTCCTCCGCATCGTTGCAGTCGTTGTCTAGGATGGCGAAGTCGACCCCGAGGCCCTCGAAGTCCGGCACGAGGCATACACCGCCAGGGGCAACATCGAGGTCAGCAGCCCATCGCTTGAGAGCTTGTGCAGCCACATCAGACTGCCGGCGGATCACGCCAGCGAGGCGGCCCACGGTGTCCGCATTGATGATCACGGGGCGCCTCATCGCGTAGGCTTCGTCCCAGCAGATCACGGCGCGGCGTTGGCCACGGTAGTGGAAGCGGCTGAGGTGGTTGAAGTCGCCCTGTCCCCGGAGGGACGCTCGGAGGCTGGCCTGAGTTGCAACCACGATCTGGGCGCTGTCCGCAGTCGCGTGGCTGCCCAGTGAGGTGACTTCAGGGTCGCCACAGAGGACGCAGAGGCGGTCGCGGTGCTGCCCCAGGGCCAGTGCCATGTCTCGGACCTCGGTGATACGACCACAGAGCACCAGCATGCCGACGGCATCATGCGCGGCAGAGGTCGCCAGGGCGGAGCCAAAGGCCACCAGAGAGGCGGTCTTGCCGGTGCCGGGGGGTATCGCAGACAGGTATACAGCGGGCCGGATGGAGCCCTCATCCGCCCCTGGCGGGGCAGCGGCAGCCTGGAGGTGGCCAAGGAGGTCCTCAATGGCAGCCCATTGGTTGGCTGACGGGATGTGCGGCAGTGGGCCTGACCCGAAGAGGGTGGCCAGGGATTGCCGAGCGGTCGCGGCGAGGGTGGTGGCGGCGGTCATGGTGTCATCTCCGGGGGAGCCGTAGGCTCGGATGAGGGTGGGGTTGCGGTAGCGGCGGCCAGGGCGGCCTTAGCGGCGGCAAGGGCGGCGTGATGAGCGGCGGGCGTGGAGCATTGGCTAGGCCGAACCCGGACCGTGTTAGCGCCCTTGGTTATCTTGACGACCAGATACAGGCCGTGGGGCGTATCGAGGATGTCGACCACCCTGCCAGCCCTTGGGGACATCAGCCGACCCTGCTGGACCCACAGCTGCGCGGACGGTGGCCAAGGGCACAGGTGGGCAGTGAACTCCTCGGCAGCCTTGGCGATGGCCGGGGGCAGTGGTGGCGGGGAGCCTGCTTTGGCCTTCAGGGCCGCTCGGGCCTTGGCCTTCTTGGACGGTGCGCGGAGATGGAACAGGGGCAGACCTGCCTCCAACCTGGCCCTCCGGGCCCGCTCCACCTCGAGTTCATAGGGGCACCTTCGCACGGGCATCAGAGGGCCACTTGGGCGCCGTGGAGGCCAGGAGAGCTACCCCTCCGCCGGTGAGGTCCACAGGGGCTCCCTCGGGCATCCTGAGGGCTCTGGAAGGCATACTGGGGCGCAGGGGGCAGGGGGTACCGAGGGATGCTGAGCGGCAGTGGGTCGAGCAGCCGCAGGGAGTGACGATCATGATGGAGGTGGTCCTCAGCGTCACTAGACGCGACTGAGTGGTCGGCAGGGGGGTGCTGGAGAGGCAATGAAGTGAGGGCGGGGGGCCTAGGGCGGCGTTTTGCCTCAGGCGACCATCGATATGCCCAGGCCCCCGGCGGCTCTCAGGCCCGAAATGCGGCGAGGTCTGCATGAGGGTGGCAACGACCCTGTCGGGGGCCTGAGCGGTGCCCTCGCGGGCCTGGGGGGGCCTAGATCGGCGTTATATTCATACCGACCAGCGATACGCCCAGGCTGGCTGCGGCTCTCAGGGCCCTCAGCTTGCCAAGAAGACATCACCTAGGCAACGATTGATCTGGAGGGAGCCCCGGCCCCCCGGAGGCTTTCGGCTCAGGCGATGATGGCCCCCCTCTCTCAGCGAAGGCCCCCCCACCCCCCCCCGGCCCGCCCCGGGGAGGTGCTCGGTGTTATTTGAGTGCCGCCCATGTTAGTTAAGGGGGCCCCTGGGGGTTCTCCGAGGCCGCCTGTCGCGTCAGTGACGCTGGGAGGTGCCCATGGGTCCCATTCGGCGATCTACACAGCGGTCCACTGTGAGAACCATTTCCCATCAACAAGAGAGGGCCCAAATCCCCCAATCGATGAAGTCGATCTGGCAGAGTGAAAGGCCCAAAAGGGACCGTTCGACCACCTTTCCGAATTGGTCGAGGGTCCCGGTCATCGCCGGTGCGATCCTCAATGTGTCCGATTGGGCTCTAGACCCTGACCATTGCCAAACCCGCATCCCCGTAACCCATTGATAACGCAGAGGCGCCGTGGGACCTCCAAGGCCTCCTAGGACGTCCCGCTAGGGCAAGCCTTATTCGGACAGGTGAGGAGGCCGGGGCGGCAACGGCGTGCGAGACGGTCAGACCTGTGGCACCGGCAGGCAGGCTCACTTGGCCCGTAGACAGCGCCGATCATGCGACACACCCTCTCCTACAGGTAGTTACCACCAGTCGTGCAGACACCAGTGGTTGATTTCATGCGGTATACGCAACACAAAGCATGAAGGGATAGGCCTCCTGGGTCTTGGAGGAAAAGAACTGGCCCCCTACGACCTCACAGCGGCCGCCACAGGCCCCTCCAGCTACATCCGGCCATCACCTGTAGCCGCCATCAGAGGGGCCCTCCAGGGGCTCCTGAGGGCCTTCCACGACCATGGTGGAAGAGGAGGGATTTCTCGGCGTCAAGTTGG
>CAMCJI010000122.1 GCA_945874805.1 Asaia bogorensis | reverse complement strand
CGCCGATCAGGGCGGCAAAGCCGATGCCCACGATGGTCACGATCGGCACCGCCGCGTTCTTCAGCGCATGCACGAACAGGATGGTCCGCTGCCCCACGCCCTTGGCTCGCGCCGTGCGCACGTAATCCAGGCTCAGCACTTCCAGCATCGTCGCCCGGGTGATGCGCGCTATCAGCGCGATATACACCCCGCCGAGTGCGACCGCCGGCAGCACCAGATTGTTCAGCCACTTGCCGAACCCCGCAGAAAACGGCGTGTAGCCCTGCACCGGGAACCAGTCGAGCGTCAGCGCGAAGGTATAGGCCAGCACGTAGCCCACCACGAAAACCGGCACCGAGAACCCGGCCACCGCCATCATCATGATCGCCCGGTCGATCATCGAGCCCTGCTTCCAGGCCGCGATCACCCCCATGGGAATGGCGAAGGACAGCGCGATGGTCAGCGTCAGCACCATCAGCGACAGCGTCGGCTCGATGCGCTGCCGGATCATGTGGCTAACCGGCAGGTTGGTGAAGATCGACACCCCCAGATCGCCCCACATCACCCGCCACGCCCATTCGGTGAAGCGCACCAGGAACGGTCGGTCGAGCCCGAGCGAGGCGCGGATGCGCTCCACATCGTCCGGCGTCGCCTGATCGCCGGCGATGATCGCCGCCGGGTCTCCCGGTGCGAGGTAGAGCAGGCTGAACACGAACAGCGCCACCACCGCCATGACGGGTATGGTCGCAATCACACGGCGGACAATATAGGCGAACATGCCTGAAATTCTTCCTCATTGGCGGCTGTGGGAGGTGCAGGACGGCCCGCCCGGCCGCCCTGCCCTGTCGATCAGCTCTTCTGCACGTTCCAGAATACCGGGAACGGCGCGCGCACAACACCCGAGATGTTCTTGCGCCACGCCTGGTAGAGCATGAAGAACCCGGTCGGCACATAGGTCACGTTCTCAAAACTGGCGCGATTGACCGCATCCAGCGCCTTTTTCTCCGCCGCCGCGTCCGGTGCCGCATACCACTCCGCAATCAGCGCCTGCACCGCATCGGATTTCGGCCAGCCGAACCAGGCCTTGTCGCCCCCGGCATCGAGCGCGGTATACGGCGCGGGGTTCACGCAATCCGCCCCGGCATGCCACGTGTGGAACAGATGCCATCCACCGGCCGACGGCGGATCCTTCTTCGCCCGCCGCGCGCCCACGGTGCCCCAGTCAACCGCCTGGTAATCGACGTTGATGCCAATGCGCTTGAGCATATCGGCCGTCACGTCGCCCTGCGCCTTGGTGATGGCGATGTCGGTGGCAACCAGCAGGGCGATCTTCTCGCCGTTGTAGCCGGCCTCGGCCAGCAGCTTCTTCGCCGCCTCGTAGTTGCGCGGCCCGCGCAGCAGATCGCCGCCCTCCTCCGTGTAACCCGAGGAGCCAGGCGTGAAGTAGCTCGACGTCGTTTTCCACAGCGCGGCGTCATCGCCCACCACGGCCTGCATGTAGTCGGCCTGATTGGTCGCCATCAGCAGCGCACGCCGCGCGCGCGGGTCGTTGAACGGCGCATGCAGATGGTTGATGCGCAGCGAGCCGATATTGCCGAACGGGTCGGCGATATCGACCTCAACATTGCGGTTGCGCTTCAGCAGCGGCACCACGTCGGGCAGCGGCGTCTCCCACCAGTCGATCTCGCCGTTCTGCAACGCGCCGGCGGCCGTCGCCGGGTCCATGATCAGCCACTCGATGCGGTCGAAATTCATCCGCTTGCCGCCCGAGAGCCACTCGCCGGCCTCTGGGCGCACATTGTATTCGGCAAACCGCTCGAACACCGCCTTGGCGCCCGGCACCCATTCGTCCTTCTTGAACCGCATCGGGCCGGAGCCGACATACTCGCTGATCAGCTGGAACGGATCGGTCTTGGCAATCCGCTCCGGCATTATGAAGGCGGCCGGCGAATTGTTCTTGCCCAGCGCGAACAGCATCTTGCCGAAGGGGCGGTTGAGGCGGAAGCGGAAGGTCCGGTCGTCGATCGCCTCCAGCGCATCCAGCCGCGCGCGAATCTGCTGGCCCATGGTGTCGCGCACCATCCAGCGGTTCAGGCTGGCGATCACGTCCTTCGTGGTCACCGTCTCGCCGTCATGGAACTTCAGGCCGCTGCGCAGCTTGAACGTCCAGGTCTTCAGCTCGGCATCGACCTCATGGCCCTCGCACATCTGCGGCTTCGGCACGAGCTTGGAATCGACGCCATACAGTGTGTCCCACACCATCAGTGCCGCGTTGCGCACCACATACTGCGTGCCCGCCACCGCATCCATGCTGGACAGGTTGGCCTGCGGCACGAAGCGCAGCACCCGGCTGCCCTGGGCGCGCGCTACCTGCGGCGCGGCCAACGCGGCGCCCCCGGCGGCGGCGGTTGTCAGAAAATCACGACGCTTCATTCTGGTTCAAATCCCTCTGTGCACACGTCTCCAGCCCTGGCCGTCGAACGGTCGCATATCTGCAACCTCGGCGGACCGGGTCCGTCGGCACGGAACGCAATGCCCAATTTCGCCGCGGTTGCGGCGCAATCGAAGCCCCCTGCGGTCCCGACCCCCACGGGCCCGGAACCGGCCTTTCCCTGGCGCCTTTCTCTCAGCCGGGGCGGCGCCACGCCCCCGGCCATTGCCGCCTATATGCAGGCGCCCCGTCCGGCCCGCAACAGTGAAACATGCGAGCGGCGGATTTCCCCGCCGCCCGCACGCAGCCTCAGGCCTTCTTGACGTTCCAGAACGTCGCAAAGCCCTTCAACACGCCCGACACATTGCTGCGATAGGCCGTCGGCTGCTGATACTGCCCCAGCGGGAAATACGGCACATCCCGCATCGCCACGACCTGCATCTCCTCGCAGATCTTCTGTTGCGCCGCGAGGTTCGGCGCATCGAACCAGGCGTTGCGCATCCGCTCCAGGTCGGGGCTGACCGCCCAGCCCGGCCAGGCGCCCGCCTGGTCGCCGTTGCCGCGCAGCGCGATATGGCCGGGGGGGCTGAGATGGTCCGTCCCCGCCCAGCCGGTCACGAAGGCGCTCCAGCCGCCCTGCTCCACCGCGTCCTTCTTGTTGCGCCGCTGCAGCATCGTGCCCCAGTCGGTGACGATGTAGTCGACGTTCATGCCGACCCTCTTCATCATGTCCGCCGCCACGTCGCCCAGCGCCTTCAGGATCGGGTAGTCGATGGCGACCATCAGCACCACCTTCTCATTGTTGTAGCCGGCGGCCTTCAACTGATCGCGCACCTTCGCCAGATCGCGCTTGCCCTTCAGCGGCTCAAGCCCCACCTCGCTGCCCATCGGCGTCTTCGGCGTGAAGAAGCCAAGCGGCTGATAGAACATGCTCGGATCATCGCCGACGATCGCCTGCATGTAATCCGACTGCTCGATCGCCCCCATCAGGATGCGCCGGATCTCGGGGTTGTTGAACGGCGCGGTCAGGTGGTTCGGCCGCATCATCATCACGCCGCCCGTCGGGTCCTGGATGTCGATCTTCACCCGCGCATTGCGCTTCAGCAGCGGCAGCATGTCGTGGGTGATGTATTCCCACCAATCCTGCTCGCCATTCTGCAACGCGGCCGACGCAGTGCCGCTATCCGGCATCGTCGTCCACTCAACGCGGTCCAGATGCACAACCTTCGGCCCCGAAGTCCAATCCGGCGCCCCACCGCTGCGCGGCCGATAGCCCGCGAACTTCTCATAAACGTTCTTCGAGCCCTGGATGCGCTCGTCCATCTTGTACTTGAACGGGCCCGAGCCGATGATCTCCTTGATCTGCGTGAACGCATCGGTATTGGCCAGCCGCTCCGGCATCATCGCCGACATCGGGCTGGACGACTTGCCCAGCGCCTGGAACAGCAGCGGGAACGCCTGCTTGAGGCGGAACTGGATCGTCTTGTCGTCCGGCGCGCTCAGCTCATCGGTGCGCACCATCAGCGCGTCGCCGAAGGAATCCCGCTTGGCCCAGCGCTTGATCGAGGCGACGCAATCCTTCGCCGTCACCTTCTCGCCGTCATGCCACATCAGCCCGTCGCGCAGCGTGATGCGCACCAGCTTGCCGTCGTTCTCAACGGTGTGCCCCTCGGCCATCTGCGGATGGATGTTGTAGCTGCCATCCGTCGAATACAGCGTGTCGAACACCATGTAGCTATGGTTGCGCGTCACGAACGCCGTCGTCCAATGCGGATCGAGGAAGGCAAGATCGATCTGCGGGATGAACTTCAGCGTCGTCTGGCTCTGCGCCCGTACCACGGAGGGCAGCGCCAAGGCGCCGGCGGTGGCGCTCAATCCCTGCATCAGGCTGCGACGTTTCATGCGTGAAGGCTCCCTGCGGTGATGATCGGGAAGGCGAACGGCCGCCGCCCCGTCCCGAATGACGGTAACAGACGATGGCAGCGCCGGCGCGGCGCGGCAACCGGATATTGCACGCCCGGCCGGGTGGGTTAGAACGATACCCGCGTCCCGCCCACTCCACGGATGGTTCCCATGCAGCAGACCGCCTTGCGCGTAGCCGTTCTGATCCCCTGCTGGAACGAGGTGGTCGCCATCGGCCGCGTCGTCGCCGACTTCCGCGCAGCCCTGCCCGCGGCCGACATCTACGTCTACGACAACAACTCATCAGACGGCACCGCGGACGCCGCCCGCGCCGCCGGCGCCATCGTCCGCCGCGAGATGCTGCAAGGCAAAGGCAACGTCATCCGCCGCGCCTTCGCCGACGTCCAGGCCGACATCTACGTCCTCGTCGACGGCGACGACACCTACGACGCCACCTCCGCCCCCGCGATGGTCGCCAAACTGCTCGACGAACAGCTCGACATGGTCACCGGCACCCGCGTCACCGACATCCAGGCCGCCTACCGCCCCGGCCACCGCCTCGGCAACGCCGTGCTCACCGGCATGGTCGCCACCATCTTCGGCAACCGCATCTCCGACATGCTCTCCGGCTACCGCGTCTTCAGCCGCCGCTTCGTCAAAACCTTCCCCGCCCTGGCCGCCGGCTTCGAGACGGAAACCGAGTTCACCGTCCACGCCCTCGAACTGAAAATGCCCCTCGGCGAAGTCGTCACCAAATACAAGGACCGCCCGGTCGGCTCGGTCTCCAAGCTCAACACCTACCGCGACGGCATCCGCATCCTGCGCACCATCGTCATTCTGGTGAAGGAGGAGCGGCCGCTGCAATTCTTCTCCATCGCCGCCCTGCTGCTGCTGCTGGCCGGCATCGGCGTCGGCCTGCCCATCGTGACGGAGTTCCTGCGCACCGGCCTCGTCCTGCGCCTGCCCACCGGCGTGCTCGCCACCGGCCTCGTCATCGTCGCCTTCCTCGCCCTGAACGCCGGCCTGGTGCTCGACTCCGTCTCCCGCGGCCGCAAGGAGGTCAAGCGCCTCGCCTACCTCTCGGTCCCGGGGCCGGGCATGTGAAGGCGCTCGCCCTCCTCCTGCTTCTGCTCGCCGCCCCGGCACTGGCAGCCGACCCCACCATCCCCGCGCCCGCCACTCCCCACCGCACCCCCGCCCCCGGCCCCGCGCAGGCCATCGGCGGCAACGCCAGCGGCTGCGTCGCCGGCGCCGTCCGCCTGCCAGACATCGCCCCCGGTATGCAAACGATCCGCCAGCGCCAAAGCCATTTCTGGGGCCATCCGGACGCCGTCGCCCAGCTCCTCCTCCTCGCCGAGCGCACCCGCGCCGCCGGCCTGCCCGACCTCTACATGAACGACATCTCCAACCCCCGCGGCGGCCCCATGGCCGGTCACGCAAGCCACCAGCGCGGCATCGAGGCCGATGTCTGGCTCGACATCACGCCCCCCCACCCGCCGCTCTCCGCCGCCCAGCGTGAGACCATCCAGCCCGTCAGCCTCGTCCGCCCGGACGGCCGCGCGGTAGACCCCGCCCGCTGGAAGCCCGGGCACATCACTCTGCTCCGCCTCGCCGCCACCCTGCCGCGCGTCGACCGCCTGCTGGTCAACCCCGCGATCAAGAAGCAGCTCTGCCAGGAGGTCACCGGCGACCGCAGCTGGCTCCGCCTCGTCCGCCCCTGGTACGGCCACGCCGCGCATTTCCACATCGCCTTCACCTGCCCCGCCGGCAGCCCGCTCTGCACCCAGCCGCCCCCGCCGCCCCCCGGCGACGGCTGCGACGCCACGCTGCAATGGTGGTTCGAACCGCGCGAGCCCAGCCCCGCCACCCCCGGCCCGCGCAAGCCGCCCCGCCTGCCCGCCGCCTGCGCGCCGGTGATGGCCGCCCCGGACAAGGGGTGAGCGCCGCCGATCCCGCCTCGTCCCCGCACCGCCGCCTCGCCATAGGCCTGTGCGGCTGCGCCACCTTCGTCAATCTCTACACCCCGCAATCCATCCTGCCGGCGCTGACCACCGAGTTCGCCGTCCCCGCAGCCCAAACCGGCCTGTCCGTCACCGCCCCGCTGCTCGCCGTCGCCCTCATCGCCCCCTTCGCCGGCGCCATCTCCGACCGCCTTGGTCGCCGCCGCATCATCCTGGCGGCCTGCCTGATCCTGGTCCTCCCCACGCTCCTCGCCGCCACCGCGCAAAGCCTGGAGACCCTGCTATTCTGGCGCTTCCTGCAAGGCGTCACCCTGCCCTTCATCTTCACCGTCGCCGTCGCCTATGTCGCCGACGAGTGCCAGGGCGCCGAGGCCGTGCGCGCGGTCACCGCCTACGCCATGGGCTCGATCATCGGCGGCTTCGGCGGCCGCTTCATCGCCGGCCTCGTCTCCACCGCCGCCGGCTGGCGCTGGGCCTTCGTCGCAGTCGCCGGCCTGACCCTGCTGGGCACCGCTTTGATCGCGCTATGGCTGCCGCCCGAGCGCCGCTTCGTCGCTTTGAGAGGCGGCCTCGGCGCGACCTTCCGCGCCTACCGCGCCCATCTCGGCAACACCGCTCTGCTCGGCACCTGCGCGGTCGGCTTCTGCATGCTGTTCTCCAACGTCGCCGTCTTCACCTTCGTGAACTTTCACCTCAGCGCCCCGCCGCACTCCCTCTCGGCGGCCGAGCTCGGCCTCGTCTTCACCGTCTATCTGCTCGGCCTCGTCACCACCTCGATCGCCGCCCCGATCACCGTCCGCCTCGGCCGCCTGCCCACCCTGGCGCTGACGGTCACCCTGGCCGGCGCCGGCCTGCTGCTGACCCTCGCCCCCTCCACCGCGCTGGCCATCCTCGGCCTCGCCGGCCTCTGCGGCGGCCTGTTCGTCGTGCAGGGCCTGAGCCTCGGCCATATCGGCGTGGCGGTGACCAGCGCGAAATCGAGCGCCGTCGGCCTCTACGTCACCATCTTCTACATCGGCGGCGCCCTGGGCGGCGTGGTGCCCGGCCTCGCCTTCCACACAGCCGGCTGGCCGGGCGTCGTCGCCCTCGTGCTCGCTTTGCTCATCGCCATCCCCCTGATCGCGCGCGCCACCTGGCGGCCGTAACCCGAAGACGGGCAGGCAAGTGGCAGAAAGCGTCTTCTTCTTTGAAAAAAAGAAGCAAAAAACTCTTGATCCATGGCTTCGCCGAGATGCCGGACAGTCGATTGAAAACCGGCGAAGCCAAAAAAATCCGCCCGCCCCAAGAACCGCCGCTGCCGCTAAAGCTCCGCCAAACGGATAAAGTTTTTTTGCTTCTTTTTGTTCGCAAAAAGAAGAATCCTGCCTTCCTGTCACTTGTCTTCCAAGGGTCGTCGACCGGACGCACCTTCCCTTCCTTCCCCAACGCCCCACGGGTTGCCTAACCGCCGCCAGGGCGCCACTTTACCCTTCGCTGCGCCGCACCATGTGGCCACTGAGCCCAACCGTCCCGGAGACCACCCCATGAACGTCGCCACCCCGCCCTCCCGCCTGTCGCCCGACCTGATGACCCCCGGCCGCTACGCCGTGGGCCAATCCGTCTCGCGGCTGGAGGACCCGGTGCTGCTGCGCGGTGAGGGCCGCTATACCGACGACCTCAACCTGCCCGGCCAGGCCTACGCGGTGATGGTCCGCAGCCGCATCGCCCACGGCACGATCACCGGCATCGACACCGCGGAAGCCCGCGCCCTGCCCGGCGTGCTCGGCATCTACACGGTGGCCGACCTCAAGGCCGCCGGCGTCAAGCCGATGGCCGCCAACGTCACCGGCGCCAACAGGGACGGCAGCCCGGTCGCCAAACCCGTCCAATACGCCCTGGCCGAGGACCGCGTGCGCTACGTCGGCCAGCCGCTGGCCTTCGTCGTCGCCGAGACCGCCAAGCAGGCGAAGGACGCCGCCGAAGCCGTGGTGGCCGATATCGACATGCTGCCCGCGGTGACCACCCCCGCCCAGGCCGCCGCCCCCGGTGCCCCGCAGATCTATGCGGAGGCCGCCGGCAACGTCGTGCTCGACTGGGAATTCGGCAACGCTGACCTCACCGAGGCGCAGTTCGCCAAAGCCGCCCACGTCACCAAGCTGTCCATCCTGAACAGCCGCATCGTCGTCGCCGCGATGGAGCCGCGCTCGGCCATCGGCGAATTCGATGCCGACGGCCGCATCGTCCTGCGCGTCGGCTGCCAGGGCGTCTTCGGCCTGCGCAATGCGGTCGCCGGCGTCATGGGCGCCACCCCCGCCAGCGTGCGCGTGCTCACCGGCAATGTCGGCGGCAGCTTCGGCATGAAGGCCTCCTGCTACCCCGAATATGTCTGCATTCTCACCGCCGCGAAGGCCCTCGGCCGCCCGGTGAAATGGACCGATGAGCGCAGCGAGAGCTTCCTCTCCGACAGCCACGGCCGCGACCACGACCACACCGCCGAACTCGCGCTGGACAAGGACGGCCATTTCCTCGCCCTGCGCGTCACCGGCTACGGCAATGTCGGCGCGGTGCTCTCCAACGCCACCACCCTGCCGCCGACGATGAACATCGTGAAGAACATCATCGGCGTCTATCGCACCCCGGTGATGTACGCCGCGGTGAAGTGCATGTTCACCAACACCTCCCCCGTCGGCGCCTATCGCGGCGCCGGCCGGCCGGAGGGCAACTACTACATGGAACGCCTGATCGACACCGCCGCCCGCGAAATGGGCATCGACCGCATCGAGCTTCGCCGCCGCAACCACATCACCCCGGAGATGATGCCCTACAAGGCGCCCTCCACGATGGAATATGATTCGGGCGACTTCCCCACCATCCTCGACCAGGCGCTCGCCGCCGCCGACTGGTCCGGCTTCCCGGCGCGGCGCGCGGAGTCGCGCAAGGTTGGCAAGCTTCGTGGGCTGGGCATCGGCCAGTATCTCGAAGTCACCGCGCCGGCCAACAACGAAATGGGCGGCATCCGCTTCGAGACGGACGGCACCGTCACCATGGTCTCCGGCACGCTCGACTACGGCCAGGGCCACTGGACCCCCTACGCCCAGGTCGTCGTCGACCGCCTCGGCGTCCCGTTCGACAAGATCCGCCTCGTCCAGGGCGATTCCGACCAGCTCCTGGCCGGCGGCGGCACCGGCGGTTCCCGCTCGGCGATGAACGGCGGCGGCGCCCTTGCCGCCGCCAGCACCGAAGTCGTCGCGAAAGGCCGCAAGGCTGCCGCCTACGTCCTGGAGGCCGCCGAGGCCGACATCGAGTTCAACATCACCGCCGGCGCCGGCACCTTCCGCATCGCCGGCACCGACCGCGCCATCGGCATCCTTGAGCTCGCCGAAGCCCTGCGCGGCCGCGACCTGCCGGAGGGCGTGCCCTCCACCCTCGATGCCGCCCTGGTCTTCCCCGGCGTCCCCAGCGCCTTCCCCAACGGCTGCCATATCTGCGAAGTCGAAGTCGATCCCGACACCGGCGAGGTCGATGTCGTCGCCTACAACACCGTCAACGACTTCGGCGTCCTGCTGAACCCGCTGATGGTCGCCGGCCAGGCCCATGGCGGCATCGCCCAGGGCATCGGCCAGGCCCTCGGCGAGGCCACGGTGTACGACGAGGACGGCCAGTTCCTCACCGGCTCCTACATGGACTACGCGATGCCCCGGGCGGACCAGTTCCCGGACATCGGCTTCAACTCCCACCCCGTCCCCGCCCGCACCAACGACCTCGGCGCCAAAGGCTGCGGCGAAGCCGGCTGCGCGGGCGCCCTGCCGGCAGTGATGAACGCCCTGGTCGACGCCCTCTCCGGCCTCGGCATCACCCACATCAACATGCCCGCCACCCCGCAGGCGGTGTGGAACGCGATCCAGGCCGCAAAAGCCTGATCGGCACTCTCTGAGCGCACCAACGAAAAGGGCCGCCCGGCGCAAGCCGGGCGGCCCTTCTCACGTCCACGGCTGAAAAAATCAGCCCGCCTTCGGCTTGCGTCCACGCTTGGCCGGCGCCGCCACCGGGGCTGCTTCCACCACCGGCACCGCCGCCTTGCGGCCAAGCCCAATCGACTTCGCCAGGCTGGATCGCTTCGCAGCATAGTTCGGTGCAACCATCGGATAATCCGCCGCCAGGCCCCAACGCTCGCGGTATTGCGCCGGGCTCATATTATACGAGGTCTGCAAATGCCGCTTCAGCATCTTCAGCCGCTTCCCGTCTTCCAGACAAACGATGTAGTCCGGAAATATCGAGCGCTTCACCGGCACTGCCGGTTCCGGCTGCTTCGGCGCCTCTGCCTGCACACCCACCTTGCTCAGCGTCGTGTAGATGGACTCAATCAATGCCGGCAGCGTCTCCCGCGGCACGGAATTATGCCCAACATGCGCCGCGACGATCTGCGCGGTCAGCGCCAAAAGTGTGGGTCGGGAAGAACTATCGCTCATGGTGTCCTGCTCTATGAAATTTCGCGAAATATACGCAATTTTTCATCTCTGCCAAGACAGTCAAAGCCAAATTTTCCCCGCATATCTTGACAAATCGGACATGATCGACCGCAAAACACCAAATTCTTGCATTTCCCCGCATGCATCGGCGTATTCAACCCGCCTGCACCCCCCTGCATTGCGCGCCAACGCCCCCGTTGCTACGCGACTGCGATGTTCGTCGAGTCGCGCAGCCTGCCAGACGGCACAATCATCGAATCGGACATCTGCGTCATCGGCGCGGGTGCCGCCGGCATCGCCATCGCCCACGCCCTGATCGGCACCGGCCTGCGCGTCGCCCTCATCGAAAGCGGCGGCCTCGAATTCGAATCCCCCACCCAGGCCCTCGCCGCCGGCACAATCAAAGGCCCCGGAAAAGAACCAACCGACGTCTCCCGCCTGCGCTACTTCGGCGGCTCCACCAACCACTGGGCCGGCTGGTGCCGCCCGCTCGACGCCATCGACTTCGCCCACCGCCCCGCGATCCCCGGCAGCGGCTGGCCCATCACCCCCGCCACCCTCGCCCCCTACTACCCCCGCGCCGCCGCCCTCTGCGAACTCCCCCAAACCGACTGGGACAACCCCGCGATCCCCGACGCCCCGGCATTCGACCCCGCCCGCCTCGCCCTCCGCATCTTCCAGGTCAGCCCCCCCACCCGCTTCGGCGAGGCCTACCGCCCCGCCCTCGAAGCTGCCCCCAACATCACCGTCTACCTGCACGCCAACGCCACCGAACTCCTCACCAACCCCACCGCCACCCGCGTCGAGCGCATCGCCGTCCGCACCCTCGCCCACACCGCCTTCACCGTCACCGCCCTCGAGACGGTGCTCGCCACCGGCGGCCTCGAAAACCCCCGCCTCCTCCTCCTCTCCCGCCGCACCCGCCCCACCGGCCTCGCCAACGACCACGACATGGTCGGCCGCTGCTTCATGGATCACCCCTGGATTCCGCTCGCCGGCCATATCCGCTTCGCCGACAACGCCCGCATCCCCCCCCTCCTCCTCGGCGAACACCCCACCGCCGTCGCCGCCCTCCTCCCCTCCCCCGCCCTCCTGCGTGCCGAGCCCATCGGCAGCTTCCGCGCCGTCCTCACCCCGCTCGCCCGCGTCACCGAGAGCCTGGACAGCCTGCGCAGCCTCCTCGGCGCCGCCGCCGGCCTCACCTGGCCGCCCGACGCCTGGGAGCACCTCCGCCGCATCCTCGCCGACACCGACCTCGCCGCCGACCGCCTCTACCGCCGCCTCACCGGTGCGGCCACCAGCCCCTTCACCACCCCGCCCCGCCCCGGCGCGCCGCCCCAAGGCGCCATCATCGACCTCAACATCGAGCAAGCCCCCAACCGAGACAGCCGCGTCACCCTCGGCCCCGACCGCGACGCCCTCGGCCAGCCCCGCCTCATCCTCGACTGGCGCCTCAGCGAAACCGAGCACCGCACCTTCGCCCGCGCCCTGCACCTCCTCGGCCTCGAATTCGGCCGCCTCGGCCTCGGCCGCGTGAACATCGCCGCAGCCCAAGCCCCCTGGCCCCCGCCGGACATCCGCGGCAGCCGCCACCACATGGGCACCACCCGCATGTCCACAGACCCCCGCCAAGGCGTCGTCGACGCCGACTGCCGCGTCCACGGCATCGCCAACCTCTCGATCGCCGGCAGCTCCGTCTTCCCCACCGCGGGTGCGGCCAACCCCACGCTGACCATCGTCGCCCTGGCCCTGCGCCTCGCCGACCGCTTGCGCCGCCACCTCGGCTGACCGCAAAATCCCCGCATGCAGATCACCCGCCGCCAGACCCTGCTGCTCGCCCTCCCCGCCCCGACCCTGGCGCGCGAAGCCCGAATCCGCGCCGACTTCGCCGCCGGCGACGTCGTCATCATCGACGGCTGGCTCCTCTCCCGCACCGAAGCCGAGGAAGCCCCCCAATGGACGCCCTGATCGGCCACACCGGCTTCGTCGGCTCAAACCTCGCCACCCAGCACGGCTTCCACGCCCACTTCAATTCCACCACCATCGAGGCGATCCAGGGCCGCCGCTTCGCCACAATCGTCATGGCCGGCGCCCCGGGCAAAAAATGGTGGGCCAACCAAAACCCCGAAGCCGACCGCGCCGGCATCGCCCGCGCCCTCGC
>CAMCJI010000121.1 GCA_945874805.1 Asaia bogorensis | reverse complement strand
CGCCTGCTGGCTCTGGCCGCGATCTACGATGGCGGCCAGAGCCAGCAGGCGGCGTTGATCGGCACCGTCACGCTGCAGATTGTGCGGGACTGGGTGGTTCGCTTCAATGCCGAAGGGCCGGACGGGCTGTGCGACCGTAAGGCGCCTGGTCCGACGCCATTATTGACCGACGCGCATCGCCAGGCGCTGGCAGCCCAGGCCGGCACGCCGCTCTGATGCTCGATCAGGCCGGATGGCACCGCTCGGCCGACGTCACCGTGCCGGCCAACATCACGCTGCTGCCTCTTCCGCCGAAGTGCCCGGAGCTCAACGTCATCGAGAACGTCTGGCAGTTCATGCGCGACGATTGGCTATCCAACCGCATCTTCCGCGACCACGAAGACATCGTCGAACATTGCTGCCACCAGTGGAGCCGTCTCATCGATCAGCCATTACGCATCATGTCCATCGGATCACGAAAATGGGCACATGCGTTCTGATCAACGGGAGTTGGCGTTAAACGGGGAGGCGGGGGCGGTGGGGCGAAAAAGCTTGGATCCTTCGGCAAGTGCCTCAGGATGACGGGTTTTGTGGGGAGAGCCGATCACAAAGGAATAAAGTTTTTTTGCTTCCTTTTGTTCACAAAAAGAAGATTCTTGCCTACGCCTGCTTCATCTCGATCAAACTCCGCCGAATGACGCGGCCGCGTTTGATTTTGTCTTCGATGTAGGTCGGCTCGCCCCAGCGGACGGCGCGGGCCATCGCCTGTGCGTCTTCGACGAAGCGGGCGAGCATTTCCAGCAGGGCTTCGCGGTTATTGAGGAAGATGTCGCGCCACATCACCGGGTCTGAGGCGGCGATGCGGGTGAAGTCGCGGAAGCCGGAGGCGGCGAATTTCAGGACTTGCTGGCGGCTTTCGTCTTCCAGGTCGTCGGCGGTGCCGCAGATGGTGAAGGCGATGAGATGGGGCAAGTGGCTGACGATGGCGACCACGCGGTCGTGGTGGGCGGGTTCCATCGCCTCGACCATCGAGCCGCAGCGGCGCCAGAGTTCCATGACTGTTTCGACGGCTTCGGCGTCGGTGCCGGCGAGCGGGTGGGCGGGGACGAAATGGACGCCGGCGGGGACGAGGGGGCCGACGTCGCGGATGACGGACTGCTTGGTGGAGCCGACATCGGTGATGATGCAGCCGGGGGCGAGGTGCGGGGCGATGGCGGTGGCGAGCGCTTCGTAGGCGCCGACGGGCGCGCAGAGCATGACGCAATCTGCCCCCTCGACGGCTTTCGCGGGGTCGAGTTCGACGCGGTCGGCGATGCCGAGTTCCATGACGCGGTCGAGGGTTGCCTGGGTGCGGGCGTTGGCGACGACTTCGGCGGCCAGGTCGCCGCGCTCTTTCGCGATGCGGGCGACGGAGCTGCCGATCAGGCCGATGCCGAGCAGGGCCAGCCGGCGGAAGACGGGTTCAGCCATGGGCTTGGGGGCTCGCCATAAAGCTCGTGAGCGCGTCGATGACGAGGCCGACTTCCTCGGCGGTGCCGACGGTGACGCGCAGGCAGGTCGGGATGTCGTAGCCGGCGACGGCGCGGACGATGATGCCGTGCGATTTCAGCGCCGCGTCAGCCGCCTTGGCGCGGGTGGCGCTGTCGAAATCGACGAGCATGAAGTTGCCTTCGGTCGGCCAGGTTTTCAGGCCGATGCGGGCGAGGCCCTGCGCCATCACCGCGCGGTATTTGGTGTTGTGGGCGCGCGACTTTTCGACCCAGCCCGGCTCGGACAGGGCGGCCAGGGCGGCGGCCTGGGCGACGAGATTGACGTTGAACACGCCGCGCACCCGGTTCACCGCGTCGATCACCGCCGGCGGGGCATACATCCAGCCCACCCGCAGCCCGCCGAGGCCGTAGACCTTGGAGAAGGTGCGCAGCATCACCGTGTTCTCGCCGGCATCGACTAGCGCCACGCCGGGGTCGTAGCCGGGGTCTTCGACGTATTCGGCGTAGGCGGCGTCGATCACCAGCAGCACGTCGCTGGGCAGGCCGGCGCGCAGGCGGGTCATTTCGGATTCGGGCAGCAGGCTGCCGGTCGGGTTGTTCGGGTTGGCGACGAAAACCATCTTCGTCTCCGGCGTGACGGCGGCGAGCAGCGCGTCCACGTCGGTGGTGAGGTTCTGTTCGGGGGCGCGCAGGACCCGGCTGCCGGCATAGGTGCCGGCGATCTGGTACATGGTGAAGCCGTGCATGCTCATCAGGATGTCCGTCCCCGGCCCGCCATAGACGTGGCAGAGGATCTGGATCAGCTCGTCTGAGCCGGTGCCGCAGACGATCTGGGCGGCGGGCAGGCCGTGATGCGCGGCCAGGGCCTCGCGCAGGCCGACCGAGGCGCCGTCGGGGTAGCGGTGCAGCTCGCCGGCAACCTTGATGGCGGCGGCGGTCGCACTCAGCGGCGGGCCGAAGGCGCCCTCGTTCGAGGAGAGTTTGATGATGCGGTTGACGTGGGCGAGCTTCGACTCGCCGGCGACGTAGGCGTGGATCTGCATCACGGCGTCGCGGGGCTTCGGAGCGGTCATGCGGCATCTCCATCGACGGGCACGGCATAGGCGCCCAGGATCACCGGCCGACGCAGCACGTCCGTCAGGGCGGCCAGGCGCGGATCGGATTCGGCGAGCATCCCTTCGACCTCGACCAAAGCCTGCGCGGCCACCGGATCGCGGCGGAGCAGGATCGAGGTGGCGGGCAGTCCGGCCGCGGCCAGGGCGGCGGTGAGGCGGGTGCGGCTGGTGGCGGGGTTCAGCTCCAGGCCGATCAGGCTGCGGTCGTGGCTGGAGGCATCGGGTGCCACGGCGGCGACGACGAGGGCGTGGGCCTGGGGGGCGCCCTCCGGTCGCTTGGACCAGAATGGCAGGCGGGCGACGACGTGGATGCGCGGCTCGTCGCGGTGCATCAGGGCGGTCCACCAGGCTTCGCGCGGAGTCTCATCCTCGCGCGGCATCGGCAGCACGGCGGCAATCGCGGTGCGGGCGCTGACCTCGCCGATCGCCTGGGCGGGGGTGCGATGCACGCGCATCGGCGTCAGCGCGCCGAAATGCTCGCGCGCCAAGGGCTGGAGCGCCGGGATGCCTGCTGCGGCGGAGGGGTCGGGTTCGCACACGGTTACAACATAGCTGCCTTGCATTGTCGTCGTGGCGGCAAACAGCTCCCGCCAGATGCGCGGCAGCACCCGCGGCGGCAGATCGCCCTGGTGGCGGGCGAGCAGGCGGCGAAGGATCTCCGCCTCGCGTCCGGGGCGGATGGCCACGCCCCCCTTGCCGCCCTCGCGTCCGACGCGCTTCACCACTTCGGCCCGCTGCATCAGCAGGTCGTGCATGGCATCGTCGATGCGGTCGATCTCGGCGCGCAGCCGGGCGAGCGTGCCGGCGGAGGCAGGGTCGGTGGAGGGGTCGGTGGGAGGGCCTGGAGGGGACATCGTCTCGCGCAAGCTGGGGGCGATGTGGAATAGCGGATGCTACCGCAAACGCAAAGGCAAGCTGTGCGGGACGGTTGCAAGCCGGCCGGGGGGGCCGCATATGCTGGGCCTGCGATGGACACCCCCCCGCCCCCGGCCGCGCGCGCCGCCCCCGCCCACCAGCACGTCACCTTCACGGACGGGCTGGCGCTGGAATGCGGCGTGGTGCTGGGCACTCACACGGTCGCCTATCGCACTTATGGCACGCTGAACGCGGCCCGAACCAACGCCATCCTGATCTGCCATGCACTCACCGGCGACCAGTATGTGGCGGATGCGCATCCGCTGACCGGCAAGCCTGGCTGGTGGGAGATGTGTGTGGGGCCGGGGCGGCCGATCGACACCGACAAGTTCTTCGTCATCTCCACCAATGTGCTGGGCGGCTGCATGGGCTCGACCGGGCCGGCGAGCGCGCGTGAGGACGGGCCGGGCCTGTGGGGCACGGATTTTCCGCCAGTGACGATCCGCGACATGGTGCGGGCGCAGAAGCGGTTGATCGAGCATTTCGGGATTGCGCGCCTGTTCGCCGTGATCGGCGGCTCGATGGGCGGCATGCAGGTGCTGCAATGGGCCTCCGCCTATCCCGAAGCCGTGTTTGCCGCCGTGCCGATCGCCACGGCGGCGCGGCATTCGGCGCAGAATATTGCGTTCAATGAGGTGGGGCGGCAGGCGATCCTTGGCGACCCCGACTGGGCGGGTGGGCGGTATTGGGAGCAGGGGATCGTGCCGGCGCGGGGGTTGGCGGTGGCGCGGATGACGGCGCACATCACCTATCTGTCTGAGCAGGCGCTGGAGCGGAAGTTCGGGCGGCGGTTGCGGGGGGCGGCGGCGCTGTCGTTCTTCGGCGACATGTTCGAGGTGGAGAGCTATCTGCAGCACCAGGGGAGCACCTTCGTGCAGCGGTTCGACGCCAATTCGTATCTGTCGATCACGCGGGCCTGCGATTTCTTCGACCTTGCGGCCGAGCATGACGGCGACCTCTCGGCCGCGTTCCGGGGGACGCCGACGCGGTTTTGCCTCATCAGCTTCACCTCGGACTGGCTGTATCCCACCACTGAAAGCCGGGCGGTGGTGCGGGCGCTAAACCGGGCGGCGGCGAATGTCAGCTTCGTCGAGATCGAATCCGACAAGGGGCATGATGCGTTCCTGCTGGACGAGCCCGATTTTCATCGGACGCTGGCGGGCTTCCTCGCCGGCTGCGCGGAGCATGCGAAGCTGTGAACGCGCAACCGCCGGTCCGCTATGTCGCCAAGAATATGCGCCTCGATCTTCGGCTGATCGCCGAGATGGTGCCGCGGGAGAGCCGGGTGCTGGATATCGGCTGCGGGGATGGGATGCTGATCGAGCATCTGTACCGCACGCTGGGGTGTGATGCGCGGGGGATCGAGCTGGATATGGCGGAGGTGACGCGCGCGGTCATCCACGGGCTGCCGGTGGTGCATGGCGATGCCGATACGGACTTGTCGCAGTATCCGGATGGGGCGTTCGATTTCGTCGTGCTGTCGCGCACGTTGCAGGCGGTGGAGCGGCCGCGCGAGGTGCTGCGGCAGATGCTGCGGATCGGGCGGCATGCGATCGTCAGCTTTCCGAATTTCGGGCACTGGCAGGTGCGCTGGCAGTTGCTGTGGACCGGGCGGATGCCGATGACCTCGGTGTGGGCCAAGCCGTGGCATGAGACGCCGAACATCCATCCCTGCACCATCCGCGACTTCTTCGTGCTGTGCGACGAGGAGGGCTACACGGTGGAGAAATGGCTGGCGGTGGATGAGGCGGGGCAGAGCTCGCCGTGGCGCCGCTCCCCAGGTCTGGCCAACATCTTCGGTGAGCAGGCGCTGTTTCAGCTGCGCAAGGCCGGCGCTTGAGCGTCACCGCGCCGGCGTTGCGGGCTGCCGCGCCACGCGGGTTGTGCACGGATTGCGGCATTTCGCGCACCGCCACACCGAAGGACTGCGGCACCGCCTGCCAGTTCATCGCGCCGGACTACCCGAAGCTGGAGACGCAGGTGCACGGCCGGGCGCGCGATCCCGCCCGCCCGGACGAACTGCATTTCGGCCCCTTCCGCCGGATGCTCCGCGCCCGCCTCAAGGCGCCGATCGCCGGGGCGCAGTGGACGGGGATTGCGACGCGGATCGCCGAGAGGCTGCTGGAGGCCGGGGCCGTCGATGCGGTGCTGACGATGGCCGCCGAGGCCGAGGACCGCTGGCGGCCGGTGCCGGTGCTGATCACCAAGGCCGAGGGCATGGCGCAGGCGCGGGGCATGCGGATGGGCTACGCGCCGCTGCTCGCCTTGCTGGAACCGGCCGCCGCGGCCGGGCACAAGCGCATCGCCGTCATCGGTATTCCCTGCCAGGTTTATGCGTTGCGCGCGATCGAGCAGAGCCTCGGCTTCGAGCGCATCTACGTCATCGGCACGCCCTGTTCGGACAACACCACCACCGAGAAGTTTTGGGATTTCCTGGCCCTGCTGGCGCCCGATCCGAAGACGATCACCTATCTGGAATTCCGCGCCGACTACAAGGTGGAGCTGCGCTTCACCGATGGGCGCACGAAGGAAATCCCCTTCCTGCAACTGCCGATTTCCAAATTGCCATCCGATTTCTTTCCGCTGACCTGCCGCACCTGCGTCGACTACACCAACGTGCTGGCCGACATCACCGTGGGCTACATGGCCGGCCAGGGCGAGCAGTGGCTGCTGGTGCGCAACGAGCGTGGCGAGGAGCTGTTGGCGGCCCTCGGCGAAGAGGTGACGACCACCGCACCGGGCAGCGCCGGCAAGCGCGCCGGGCCGGTCACCGGCTTCATGAAAAACACCGAACGTGCCGCCGGAGGCCTGCCGTTGCGCGGCATGCCCAACTGGCTGCGCCCGCTGGTCGGCTGGCTGATGCCGCGGATCGGCCCGCGTGGGCTGGAGTTCGCCCGGGCGCGGGTGGAGATGAAGGCGGTGGAGACCGTGCTGCACCTGCGCCGCCAGCATGGCAGGCGCCTGCGCAACATGGTGCCGGCGCATGTCTGGGCGCTGGTAAAGCCTTACGGGATCACGCCCAGGCAGGACGAGCAGGGCAGGAAGTAAGGCAGGTGTTCTTTTTTGGAAAAAAGAACCAAAAAACTTTTCCACTTAGGGTTAAAGCATGACACGACCGGTGGCGCTGACGATGGGAGACCCGGCTGGGATCGGCGGGGAGCTTTCGCTCAAGGCCTGGCAGGCGCGGCGCAGCGGGCGGCCCTTCGTGGCGCTGGATGACCCCGACCGCCTGGCCGGCATTGCCGCCCGGCTGGGGCTGGACGTGCCGATCCGCATCGTCAACGCCGCCTCCGCCGCCTCCGCCATCTTCCCGCACGCTTTGCCGGTGCTGCCGGTCCGCCTCGCCGTGCCGCCGGTTCCCGGCACGCCCGACCCGGCGAACGCGCCTTCCGTCATCGCCTCGATCGAGCAGGCCGTGCGCCTGACCCAGTCCGGCGAGGCCGCAGCCGTCGTCACCAACCCCATCCACAAATCGACGCTGACCGGCATCGGCTTCCCGCATCCCGGCCACACCGAATTCCTCGCCGCACTCACCGGCGCCATGACGCCGGTGATGATGCTCGCCTCCCCCGATCTGTGCGTGGTGCCGGTGACCGTGCATGCCTCGCTGCGGCGGATGCTGGAGATGATCACGGTGGAGCGCATCGTCGCCGTCGCCCGCGTCACCCACGCCGCCTTGCAGCGGGACTGGGGCATCGCCGCGCCGCGTCTCGCAGTCGCCGGCCTCAACCCGCATGCCGGCGAGGACGGCACGATGGGCGAGGAGGAGATCACCATCATCGCCCCGGCCATCGCGCAGCTCCGCGCCGAGGGCATCGACGCCAGCGGCCCGTTTGCCGCCGACAGCATGTTCACCCCCGCCTTCCGCCTGCGCTACGACGCGGCCTTGGGCATGTATCACGACCAGGCACTGATCCCGCTGAAGACGCTGGACATGGCGCACGGCGTCAACGTCACCCTCGGCCTGCCGATCATCCGCACCTCGCCGGACCACGGCACGGCGTTCAACATCGCCGGCCAGGGCATCGCCGACCCCACCAGCCTGATCGCCGCCATCGACCTCGCCACCACGCTTGCCACCCGCAGGGAGCGCGCCGCATGACCCCTCAACGCCTGGGCATCAACGTCGACCACGTCGCCACCCTGCGCAACGCCCGGGGCGAGCACTACCCGGATCCGCTCGTGGCGGCGCAGATGGCGATCGCCGCCGGGGCGGACGGCATCACCATCCATCTGCGCGAGGACCGCCGCCACATCCGCGACGCCGACGTGCTGCGCATCCGCGGCCTGATCGACGCGCCGCTGAACTTCGAAATGGCCGCCACCGAGGAAATGCTCGCCATCGCCCTGAAGGCCCGCCCCAACGCCTGCTGCATCGTGCCGGAAAAGCGCACCGAAGTGACCACCGAAGGCGGCCTCGATGTCGCCGGCCACCGCATGGCCCTGCTGCCCATCGTCCACCGGCTGCGCGATGCCGGCATCCGTGTGTCGATGTTCGTCGATCCCGACTGGGCGCAGCTGGAAGCCAGCGCCGAAATCGGGGCCAGCATCGTGGAACTGCACACCGGCGCCTACGCCCACGGCAAGGCCGATGAGCTCATCCGCCTGCGCGAAGCCGCCGGCCTCACCGCGAGCCTCGGCCTGGAATGCCACGCCGGCCACGGCCTGACCTACGACAACGTCGCCCCCATCGCCGCCATACCCGAGGTGATGGAACTGAACATCGGCCACTTCATCATCGCCCAGGCGGTGTTCGACGGCCTGCCGGCGGTGGTGCGCAAAATGAAGGCGCTGATGGAAGCCGCGCGGGCGTAAGTGTTGGGCGGGCGACGGTTCTTTACGCCGTTCGCGCGGTAGGGCCGTAGGAAGGCAAGCGGTAGGAAGGCAAGGAAGTCTTCTTTTTGTGAACAAAAAGAAGCAAAAAAACTTTATCCGTTGGTGTGGTGCTGGGTCACGGCGTTGGGTGCTGACGCGGGCGGGTTTTTTTTGGCTTCGCCGGCTTTCTATTTCCTGATCGGCTCGTCGGCGAAGCCAGGAGAAAAGTTTTTTGCTTCTTTTTTTGCAAAAAAGAAGCCCTTCCTTCCCTACCCGTCCCCCAGGGGTCGCGCTACATCCGCAATTGCCGCCTTAGGTCATAGACTTGGTCGAGGAGGAGCAGCACCACCGGCAGCGCCTCCTCGTTGATGTTCATGTCGTCGCGCAGTTCGCGGATCAGGCGGATGCGGGCGATGTCGATCTCGCGGAAGACGTAGGCGCCGTCCGGCCCGTCCGGCCGCACCCAGTCGTTGTCGATCCAGCGTTCGAGGTCGCCGCGGTCGAGCCCGACGACCTGGGTGAGCACCACTTCGATGCCGATCATGTCCCGCCCTCCAGCGCCGCACGGGGGTTCGGGTGCCCCTCGGGCTTCCAGGTGGCGAGGAATTCGTCCAGCGCCGCATCCGGCGGGCCGAGCACCACGCGCAGGGTCGCGTGCAGGTCGCCGGCCGGGCGGTCGCCATGCGCCGGCACGCCGCGGCCGCGCAGGCGCAGGACGGTGCCGGTGTCGGAATGCGCGGGGATGCGCATGCGCACCGGGCCGCCGGGGGTGGGGATCTCGACTGGCCCGCCCAGCACCGCCTCCGCCAGGGTCACCGGCAGTTCGAGGCGGATCGCGCTGCCGTCGCGGGTAAAGAAGGGGTGCGGGGCGATGCGGATTTCGATCAGCGCGTCGCCATCCGGCCCGGCTTGGCTGCCTTTTCCGCCCTTGCCGCGCAGGCGCATCACCTGGCCCTCCTCCGTGCCGGGCGGGATCTTCACGTCCAACGTCTGCCCGCCTGGCAGGGTGAGGCGGCTGGTGGTGCCGCGCACCGCATCGAGGAAGGCGACGGACAGGCTGTACTGCTCGTCCCGCCCGCGCCGGGGACTTGCCCCGCCCGGGCCCCGGCGCGCGCCGAAGACCGCGTTGAGGATGTCGTCGGCATCCGCGTCATCCCACGGGCTGGGGCCGTAACGCCGCCCGCCCGCGCCTGCCGCATGCTCGCGGTAGGTTTGGCGTGGCGGGCGCTCATGCCCGGTGGCATCGATCTCGCCGCGGTCGAACCGGCCGCGTTTTTCGGGGTCGCTGAGCAGGTCGTTGGCCGAGGCGATCGCCTTGAACCGCTCTTCGGCCACCTTGTTGCCGGGGTTGAGGTCGGGGTGGTGGGTTTTGGCGAGTTTGCGGTAGGCGCGGCGGATATCCTCCGCACTTGCGTCGCGCGCCACGCCGAGAATGGCGTAGGGGTCGTCGGGGCTGGTGGTGCCGGACATGCGGTCCTCGTCTGGTTTGCGCTCGAGCGTGATGACCGTAGGCGGAATCGCGCGGAGGTCTGAATCACGCGGTAAAACAAAGTGCTGGAGTAGGATGACGTCGCCTATCAGACGTCATCCTACTCTAGCGGCTGATGCGTCCGTCGATCACATCGATGAGCCGGACGGGCCCATCAAGGCGAGGAATTCGCCGGCATTCAGCTCCAGGTCGATGTTGTGCAGCACTTCGGTCTCGCTGGCTTGGCCGATGTTGTAGGCCTTGCACACCCGCTCCAGGCGGAGCACCGGCTCAGCCACGGATCGCCACCACGGGGTCGAGCCGGGCGGCGCGCAGGGCCGGCGCCGCCGCCGCCAGCAGGCCGGTCAGCGTCGCCAGCACGGCGGTGGCGATGAAGAGCTGGCGCTCCAGGATCAGCGGGAACAGCTCCGAGCCGTCGGCCTGGCGCACCAGTCCGTGCCAGTAGAGCAGCCCGCCCACGCCGATGGCCGCACCGACGAGGGAGCCGGCGAAGCCGAGCATGCCGCCCTGGATCAGGAACACGCCCATCACCTGCCCGCGCGAGGCGCCCATCGCGCGCAGGATGCCGATGTCCTTCGAGCGCTGAATGACCGAGACCACCAGCACCGCAGCGATGCCGAAGGCGACGGAGAGCGCGACGAAGGCGCGGATCAGGGTGTTGGACGTCTGCTGCGCCTGCACGGCGGTGAAGAACTGCGCGTTGGTTTTGATCCAGCTGTCGGCCTGCACGTCGTTGGTCGCCGCGATCTGCAGGGCGAGCCGCTCGGCGGCGTAGACGTCGGCGACCGCGAGCTCGATGGTGGAGACCCCACCGGGCACACCCAGCAGCGATTGCGCCGTGCGCAGGGCGATGAAGGTGATCCGCAGATTTGCCCCCTTGTTGCCGAAATCCACGAGGCCGGTGATCGTCAGCACCACGGTGGTCCCCGAGGCGGTGCGCAGGTTCAGCTTGTCGCCCAGCGTGGCGCCGAGGTCCTTCGCCAGTTCGGTGCCGATCAGGATGTCGTCGCTGCTGAGGCGGGCCACGCCGCTGACGAGGTAGTCCGGCAGGCGCACGATCTGGAAATACGTCTCCGGCTCGATGCCGGAGACCGAGATCGCGCGGCTGGCCTCGCCGCGGATCGCCAGGGCCGAGCCGGCCATGGTGGGAGAGGCGGCGGTGATGCCGGGCATTGCCAGCATCCGGTCGCGGATCGTCTGCCATTGGTCGATGGAGAGGATGCGCTGGCTGGGGCGCTGCACGCTGGCCATCTCCGCCACCCCCGGTGCGGCTCGCAGCGGGCGTGCCACCTGGTCGGGCGGCAGCAGCTGGATCTGCGCCTGCGAGGTGAGCACGCGCTTGAGGAAGTTCGCCTGCAACCCGGTCAGCAGTGCCGACATGAAGACGATCACGGCGACGCCGATGGCGATGCCGGTGATGATGAACAGCGATTGCAGATGCCCCTCGCGCAGGAAGCGGATCGCCGTGACCCACTCGATCGGCAGCAGCCGGTTCATGGCGCCACGCGCAGGCGCTGGCCGGCGGCGATCTCGGCCGTGGCGGGGATCACCGCCTCGCCGTCCATCACGCCGTCGAGCACCTGGAACTGCGCGCTGCCTTGCAGGCCGAGGCGGATGGGCACCTGCACCGCCCGGCCGTCGCGCACGGCCAGCACCCAGGGGGCCGGGGAGCGGGCGCCGCGCAGGGCGCGGATCGGCAGCAGCAGCGCGCCCTCCCGGCGGGCCACTTCGATATCGACGGAGACGGTCATGTCCTGGCGGAGATAGGCCGGCGGGTCGGTGACGGTCAGCTTCACCTCCACCGCCGCGCGGGCGATATCCACCGCCGGGTTGATGTAGGACAGGCTGGCCGCGAACCGCCGGTCGGCATAGGCGTCGGCGGAGGCGAGTGCGGCCTGGCCGACGGCGAGCTTGCCCAGGTTGCGCTCGTCGATCTGCAGCACAAGCTGCATCGCCCCGTCCGGAGCCAGCACCAGCAGCGCGCGGCCGGGCTGGACCACGCTGCCCTGTTCCACGTCGCGGGTGATCAGCACGCCCTCGCGCGGGGCGGCAATGGTGGCATAGGCGAGCCTAGTGGCGGCCACCGCCCGGGCGGCGCGCGCCTCGGTGAGCTGGGTCTTCGCCAGCATCCGGTCGCTGCCATCGGGCAATACCGCGGCCACCTGCAATTCGGCGGTGCGGACCTGGTTGCGGGCGACATCGAGGTTCTTCCGCGCCTCGTCCAGCGCCACCCTTGTGGCGAAGCCGCTGCGGGCGAGCTCGGATGCGCGGTCGTAGTTCTGCTGGGCGTTCAGCTGTGTCGCCTCCGCCTCGCGCAGCGCCGCGCGTGCCGCGGGCAGGGTCAGCTCCTCGATCTGGCGCAGCCGGGCTTCCGCCTGGGCGGCGACGGCCTCGGCCTGCTCCAGCGCCGCGGCCAACTCGCGGTCGTCCAGGCGGATCAGCACCTGACCGTTGGTGACGCGCTGGCCCTCCTGCACCGGAACCTCGGCGACGGTGCCGGTGATCTGGCTGCCGATCTCCACGCGGAACGGTGTTTCCACATGGCCGCTGGCGACGACGGTCTGGATCAGCGTGCTGCGGACGACGCGATCGACCGCCACGATCGGCCCGACGAGCCGGCCCACGGTAAACCAGACGCCGAGGCCGAGGGCGGCAAGGCCGGCAAGCACCAGCCAGCGGTGGCGCCACAGGGCGGCGGCGGCCGTGCCGATACCTGTCACCGGCATCATCGGCGCTGCTCCTGCTCGGTTGCGGCGGCCAGCCGGTCAGCGAGCTGGCCGATCGCTTCGCCCATCGCGGCCGCAATCGCCGGATCGCCCGCCCGGCCGCTGGCGGCCACCTCGAACACGCCGCGCCCGCTGCTGCGGGTGGCCCGCCCGTCGCCGCTGAGCAGCGCCCAGCGGGCGGCGAGCAGGCAATGCCCATCCGGCTGCACGTCGAAACTCTCGATATCCACCTGCCATTGCAGGGCTGCGGTCTCCGAGGCCGTGCCGGTGGTCACCGCAAGCCCCGGCAGGCGCCGGACCAGGGCTGCGGCCAGCGCGCCGGTGACGCCCTTCGACAGGCGTTCCCCCCAGCGCCCG
>CAMCJI010000120.1 GCA_945874805.1 Asaia bogorensis | reverse complement strand
AGCGCCAGCAGCAGCGCCATCGCCGCCGGCGTATGGCCGGGATTGTCGCGCACCAGCGGGCCGAGCAGGGCGATCCGCACCTCGGCCGGCAGTCCGGCGATCCCAGCCAGCTCGGCCAACAGGCCGGCATCAAGGCGGAACTCGTCGAGCAACTGGCCGAGATGGCTCTGCGAGACATGCGTCGCCTGCCCCCGCCGCCGCGCGGCCTCGGCCCCCAGCCCGGCGGCAATCCCGAGGCTGGCCCGCGCACCGGCGACATCGAAGCGCATCAGCCGCATCCGCGCGGCCAGCGTGTGCGCCCAGGCGTCGCGCGGATTGAGGGCGGTCGCCTGATCCAGCAGGGATTGCGCGCCGGCATGATCCCACCGCGCCTCCGCCGCCTCGCCGGCCAGACGCAGCACGTCCGCGCGCTGATGGGCGGTGGTGGCGGGTGCGGCGGCGACCTCGGCGTCGAAGCGGTCCCACGCCCCGAGCGCCAGCAGCACGGCGGCGCGCTGATACCCCAAGGAAAAATCATCCGCCGGTCCCGCCGCCGCCGCCAGCGCCGCCGGCCAGTCGCCGGCCAACGCCAGCAGCGCCACCCGCGCCGGCCGCGTATCATCGCCCAGCAGCGCCAGCCCCTCCTCCAGCGCGCCCGTCTCGGCAAGGGCGTGGGCGAGGCGCGCACGCGGGGCAGCGGCGTCAGGGCGGACGGCGATGGCGTGGCGCAGCAGGGCGATGGCCGCCTCCGTCGCATCGCGCTGCCAGGCATGCTCGGCGGCGGCGAGCAGGATCTGCGGATCGTCGGGGGCCAGGGCGCAGGCGCGGCCGAACAGCGCCTCGGCTGCCGCGTCATCCGCGGCGATGCGGGCGGCGGCGACCAGCACCGGCGCCTCCTCCCGCAGCGCCAGCGCGCGGGCATAGGCGGCGCGGGCGGCGGCGGGGTCGTGGTCGCGTTCCAGCTCGGCCAGCGCCAGCCAGCCGCCGCGCAGAGCGGGATCACGCGCGTTGAGGCTCGCCAGCAGCCGCCGCGCCTCCGCCGGCCGCTCGGCCGAGGCCAGAGCGCGGGCAAACTCCAGCCCGATCGAGGCATCGTCCGGCGCCTGCTCGCGGGCGATGCGGAACACTGCCAGCGCGGCCGCGTGGTCCCCCCGGTCGCGGGCGAGCAAAGCGAGGCCGACCAGCGCGCCGCTGTCGGCGGGTTCGGCCGCGAGCAGCTGGCGATACAGTGACGACGCCGCTTCCGCCTCGCCAAGCGCGCGATGGTCCCAGGCGGCCTCGCGCAGCAGCCCGGCATGGCCGGGGGCCAGCGCGCGAGCCTCCTGCCATAGCGCGAGCGCGGCCCGGCGGTCGCCGGCCTCGCGGGCGGCGACGGCGGCGGCGATCAGCCGGGCGAGGTCGTCAGGCAGCCTGCACGGCGCCCGCCGCCAGGGTTGCCAGCCGCTCGCGCAGGGCGCGCGGCACTTGCCGGGCGGCCTTGGCGCGCGGCAGGTCCATCTCGGCCATCTCCGGCGGGTCGGGGAAGCGGGCGGCGTAGTCGGCGGCGTTGTCGAAATGCCAGCGGCCGACATTGTCGATGAAGCTCTCGGCCGGCACGCCCTCGGCGAGGATCAAGGCGTGGCGCGGAAGTTCGATGTGGAAATAGGTGAAATGCTCGGGCATGTCAGCGGCCCGCGCGATCCCGGCCCCGTCCACCAGGGCCGCGGCATGGACGAGAATGCCGTCCAGCGCCAGGGCGTGATCGGGCGAGACCAGCAGGTCGCGCACCGGCAGCCCCTCGCCCAGCGCGCCGGCGCGGATGCGCACCGGCAGCAGCCGCAGCGGGTCGGCAAAGCCGCGCGCGACCGCTTGCCGGCCGATCCAGCGCACCGTCTCCTCCCCGCCATCGGCCAGGCGCACGCGGTCGCCGGGGCGGAGCATCTCGATCGGCGTCTCGCCTGCGGGCGTGGCGATATGGGTGCCGGCGCAGTAGCAGACCAGCACATAGGTGCCGCCCTTGCCGTCGCTCGCCAACATGAAACCCGGCGGATGCCCGGCCTCCAGCGTCAGCGCCATCTTGCTGACGCCCGACGAGATCGTCAGCACATTGCCCGACAGCGACTGGGTGACACCGCTGCCATAGGCGAAGGCGGGGATGTCGATGGTGGTCGCACTCGACAGCCCGCTGATCACCGCCCCCGGCCCCGTGGTGCCGCTGATCACCAGCAGGCCGCCGCTGCCGGCGAAGGTGATGCTGCCGGAGGTCTTGGCGCCGCTGGCGAGCACGACGGTGGCCGCCCCGCTCAGCGTGATGCCGCTGGCGGTGCCGCCGCTGGCGACCGTGGCGCTGCCGCCGGACAGCACGCTCGCCGCACTGGCGATGCCGGAGAGAGTCAGCACGCCGCCGCTGGCCACGGTGACGCTGACCGCCGAGCCCCCGGCGGAGACGAGGCCGACGCCGGCCAGGGTGGCGGCACTGGCGATGCCGCCCGAGAGCACCACCGCCGAGCCGGCGCTACTCACCGTCCCGCCGCTCATCAGCCCGCCGGAGGAGACGAAGATGCTCCCGCCGGAGGAGACGCTCAGACCCGCCGCCGAGCCGCCGGCCGAGACCAGGGCGCTGCCGAGCGAGAGGGTGACGCCGCTGAGCAGGCCGCCGCTCAGCGCCACCGCCGAGCCGGCGCTGAGGATCGTGCCGCCGGAGAGCGTGCCGCCGGACGAGACGATCACCCGTCCGCCGGAGGAGACGCTGAGGGCCGCCGCCGAGCCGCCGGCCGAGACCAGGGCGCTACCGAGCGAGAGAGTCGCACCGCTCAGCAGCCCGCCCGAGAGCACCACCGCCGAACCGGCGCTGCGCACCGCCCCGCCGCTCATCACCCCGCCGGAGGAGACGAACACGCGTCCGCCGGAGGAGACGCTGAGCGCCGCGCCGAGCCCGCCGGAGGAGATCACGGCCGAGCCGCCTGTCAGCAGCGTGGCGTCCGAGAGGGTTCCGGCGGATGCGAGCAGCACGCCGCCGGTGCTGACCACGGTGCCGCTCGCCAACCCGCCGGAGGAGACGACGATGCTGCCGCCGGTGCGGACGATGCCGGCGGCGAAGCTGCCGCTGAGGGCCACGGCGGTGCCGCTGCTGATGGTGGCGGCACTCGCGGTGCCGCCGGCGGCAATGCTGAAGGCGCCGCCGCTGAGCACGGCGCCGCTCGCCAGGCCTCCGGAGGCGACGCTGAGGCTGCCGCCCGTCAGCACCGTGGCGGCGCTGGCGGTGCCGGAGACGGCGAGGCTGCCGCCGCTGCTGACGCGCGCAGCAACGCCGGTTGCCCCGGCAGCCAGCGTCTCGGCGCCGCCGGAGGAGAGGGTGGTGCCGCTGGTGCGGCCGCCGGAGGCCACGGCGAGCGCCCCGCCGCTGAGCACGCTGCCGCTGGCCAGACCGGCGGAGAGCACCGACACGGTGGCGCCGGCGCGGATCACCGCGGCACTCGCCGTGCCGGCGATCTGCACGCTCGCCCCGCTGGACACGCTGGCCGCGACCGCGATGCCGCCCGACGAGATCACCGCCGTGGCGCCGGAGGAGACGGTCGCGGCGGAGGCCCGCCCGCCCGACAGCACCGTCATGCTGCCGGCGAGCTGGGTGCCGCTGGCGGTGCCGCCGGAGAGCACGGTCAAGGCCGCGCCAGCCAGGATCGCGGTGGCGCTCGCCGTGCCCTGCGCGCTGAGCGCCCCGCCGCTGGAGACGGTGGCAGAGATCGAGAAGCCGCCGGTGGAGACGACGGCGCTGCCGCCCGCCGCGATCGTGGTGCCGGAGGTGCGCCCGGTGCTGGCGATCACCTCCCGCCCGCCGGAGAGGATGCTGGTGCCGCTGAACGTGCCGCTGGCCAGGGCCGAGGCGATACCGCCGCTGCTGACCACCGTGCCTGTCGCCGTGCCCGAGGTGACCTGGATCTGTCCGCCGGAGGAGACGGTGATGCCGCCCGCGCTGCCGGCCGTGACGACCGCGGCACTGCCGCCGGCCAGCACCGTCAGGCCCGAGATCACCCCCGCCGAGGCCGCCGAGGCGATGGCGCCGCTGGAGAGGCTGAAGCCGCTCGCCAGCCCGCCAGAGGAGACGACGACGCGCCCGCCGGAGGAGACGGTGAGCGCGGTGGCGGTGCCGCCCGCAGAGACGATGGCACTGCCCGCCGACAGAACCGCCCCGCTCAGCACCGCGCCGCTGCGCACCACCGCCGAGCCGCCGCTGCGCAGCGTCAGGGCCGAGGCGGTCGCACCGGCGGAGATCACCAGCTGGCCGCCGCTGGAGACCGACAGCGCGAGGCCGCTGCCGCCGGAGGACAGCACGACGGCGCCGCCGGAACTCAGCACCGTGCCGCTGGCGGTGCCGCCGGAGGTCACGACCGCGCTGCCGCCGGTGCGGATGATGCCGCCTGCGAAGACGCCGGAGACGGCGGCGAGCCCGCCGCTGCTGACCGTCGTCGCACTTGCCGTGCCGCCCGCAGCGATACTCAGCGCGCCGCCGCTCAGCACCGCGCCGCTGGCAAGACCGCCCGAGGCCACGGCCGCACTGCCGCCGCTGAGCACCGTCGTCGCACTGGCGGTGCCCGAGACGGCGAGGCTGCCGCCGCTGCTGACGCGCCCGGCCACGCCGGTGGCGCCGGCGGACAGCGTCTCGGCGCCGCCGGAGGAGAGGGTGGTGCCGCTGGTCCGCCCGCCGGAGGCGACGACGAGCGCGCCCGCGCTCAGCACGCTGCCGCTGGCCAGGCCGCCGGAAAGGACGGAGACGCTCGCCCCGGCCCGGATCGAAGTGGCGCTCGCGGTGCCAGCGATCTGCACCGAGGCGCCGCTGGAGACCACAGCCGCCACGGCAATACCGCCCGACGAGACGACCGCCGCCGCGCCGGAGGAGACAGTCGCGGCAGAGGCCCGCCCGCCCGACAGCACGGTCATGCTGCCGGCGAGTTGGGTGCCGCTGGCGGTGCCGCCGGACAGCACCGTCAGCACGGCACCCGCCTGGATCGTGGCCGCACTGGCGGTGCCCTGGGCGCTCATCACCCCGCCGCCGGAGACGGTGGCGGAGACCGAGACGCCGCCGCCGGAGATCACCGCGGTGCCGCCATCGGCGATCTGGCTGGCGGAGCTGCGGCCGGTGTTGGCCAGCTCCTCGCGCCCGCCGGACAGCACGAGCGTGCCGCTCAGCGTGCCGCTGGCAAGCGCCGAGGCGATGCCGCCGCTGGAGACCGTCGCCGCACTGGCGATGCCTCCGGAGGAGACGAGCAGCCGCCCGCCCGAGAGCAGCGTGGCCGCACGGGCAAAGCCGCCGACGCGGACCACCGCCGAACCGCCGGCGGACAGGATCGAGGCCGAGGCGATGCCGCCGGACGAGACGACCATCACCCCGCCGGAGGACGCCGTCGTCGCCTGCGCCAGCCCGCCCGAGAGCACCGTCTGCGTGCCCTGGCGCAGGGTGACCACGCTGGTGGTGCCGGAGACGAGGTTCGAGCCGCCGGAGCTGACGGTGATCACCGTCGCGCTGCCGCCGGCCTTCACGTCCAGGATGTTGCCGCTGGTGACGGCAAGCCCGCTGCTGGTGACGCCGGAGCTGACGGTGACGGTGGCCATCAGACGGCCTCGGCCTCAGGGCGCGCGGCAATGCGCGCCTGCACGTCGGGGACGCGGCCGATGGTGGCCAGCACCTGGGCGGCGGTGATCAGGCGCGAGCATTCGAACTGCCGGTCACTGCCGGCGAAGCGGGGGCACCAGAGGAAATCATGGTGGTTGAAGCGCAGGCGGGGGTCGTTCCAGCAGCAATTGCAGACGTTGTAGTTGATCACCCGATACGGCGTGGCGAACTCGTTGGTCGGGTGGGTGAAGCCGCTGATCATCACCACCGGCGTGCCGACCGACCAGGCCAGCCAGGAGAGCCCGCTCGACAGCCCGACGAAGAACGCCGCATGGCGCAGCCAGCGCGCGCGCTCGGCCAGCGGGCGGTCGCCGGTCTCATCCTCCGCGCGGTGCGGGATGTGGTTCCAGACGATGCCGTGGCCGTGTACCGGGGCCTGGTCGATGCACACCACGCGGTAGCCGAGGCCGCGCAGCCTTTCCACCACCTCCCGCCAGCCAGTGGGGTTGTTCCAGTATTTGCACTGCGTCGAGCTTTGGGTGGCGATCACCACGTAGGGTTCGGCAATCGGCGGAGTCGTGGCCGGCAGGTCGAGCAAAGGCGGCGCCTCGGCGGGATCGACGCCGAGGATATAGCCGGCGGTGCGGTGCAGGCCGACGAGGCGGAAGTCCGACGGCTGCCACTCTGCGGCGTCATCGTCGAAGAACAGGCCGAGATGGTAGGTGGCGTAGTAGTCCTCGGCCACCACCGCCGCCTGGGTGACGAAGCGGATCTCGGGATAGGCGCCGGCGAACAGGCCGATCAGCTTCTCGCCCATGCTGACGGTCAGCCGGCAGCGATGCGCCTGCTGGAAGCGCACGGCATAGGGCAACCAGCCGATCACATCGCCGAGCGTGCCGACGGGGAACTGGATCAGCACTTCGCGCCCGGCAGCGTCGAAATGGTGGCGCAGCACCTCCGCGCCGTCATGCCAGGCGATGACGGCGAAGCGGACGAAGTAGCGCTTGGCGCTGCTGACCAGCACGTCGCCACTGGTGCTTTGGAACAGGGTGTTGCCGGTGTCGAGGTCGCGCAGTTCGACGCGCCAGTCCCCAGCGGGCACGGCAACGCGGGCGCCGAGATTGAAGTCGAAGCGCAGGCCGTCCGGGCCTGCCTGCGTGGGCGTGGCGGCGGGGGCGGTGTAGGCGGAGTCCGTCATCGGGCGGGGGCCTTGGCGCGGGGCTTTTTGGCCTTCACGCCATAGACGCCGAGGAAGCCGTCCACCATCGCCTCGCGCGCCGGGGGCTTCGGCAGGTTGGCGCGCAGCTTGGCGTGCAGTCCCTTCTCGGTGGCGGCGCGGCGGATCGTCTCGGCCAAGGCGCGGGCGTCGCCGACGGCGAAATGCAGGCCGTCGATCCCGTCGCGCACGCGCTCGGCGGGGCCGCCGACGTTGGAGCAGATGACCGGCTTGCCGAACATCCAGGCCTCGGAGATGACGAGGCAGAAGATCTCCCACCAGACGGAGGGAACGATCACCCAGTCCACCGCCGCCATGCGGCTGGCCATGTCGGCGACGTGGTAGCCGCCGTTGTAGCTGACGATGCGCTCGGCCGGCGGGCGCTGCTGCTCGGCGGCGAGGAAGGCCTCGATCTCCTGGCGGACGGGCTCGCTGGCGTAGCGCAGGTTCTCACCGTTGATCTCGACGGTGAATTTGGTGAAGCCGTCGGCGCGCAGGAGGGCGACGGCGCGGAAGATCACCTGGATGCCCTTGGCATCGACCATCTGGCCGAAGAAGCCGAACCGCGTCCGCGCCCCCGCCGGCACCGGCGGCAGCACTGCGGGCGCATAGCTGCGCTGGCCGTTGGTGACCCAGCTGATGCGCGCCGGCTCGATGCCCCAGCGGGTATAGGGCTCGATCATGAAGCGCGTCGGGCAGGTGAAATGATCCACCACGCTGAGATGCTGCTGGAACCACATGCGGCGCATCAGGAACTGCTCGGGCGAGCGGTCCGGAAAGCACTGGTGGCAACGCACCTGACTGGCGTGGGTGCACAGCGAGCGGTCGGTCTTGCGGACCATGTGGCCGTCCGCCGCACAGATCGCCATGAACTCGTGGAAGGTAAACACGATGCGGGCATTCGGCAGGACCCGCCGGGTCAGCGTCAGCATGTCGATGCCGTAGGTGAAGAAGTGGTGGAAATGCACCACGTCCGGCGCGATGGTTTCCAGGAATTCAGCGAAGGCCTCGATCATCGCCGGGGCCGAGGTCTTGTGCCACCAGTAGTCGTAGTCGCGCATGAGGAACAGGAACTCGCCCTCCCGGTCGTCAAAGCCGGTGATGCAGGCGCCGGACTTGAACAGAGCGGGGTAGGAGCTGTCGACCGAGGCCAGCAGGGTCGGCTGGATGCCGGGGGTGGCGCGCAGGCCCTCGAACAGCTCGTAGCAGACCTGCTGGGCCCCGCCGCGCAGCAGCTCGGGGTGGAACAGGCTGACGAGCAGGACCTTGACGGGCGGGGTGGCCAACTCAGCCCCGCCGGGGGCGCCGGGCAGCCGGCCGGGTGGGCGCCTCGCTGCGCGGCGGGGCGGCGAGCAGCGGGTGCACCGGCTCGGGGCCGGACAGGCCGGCCTCGATCATGTCGCCCCAGGTGCGGCTGAACCACCAGCGGTTGATCAGCGAGCCGCCCTCATGCACCGGCAGGCGCGTCGAGCCCTTGCCCTCCATGTGCCAGAACCGCACATCCTGCAGCCACACCGGCTGGCCGGCGGCGAGGCTCTTCAGGCAGAGATCGGCGTCCTCGTAATGGCCGAACAGATAGTCCTCGGAGAAACCGCCCAGCTTTTCGAACCAGGCGCGGTCGGCGGAGATGAAGGCGCCGGTGACTGCCGGCACCGGGCGGGCGCGGGCGTAGCGGTCCGACCAGGCGGGGGCGCCCTTGCCGTAGTGTTCCACCCGCACCATAGTCCGCGCGGTGATCTCGGCGGGCCGGATCGACAGGCCGCGGTCCGGTTCAAAATACATGCCGCCATGCATCAGCGAGCCGTCGTCGTAATACAGCGGCGCGCCGAACATCGCGGTCTGCGCTTTCGGCAGCCCCTCGATGATGGCGGTGTGCCTCGCTGCCCAGCCGGTATCGCGCGGGAAGACGTCTGGGTTGACGATCGTGATCCGATCGCTGCGGGCGAAGCGGGCGGCGACGTTGTTGGCGGCCGAGAAGCCGGCATTGCCGGACAGGGTGACGACCGCGGTGGACAGGCCATAGACCCGCGCGCCGATGCGGGCGAACTTGTCCAGCGTCTCGGTCATTTCCGGCGAGTTGGAGACGTAGATGTATTCGTAGTCCTCCGCTCCCGGGGCGGGGCGGAACAGGGCGTTCTGCAGGAACATGAACTCCGGCCGGCCGTAGAGGCAGACGATCAGCGAGCCCTTGAAGTGCCGCCGGTTCGGGCCGTGATAGACCACGTGCGGGCGGGCGGTGATGCTGGCGGAGATGCGGCGGTTGAAGGCGACGAGGTCCTCGCCCACGCCCTGGTCCAGCGCGATGAAGCTCTCCACGTCGCGGTTGCCGTAATGCTCGGCGGCGGCGAGGTAGCCGAGGATGACGTTGCGCGCCTCCTGATCCGGGGTGATGTGCGGGGTGGCCGGCAGCTCGCCCCAGCGGCCATTGGCCAGGCGTGCCCGCGCCGTCCAGGGCCGGCGCAGGTCGGCCTGGGCGCCCGGCTCCAGCCGCACCACCGCCCAGAAGCCGAAGCTGTGGCCGGGCGGGGCGCCGAGGGCGGCTTCCACATCGCCGCGGCGGACGCGGCCGAAGGCGGTGCAGGTCCAGCCCTGGCCATCCGCGAGGAAGACGCTGAGGCTGTGCAGCCGGCTCTCGCGGTCATCCAGCCAGCCGACGAGCAGTGCCAGGCCGCTTTCGGCGACGACCACCGTATCCAGCCGCAGGGTGAGGCCCGCGGATGGGGCGGCGCCCTGCGGGCCGTGGCCGAGGGCGTAGATGTAGTCCTCCGACGTGGCGCGGCCTTCCGCGAGGCCGTGCAGCCGGTAATGCTCCTCCGCCGTGGCGAGGTCGCCGATCTCGACGGCGAGTTGCACGTCGGGATAGGTGTCGAGATAGATGCGTTCGTCGAAATGATGCGGCTGGGTGAAGCTGGGCCGCTGGTGCGCGGGAAGCGGCGGAAGCGCGGCGGCTCGCGCCGGGGGCTCCTGCTGTGGGCGGGCGATGATGGAGGCGGCGCGCGTGCCGTCCGACCGGCGCATCTGCGCGCGCCTCAGCCGGCGGGGATCAGGGTGAAGCGGGCGTAGGGCAGCCGCCCCTCCCGGAAGCCGGAGTCATGGAAATGCTGCGTGCCGGAGGCGAACAGGCCTTGGTCCACGGCGGAGCGGACATCGGGATACTGGTCGAGATACCATTGCTCATCGACGAGGATCGCGTAGGGCATGCGGTGTTCGTAGAAACCGGCGCGGGCGTAGTGGTCGGCGGCGGAGGCGAGTTCGCCCCGCGCGATCGCCTCGGCAACATCCGGATGCGTGGTGCAGTACCATGCCTCATCCACCCGGATGCGGCGGACATGCGGCTCGAGGAAGGCGACCAGATGGTTCTTCTCGACCGCCGAATAGGCGGTTTTGGCGGAGGGGACGATGATTTTTTCGTTCAGCAGGGTGGCATAGGTCGGAAAGCTCGGGGCCACGGCCGCCTCCGCATCCGTATGCCTGATCACCGCTTCCCCTTGGCCGACGATGCGCACGTTCCGCTCCAATGAATATATGTTCACAAAAGTCTGATGCAAAACAGCATTCTAAGCCAAACTACGTAGCTCGCCATTGCGTTTCAGGCAAGTTTCATTTGTGTATCACGCACCCAAATTTTCGGTTTGGGTTATTTTTGAAACGCCGTCACATCGGGTAGCCGAACTCCCGCATCATCGGCCCGCAGATCGTGCGGAACGCTGCCTGCTCGCCGGCAGTCCAGCCGGTGTCGGCCAGGGTTTGCCGGCGCGACCAGTCATGGCTGGAACTGCGCTCGATGCGGGTCTGGGCAAAGACGGCGGCGAAGCCTTCCGCCTGCGCGGGGCAGCCGAGGAAGTCGGCCAGCCGCGCACCGGTGGCGGCCGGCGCGTTGGCCATGTCGAACTGGTCGATCTCGATCATCCGCCGGCACTGGCCGCGCGCCAGCAGCAGGCCGGACATCGCATCCACCCAGGCGTGGCAGGCCGCCTCCAGCCCGCTGGCGAATTTCAGCCGGTGGGACTGCACCGTCTCGATGCCGGTGCGGCGGGCGACGATCAGCCGGGCAGCGGGGAAAAGCTGTTCGATCAGCAAGGCGCCGTGCACCGCCTCGCCGGTCGGCGTTTTGTCCACGAAGCTGTCTCCGCCATAGGCCGCGCGGTAGAAATCGCGGGCGAAGCCGGCCAGCGCGTGTTCCACCGGGGCGGCCATCAACTGGCGCAGCAGGATATCCGGCGCGTCCGGCGCGACGGCCTCGACATACTGGCGCAGGCTGTGGACCATGCGCTGGAATGCCGGCAGCACGTGGCTTTCGCCGTAGCCGGGCAGGCCGAGCACGCCGCTCACCGCCTCGAACAGCGCCGAGGTACCGGAGCGGGCGGCGCCGATGATGAATACCTGGCACACCGGCCCGGGTGGCGGCGGGGCGGTGAGGCCGAGGGCGGCGCGCCAGCCAGGCGAGGCCGCGGCGGCCAGCCGGTCGGCATGGGCCTGCAAGGCGTCGCGATGGGTCAGCCCGCCGGCGCGGGCCAGCAGGTCGAGCAGCAGCGGCAGCAGCGCCGGCTCGTCGGGGATGGATTCGGCCAGGGCGTGGGCGGCCACCGCCGCATCGCCCCAGGCGCCGCGGCGGATCAGATCGGCCAGCCACGCCAGCCGGAGCACCGGCAGCGTCGGGCAGGCTGCGAGCACCTGGCGCAGCACATGGATGGGCAGGAACGGCACTGGCCAGTTCGGCAGAAGCCCGCCGAAATCGTGCCAGTCCGCCTCCCCCACCGCGCCATCGCGCAGGCGCAACATGAGGGCGCGGCGGGCCCAGAGCACGGCCTCGCCGGGCTGATCGGCGGCCGTCAGGCAGTGGCGGATCAGCGCCGGGTCGGCCGCCTCCGCCGGGCCGAACCGGGCCACGGCGGCGGCCAGCGCCAGCACCGCCGAATCCACCTCGGCGAGCAGCGCCGGCAGGCCCGGCGGATGCAGTTGGGCGACCTCGGTGGCCAGGGCGGCTGCGCGCGCGGCATCGGTGAGCGCCAGCAGGCCATGCACGGCGGCGGCGAGGTCCTCCGGCGCGCCGTGCAGCCGGGCGGCGCGGGCCAGGGCCTCGATCGCGGCTTCGGGGTCGCCGCGCGCCTCGGCGAGGCGGGCGCAGCAGCGCAGCACGTCGGCGGCGGGCAGGGCGGTGGCGAGCGCGGGGGCGAGCAGCAGCAGCGCCCGGCCGGGCTGGCCTGCGGCGGCGAGGGCCTCGGCGGCGGCGAGGGTCTCGCTCATCCGGCCTGCTCGGCGGCGAAGGCGGCGCGGATGGCGGCCTCCGGCGGCACGCGGCCGAGCAGGCGCCAGCGCATCGGCGCGATGCGGGCGAGCGGGAACCAGCCGCCGGCCAGCAGCACGTCGAACAGCGTGTCCGGCCCGCCGAAGGCGGCGCGGTGATAGGGCTGGCCCGGCGTGCCGTCGCGCGGCGGCCGCCAGGGCCAGAACTCGCTCGTCCCCGCCGCCGCCACCCGCGGCCAGACCCCGGCGATGGCGGCGAAGGCGGCGCGCGGCAGCACGGCGGTGTAGTCCCCGAAGCTGGCATCGGTGACCCAGCTGGAGAAGGCGACATCCGTGCGGGCGAGGCAGGCCGCCAGCGCGCGGCGAGGCAGATGCGTCACCTCGCAGTCCGGCCGGGTCCAGATCACATGCGTGAAGACCCGCCCGTCCGCCTGTTCGGCGGCGCGGATGAGCTGTTCGGCGCGGGCGAGTTTGTAGAACATCTTCAGCATGTTGCGGTCGAGCAGCAGCGGATGCAGGCGCTCGATCGGCGCCTCCTCCTCCACCTCGGCGGCCAGCACCCGGTGGCCCTGGGCCTCGATCAGCCCGGCCAGCGCCTCGGGATCGACCGGGGTTTCGCCGAAGACCAGGGCGGCGGTGCGGGGATAGCGTTCGGCGAAGCTGTCGGTGAAGCGCAGGGTGGGCGGCAGGCCAGAGAGGATGTCGGCGGGCAGGCTGCGTTCCAGCCGGCCGGCGTGGCGGCCCTGGGCGTTGCGGGTGGTGGACCACGTCGTCAGCACCACCGGTGCGTCGAACGGTGCGGCCAAGGCGCGGGCGGTGGCGGGCCAGGCGGCCTCGAAGCCGCGCAACTGGCCGCTGATCGCCAGCACTGGGCGCGGCGGATGGGCAACCGGGGCGGGGATACGGCCGCGCGCGCCGGCCCGGCCGGGGCTGAGGGCGAACAGGCGGC
>CAMCJI010000119.1 GCA_945874805.1 Asaia bogorensis | reverse complement strand
CCCCGCCCGGCCCGCGCAGGCCGACCGGCCTCCCACCAGAGCCACGCCCCGCGCGCCGCGCGCGAGGCGCCCGAACCCTGCCCGCCCGCCATCGGCCCGGCCGAACCGGCTGCCTCGCGCGCACCCGTCGCCAAGCCCGTCCCGGCGCGCGCCCTCCGCCATGCCACCCCGAGCCTGCCCGCGACCCCGGCGTCACAAATTTGCGACACGCCCGTCCCCGATGCCGAGCCACGCCCTGTTTATTACGTTATCGTAACTAATGAAGGCTCCAGCCGCGCCGCCGGCGCCTCCAGCCGCACCCGGAAGCACAGCGCATACAGCGCCGGCAGAAACACCAGCGTCAGCACGGTCGCCACCAGCAGCCCGCCGATCATCGCGATCGCCATTGGCCCCCAGAACACGTTGAAGCTCAGCGGAATGAAGGCGAACACCGCGGCCAGCGCGGTCAGGATCACCGGCCGCGCCCGGCGGATCGTCGCCTCCTCGATCGCCGCCCCCAGCGCCATCCCCTCGCCGACGTCCTGCCGCACCTGGTCCACCAGGATGATGGTGTTGCGCATGATCATCCCCGCCAGCGCGATCACCCCCAGCAGCGCCACGAACCCGAACGGCGCATCGGCGGCCAGCAGTGCCGCCACCGCCCCGATGATCCCCAAGGGGGCCGTCGCCAGCACCAGCAGCACCCGCGGCACGTTCTGCAACTGCAGCATCAGCAGCAGCACCATCGCCGCCCCCATCGCCGGAAACACCGCGGCCAGCGAGGCATTCGCCTTGGCCGACTCCTCCGCCGCCCCGCCCGTCTCGATCCGCACCCCCGCCGGCAGCTTCACCTCGGCCAGCCGCAGCAGCGCCGCGGCCGTCACATCCGGCGCCTGCAACCCGTCCTGGATATCCGCCCGCACCGAGAGGAACGCCGCCCGGTCCCGCCGCCACAGGATCGGCTCCTCCGCCACCGGCACCAGCCGGGCCAGCTGCGCCAGCGGCACGGGGCCTGCCGCCGTCGGCAGCATCAGCTCCCCCAGCCGGTCGAGGTCCAGCCGCTCGGCCGGTGCCGCGCGTAGCACCACATCGATCAGCTTGGTCCCCGCCCGCACCTGCGTCGCCACCTGCCCGGAGATCTGCGTGCGCAACACCCCCGCGATCTCCGCCGGCGAGAGCCCGAGTGCGCGGATGCGCGGCATGTCCAGTTCCAGCTTCACCGCCGGCGCCCGCTCCCCCCAGCCGATCTCCGCCCGCCGCGTCCCCGGCGTCGCCCGCAGCGCCACCAGCGCCGCATCGGCAGTCGCCCGTACCGCCGCCATATCGTCGCCGACCACGCGGAACTGCACCGGAAACCCCACCGGCGGCCCGAGTTCCAGGCGGGAGACGCGGATGCGCGCCTCCGCCACCTCCCCGCTCTCCGCCAGTTCCATCAGCCGCGCCCGCACCTTCTCGCGCGCCGTCTGGTCCTGTGTGGTCAGCACCATCGTCGCCACCGCATCATTCGGCAGCGGTGGATTGAACGTCAGCGCAAACCGCGGCGGGCCGCTGCCGATGTAGCTCGTGTACCACCGCACATCCCGCCGCAGCGCCGGCTCGGTCGCCAGCAGCCGCTCGATCTTCGCCACCGCCGCCGCCGTCGCCTGGTGGCTCGCCCCCTGCCGCAGCGTCACGTCAACGATCAGCTCCGGCCGCGCGGAGGAGGGAAAGAACTGCTGGCGCACCTGCCCCATCCCGGCCCCGGCAGTGATCAGCAGGGCCACCGTCCCCCCCACCACCAGCCCGCGCCGGCGCATGGCAAAGCGCACCAGCCCGCGCAGGCCGCGATACCCCGGCGTCTCATACATCGCCGCATGCGAAACGCCCGGCTTCGGCGCCGGCAGCAGCAGCACCCCGAGGAAGGGGGTAAACACCACCGCCACCACCCAACTCGCCAGCAGGGCGAGCCCCACCACCCAGAAGATGCCGCCCGCGTATTCCCCCGTCGTCGAATTCGCCAACCCCACCGGCATGAACCCCGCCGCCGTGACCAGCGTGCCGGAGAGCATGGGAAACGCCGTGGACGTCCAGGCAAAACCCGCCGCCGCCACCCGGTCCAGCCCCTGCTCCAGCTTCACCACCATCGTCTCAATGGCAATGATCGCATCATCCACCAGCAGCCCGAGCGAGAGGATCAAGGCGCCGAGCGAGATGCGCTGCAGCTCGATCCCCGCCGCCTGCATCACCACGAACACGATCGCCAGCGTCAACGGCACCGCCAGCGCCACCACCAGCCCCGCCCAGAACCCCAGCGAGGCGAAGGAGACGATCAGCACCACCGCCAGCGCGGCCGCGAACTTGAAAAGGAACTCATCCACCGCCTCGGCCACCACCTCGGACTGGTTGGCGATCTGCGAGAGTTCCAGCCCCACCGGCAGATCCGCCCGCACCGCCGCCGTCGCTTCTGCGAGCGCCGCACCGAAGGCCAGCGCGTTGGCATGGCGGCGCATCGAAACCCCCAGCACCACCGCCCCGGCGCCGTCATGGCGGATGGCACTCGCCAGCGGCTCCTGATACCCGGCCGTGATGCTGGCGATGTCCCCCAGCCGCAGGCTGCGCCCGCCGCTGGCAACCGGCGTCTCAGCCAACGCCGCCACCGCATCGCCCGCGTCCAGCGCGCCCGTTAACCGCAGCGGCACCCGTGTGCTGCCGGTCTCGACCAGCCCGGCAGCGGCCACCGCGTTCTGCTGGCCCAGCGCCGCGCCGATATCGGCGAGGCTCACCCCCATCGCGGCCAGCCGCGCCTGACTGAATTCGACATAAAGCGCCCGCGGCACCTCGCCGAGGATCGTCACCTTCTCCGCCCCGGCCACCCGCAGCAGCCGGTCGCGGATGCGCTCCGCCCAGCGCACCAGCGTCGCATTATCCGCCCCGGTCAGGGCGAAGACCGCGCCGTACACGTCCGTGTACTCGTCGTTGGCGAACGGCCCCTGCACGCCCGCCAGCAGCTCGGGCTTCAGGTCATCCAGTCGCTTGCGCACCTGGTAGAACAGCGCCGGCACTTCCGAGGGCGGCGTGTCGTCGCGGAAGGTCACCATGGTGGCGACGAAGCCGGGCCGGCTGAAGGTGTCGAGATGATCGATATAGGGCGTGTCCTGCAGCTTGCGCTCGATCCGCTCGGCCAGGAGCGACTGCGTCTCCACCGCCGTCGCCCCCGGCCAGACGGCCGTGACCACCATCAGCTTCAGCGTGAAGGACGGGTCCTCCCCACGGCCGAGCTGGCGATAGGCCAGCAGCCCGGCGGCGAAGATCATCACGATCAGAAACCCGGTCAGCGCCCGGTGCCGCACCGCCAGCGCGGAGAGATTGAACCCGCCCATCGCGCCTACTCCGCCCCCACCACCCGCACCCGGGCGGCGGGGTCGAGCTTGTGCACCCCCATCGCCACGATCAGCTCCCCGGGTTGCAGCCCGCCGACCAGGGCGCGCTCCTGGCCCAGGCTGGCGATGCGCACGGGCCGGGCAGAGACAGTGCCGGCAGCGGGGTCGATCACCCAGACCATCGGGCCGCTACCGCGATCCGCCAGGGCGGCAGACGGCAGGGCAGCGAGGCCCGCCGGCAGCAGGCTGGGCAGGGCGACAGTGGCGCTCATGCCGATGGCGAGCCAAGGCGGCGGCGCGTCGATCGCGTAGCGGGCGGCATAGCTGCGCAGGCCGGGCGTGGCGGCAGCCGCCAGCTCGCGCAGCCGCGCCGGCAGGGCCGCATCCGGCCGCGCCCAGAGCGAGACGCGAGCGCCCGGCGTGTCGGTATCCGCCAGCACGGTTTCGGGCAACTGCACCTCGACCTCCAGCGCACCGGCCTCGGCCAGGCGGAAGACGGCCGCGCCCTCGGCGACGACGGTGCCGCGATCGGCCAGCACGGCGGTGACGACACCATCGACCGGGGCGCGCAGTTCGGCGTGGTCCAGGCGGTTGCGGGCCAGCGCCACGGCGGCGCGCGCCGATTCGGCCTTCTGCGCGGTGGTGCGGGCGGTGGCCTGCTTCTGTTCGTCGGTGGCGGTAGCGTTCCAGCCCTGGGCCGTCAGTGTGCGGCTGCGGACGGCCTCGGCGGCGGCTTGGACTGAAGCGGCCTCGGCCCCGGCGAGATCGGCCTCCGCCGCGCGAAGGGACAAAGCGAGGTCGGCGGGGTCGAGGCGGGCCAGCAGCTGGCCGGCCACCACCCGCGCGCCGGTATCGACCTCACGGCCGATAATCCGCCCGCCGGCGCGAAAGCCCAGCTCGGCCTCGCGCCGCGGGCGGATGGTGCCGGTGTAGAGGCGGGGTGCCGCCTCGCTCGCCGGGGTGATGCGCAGGGCCTGCACCGGGCGCGGCTGCACCTCGACACTCGGCTGTACCCGCTCGAAGCAGGCGGTGAGCAGGAGGGGCAGGGCAAGCAGGAGTGGACGTGGGTTGGGCATGGCCGCCTCGATCGGGTGTGGCAACCAGCATTTCTGAGTATATGACGAATGTCAATAATCGTCATATTTTCGGTTTGTCAGGGTCGCAGCGCCCTCAGTGCGAATTCAGCCATCCCCGCGGCCAGGGCCGGCAGGTCGTCATCGGCGCATTGCTCGATGATCGTGGGATGGCAGAAGCCCAGCATCGTCGCGTGGATCAGGCGCCCGGTGGCGTCGGCATCCAGCGCGCGGTCGAACAGCCCTGCGGCCTGGCCGTCCATGACGATGTGGCGCAGGGCGGTGTCGATATCGCCGATGAAGCGGTCGATCGCCTCCCAGTTCTCGGCCATCGCCGCACCGACCATGTCGTGCATCCGTTTCTCCTTGAAAAACAGTGCGATAGTTTGTTCCTGTAGCATCGAGAAGAACTGCCGGATGCGCGCATCCGCCGGCCCGCGCCCGCGCGCGATGCCCCAGGCCTGCTCGGAGAGGCCGCCGAGCAGACGCTCGGCGATCGCTTCGTTGATCGCCGCCTTGCTGGGGAAGAAGCGGTAAATGTTGGCCGGCGACATCCGCAGTTCGCGGGCGATGTCGGCCACGGCGGTCTTTTGGTAGCCCATCTCGCGGAAGAGACGTTCCGCGGTGGTGATGATGGCGAGGCGCGTACTCTCGGCGCGTGGCGTTGGGTTATCGGTCATCCCCTGAGCATATGATGAATTCGCCAATTCGTCATCCTGCTTCTTCATCCGGCAGGCAGGCGCCTATGGCCGGCCGCGGCGGTTCGATGGGACACCAATCCGGCTTGACAGGCTTGCGTCATAGACGTTTCGCCGTTGACGACAACCGTATGCGTTGATTATTCTTTTGTTTGTCTCATTTTTTATCTGATACGAGGCAGTGTCGGGCGCGGCACAAGCGACGATTTGGCTGGGTTTAGGACGAGCCATAACGGCTCCGGGGAGCGATCATTGCGACTGATTCTTGAGCCACGCTTCCTTTTCGACGGTGCGATCGCCGATACCGTCCGTCAGACTGCTGACGCCCATGCCGACGCGCCTGCGCATGTCGCCGTGCAGGCCGATGCCGGCCATGCCGATACGCCCGCCATCGCCGCCACCGAAGCCATCCCCGGCACCCCGGCGCACGAGATCCTGGTCGTCGATCCGCGCGTGACCGACTGGCAGAAGCTGGCCGGCAGCGTGGCCGCCGATGTTCGCGTGGTCGTGCTCGATACCGCCCGCGACCCGATCGACCAGATCAGTGCGGCGCTGGCTGGCCGCGATGGGATCGCTACCCTCCACATCCTCGGTTACGGCGCGCCCGGGCAGATCACGCTGGGCAACCTCAACGTCGATGCCGCCCAGGTTGCTGCGCATGCGCAGCAGATCGCCGGCTGGGGGGACCATCTGGCGCCCGGGGCCGCGATCGAGTTCTGGGGCTGCGATGTCGGCGCCGGGGCCGGTGGCCAGGCGCTGCTGGCCGATCTGCACACGCTGACCGGCGCCACCGTCGCTGCTTCCACCGATGCGGTGGGGGCTGGTTCCTGGACGCTGGAAGCCAGCACCGCGCCGCTCGCGGTGGTCGCGCCGTTCAGCGCGGACGCGATGGCGAGCTACAGCTTCGTGCTCGACCGGCCGGTGCCCACGCTGTCGATCTCCGGGGCGCCGACGGATATTCTGCTGGGTGAGACCTTCACCACGACCTACACGCTGACCAACACCGCCACGACGAATGCCGGCTTCGGCCCGATCATCGAGATCTACGCGCCCTTCAACAGCTCCGAGCGGGTGACCCTGCAATCCGCCACCTCGCTGGGCCAGGCGCTGTCGGTCACCACCGTGACCCTGGCACTCGATGGCGGCACCAAGGCGATCTACGGGCTGGACCCCTTCATCGTCGACAAGACCGGGGCTGCGCAGAAGATCACCGCGCCCAGCGGCTACGTGGCGGGGGACAGCCTCTATATCGTGCAGCTGCCCTATGCGAGCCTGACGCCGGGCGAGCCGCCGGCCAGCGTGACCGTGACCTTCTCGCTCGATGCGAAGAGCCAGCTCGGCGCCGGCAAGGTGAGCATCGCGGCCATCGGCGGCTTCCGCTATGGCGACAGCCCCACCGCCGATCCGGCGGCGCACCCCTCGATCCGCGGGATCAATGCCGGCCTCGGCAATCTCGATTCCACCGCCACCAACGGCTTGCAGACGGCCACGTCGAATGCGGTGCTGGTGAAGTCCAGCATCGCGGTGACGACGGCTTCCGGCGAGGGCGAGATCGCCACCGGCAGTTCCTTCCCTGGCAACTACACGCTTACCCTCACCTCGGCGCCGGCGGTGTCGAAGACCAACCCGATCACCGGGCTGGTGGTGGATATCCCGCTGCCGGACACGGTGCAGTTCACCGGCGGCGCGCTGGGGCTGGCCGGGCTGGGCAGCACCGGCGGCGTGGCGAGCTTCGTCGCCGGCAAGTCGGCGCAGGGCGGCAGCGTGCATGTCGATCTCGGCAGCATCGCGGCTGGCGGCACGACCACCATCACCGTGCCGTTCTTCGTGCCGCAGACCTCCGCCACCGCGGCGGCCGTGGTCGATCCGGTGACAGGGGCGGCGGCGAGCCTGGCGCTCACCCCCAGCTATACCTATGCGAGCGGCAGCTGGACGCCGCTGGTCGGCTCGCTGGATGCCAAGCAGACGATCTCCGGCGGCGGCACGGCCGGGGAGGCCTCGTTCACCGCGCGCGCCTTTGCCGTGCAGCAATCCGCGACGAACCTGACCACCGCCGGGCTGGCCGGCGGGTTCCTGCCGGGCGACCGGATCGAATACACCATCAAGTTCCAGGTCTCCGACTTCTTCGGCGTGCAGGGCCTGGTGCTCAGCGAAGTGCTGGGCGACGGGCTGACGCTGCGACCGGATATCGCGCCGGTACTGTCGTTCATGTCCCAAGGCGTGAACCTCGGCAATTTCTCCTTCGGCACGGTCAGCGGCACCAGTGCCACCGTGAACAGCCAGACGGTGGCGACCTCCGGCACCGGCGGCAGCTGGAGCTACACGCGCGACAACGTGACGACGGGGCAGACCTCGATCTCGTTCGACGTCTCCTCCGTGCTCGCCGCCAGCAAGATCGCCGCCAGCACGCTGCAGGGCGGCGGCACCGGCACGCAGGGCACCCTGACCTTCACCGCGCAGACGCTGGACCGCTACACCGTCGCCAATTCCGGCGGCTTCCTGCGGCAGAGCGACGTGGTGACCAGCAGCGCCTCCGCGGCGGCCGGGCTGCTGGGGGCGAAGGGGACGGCGACCGGGCAGACCATCGCCGACAGCTCCAGCGTGACCAACGCCGTGCCGAAGGGCAGCACCGCGCTGACCATCGCCTCGATCAACGGGGTGGCGGTGGCGGCGGGAACGACGACGCAGATCGCGCCTGGCGACCTCGTCACCTACCGCGTTGCCTATACGATGCCGACGCATGACTCGGCCGGGCTGAAGCTGGCGGCCTTCCTGCCGCTGCCGGTGTTCACCATGGCCGATCCGGCGCAGACGAGTGCGACGGTCAGCAGCTTCACCGCCGATGCCGCGGCAGCCTCGGCCAGCGGCAGCGGCGGCTTTGCCGGCACGCCGGTGCCGGGCGTCGGCAAGTATACCCTGTCCAGCAATGTCGCGGGCGACAGCGTGGTGTCGGCCGATGTTTCGGCGACGGCGAATTCCGTCACCTTCGCGCTTGCCAGCTTCAACGACACGATCGCCACCGCGAAGTCGATCGACATCTATTTCACGGTGAAGGCGACCGACAGCCCGTTTGCCGAGACGCTGACGCTCGCCGGCATCGCGCAGACGCAATACACCGCCGCCGCGGGCACGCAGTTTGCGACCCAGGCCTCGAACGCGCCGATCATGGTGCAGCCGGCGCTGCTGAGCATCAGCAAGGGTGTGGTTTCGATCATCGGGGCGGACGCCAAGCTGCGCAACACCGCCGCGGGCGTGACCTTCACCAATCCGGACACCTCGGCGAAAGCTTCAGCCCCGACCTCGCTGTTTGCCGATGCCGGCAGCAGCAGCGTGTTCGCCACCGGCGCCGTGATCCCGACGGCGATCAACACCGCGCTGGATGGGCTGACGCTGCAAGGGGCGATGGGCGGGGATACCGTGCGCATCGTCGATGTGGTGGCCAACAGCAGCAAATATGCCGCGTTCAACGTCACGCTGAACGACACGCTGCCGACCGGCTACACGATCGGCGACGTGTCGAACCTGAAGGTCACCCGCGGTGACGGCACCACCCTGGTGCGCACCGACGGCAATGCGGTGACCGCCGCCGACTTCTTCTCCACCGGTGGCGTGCAACTGACGGTGGGCGGCAGCGCGCTGGCCCCCGCGCTCGGGGCCGCGGGCACCGGGGCGGCGATCGTTTATGTCACCTACGACCTCAAGGTGGCGTCGAACATCGCCCCCGGGGCGGCCCTGTTCGGCAAGGCGCAGTCGGCCAACATCGTCAACTTCTCCAACAAGGTGGGCGGCATCTATTCCGCCAACCCGGTGGCCAGCACCGCGACGTTCAGCACGATCCAGCGCTGGGACACGCAGGTGACGGACTGGAACAGCCGCAGCGGCGCGATCAGCCTGTTCAACACCGAGACCGGCACGCTGCAGCAGATCGACATCAACGCATCGTACAACGCCAGCGCGACGATCATCGCCTCCAATACCGGCGTCACCTCGTCGAAGGGCTCGGTGACGCTCTCCTCGGCCCTCGCCCTGTCCGCGACGACGCCGGGTATCACCACGGCGCTGAACACCACGCTCGGCGCGGTGGACAACATCAACCCGGCGGACTTCACCCAGGCCTTCGTCATCGACGGCCTGGCCAAGCGGAGCAATTTCGCGCTCGGCGCCGGCGCCTCGCAGAGCTTCTCGCAGTCGCTCAATCCGAACCCGACGACGGTGAGCGGCACCATCACCGATGCCGCCACGCTGGCGCTGTTCGCCAAGACCGGCGGCGGCACCGAGACGATCTTCGGCAACACCTATTCGGTGACGGCGCTGAGCAACACCGGCGGCAACACCACCGCCACGCAGACGACGACGGCCTCGGCCGATGTCAGCCTCACCTACACCTATGTCAACGTGATCAGCGGCACCTCGCGCGTGACCCCTGCCTCGCTCTCAGGTGCCACCAGCGTTTCGGTGACGGCAGCGAGCGTCGACAAGGTGATCACCAAGGGTGACAACCCGAACGTGGCCCTGCCGAATGTGGTGGTGGGCGAGACGGTACAATACAGCGTCACCGTTACCCTGCCGCAGAGCATCGCCACGAATGGCACCAAGGGCGTGGCGCTGACCGACACGCTGTCCAGCGCCGGCATGCTGTTCACCAGCGTGGACAAGATCACCACCTCGGCCAACGTCAAGCTGCTCGATCCCTCGAACCATGCGACGACCTGGGATGCGAGCAAGGCGGTCACGGGGCTGGGCAGCAGCACGCTGACGGTCAATCTCGGCGACATCCAGACGGTGCCGACCGATGGCAGCCAGGGCACCGTCACCATCCTCTATTCGGCGAAGGTGCATGACACCAAGGGCAATGTTGAAGGCACTGCGATTGGCAACACCGCCACTGTGGTGATGGACGGGGCGACGCTGACCTCCAACAAATCCGTCACCGTGCGCGAGCCGGTGATGAACGTCTCGATCGCTGGCGCGCCCAGCCCGGTGCAGGCCGGCGACACGGTGACCTACACGGTCACCATCACCAATACCGGCACGCTGATCCCCGACGCCACCGTCACCAACACCATTGTGCTGCCGGCCGGCGTCACCCTGGTGCCCGGCACTCTGGTGCAGGACCTCAGCGGCAAGCACGCCGGAGACCCGGTGCCCGGCACGATCGACGGCAAGGCGCTGACCATCGGTGGCCTGTCGCGCCTGAATCCGGGCGAGAGCATGACCTTCACCGTGCAGAGCAAGGTCAATGCCGGCATCGCCGGCGGCACGAACCTCGATGCCACCACCACCGGCACCTGGACCTCGATGCCCGGCGGGCTGGGCCGCACCTATACGACCGCAGCCACCGGCGGGGTGGTGACCATCGCGCCCGCGCCCGTGCCCGCGCTCGGCATCATCGGCGAGTCGAACAATACCGCGGGGCTTGGGACGAGCTTTGCCGCGGTGACCAAGGCGGCCGCGACGGTTGGCGAGATCGTGCGGATGCGCTCGTACATCCAGGTGCCGGCCGGAACCTCGGCGAACACGCTGGTGGATATCGCCCTGCCCACCGGACTCGAATTCATCAATGACGGCACCAGCACGGTATTGCTGGCCAGCAAGTCCGGCGCGATCGCCTCGACGACAATCGATCCCGCCGGCAATACGGCGGGGCTGCAATTCGCCGCTGGCACGACCGCGATCGACCCGACGACGGTGGCGACCGCCTTCCTGTTCCCCAACGCGAGCATCGATACCGGCACGGCCGGCCACGTGCGCTACAATCTCGGCACGCTGAGCAATGCGGACAATGCGCCGACGGTGCCGAACTATCTGATCGTCGATTTCAATACCCGCGTGATCAACACCGCCGCGAACGCCAACGCGGCGACGCTTACCACCGGCTCCTCGCTTGCGGGCATCGCTTCCAACACCGTCGTCGTCACCCTCGTCGAGCCGGTGCTGACGCTGAGCAAGTCGCTGACCGCGGTGGATCCGTTCACCGGCGCGCTGACCTTCACCGAGGTGGTGACCAACACCGGCACCGCGACCGCCTATGGCGTGGTGCTGTCCGACCCGCAGGCGGGCGCGAATGTCGGCCTGCTCACCGGCGTCAGCGCCACCGGCGATGCCACCGGCCTGACCATCACCTCGGGCAACGGCACCGCCGTGCTGACCGCCGCACTGACGCTGGCGGCCGGCAAGAGCGAGACCTTCACTTACACCATCCCGGTGCTGGACCGCACCCAGGGTGTGGCCACCACCACCTCGCAGGTGACGTGGCGCAGCCTGTCTGGCGACACGCAGACGCTGGCCGGCAGCACCACCGGGACGCCTGGCAGCAGTACGGGCGAGCGCACCGAGCCTGGCGGGCCGTCCGGCAGCAATGGCGGCGTGAACACCTACATCTCCAGCCAGTCGATGGGCTTCGGCGCCGTCAGCGGCCGGGTGTGGCAGGTGCTCGGGCCGGACAACACCAGCTTCACCGCCAAGGGCGATGTGAACACCGCGCTCGACAGCGTCACCGTCACCGCCTCGTGGTCGGACGGCAAGGGCGGCACGCTGACGGCGACGACCACCACGGCGAAGGACGGCAGCTACGTGTTCGGGCCGGGCATCCTGCCGAACACCAACGTGACCATCACCATGCCCACGCCGGGGAATGCCGGCCTGCCGGCGGCCGAGACGCTGGTGTTCAACGCCAAGGGCTCGATCGCCGCCAATCCGGCGACGGCCAGCACCACGCTGGCCGCCAACGGGGCCACCGGCTACGACTTCGTGTATCAGCTGCCTGACCCGCAGCCGGTGCTGAAGGGCTGGGGCGGCTCCTCGCTGACCTATGTCGGCAGCGGCACCCCCACCACCCTGGCCGGCACCGGCGCCAGCGCCAGCCACGGCTCGATCGACACGCTGGGCGGCGACTACGGCGGCACCAAGCTGACGGTGGAGCGCTATGTCGGCAGCACCGCCACCCCGGTTTCCACCGACCTGTTCAGCGGCACCGGCCCGCTGGTGCTCGGCGGCGGCGGCGCGCTGACCTATGGCGGCGCCCCGGTCGGCACCTACACCCAGACCGGCGGCGTGCTGACGATCACCTTCGCGGCCGGGGTCACCTCGGCCGGGGTCGCCAACGTGCTCGACCATCTGGCGTTCAGCAACACCGACCCCTCGCTGCTGGCGACCGGCGTCAAGGTCGGCGCCACGCTGTATGACAACAACACCACCAGCTACGGCGGCGGCTCGCCCGGCTTCACGCTGGGCACCGGCGGGGCGCGCACCTCCGATCCGGTGTTCGCCACGCTGAACCTGCTGCCGGTGGCAACCGAGATCACCTTCCGCGAGCCCAACAACCTGCCGGCCACTAGCGCCTCGGTCGCCGTGGCCCCCGGCCTCACGCTCTCGGCCGGCGGCGGCATCCCGACGCAGGTGACGATCGCGCTGACCACCGGCGGCCAGCCGACGGAAGACGTGCTGGCCGTGCCCGCCGGCGCCCTGGCCGGCGGCATCGTCGCCAGCTTCAACGCTGGCACCGGCACCCTGACCCTGACCGCCCCCAGCGCCACGCCGACCCTGGCGGAGTGGCAGGCCGCGGTGCGCGCGGTGACCTATACCGACGGCTCCAACACCCCGGTCACCACCGATCGCACGGCGACGATCAGCGTCACCGTTGCCAGCGCCCCGATTGTCGCCACCACGGTGACCGTGCATGTCGAACAGGTGGATGACAGCCCGATCCTCGCCGGCCTCGGCAGCGTGGCGCTCGTGCCGTCCAAGGAGAACATCCTGATCCCGCCGGCCGGCGTCACCGGCACGGCGGTGACGGTGCTGACCGGCGGCGGCAACGTCACCGACCTCGACGGCGCCTCGATCAGCAATGGCGGCACCGCCGGCCTGCTTGGCGTTGCCATCGT
>CAMCJI010000118.1 GCA_945874805.1 Asaia bogorensis | reverse complement strand
GGGCGCAGGGCCATTTCACGTTGCCGCGCCGGGCATGGCCCACGAGATTGGCCAGCGCGCTCCGGGCCTGGGCCACGGCACTCGTGCCGATCGCCACATGCGGCGAGCCGACGCCGACGACATAGATCAGCAGCGGCACCGCCAGGATCGATCCGCCGCCGCCGATCAGCCCGAGCACGAAGCCGACCAGCGCGCCCGACCCCAGCGCGAGGGAGATGATTGTCGCGGTCATGCCGCCGCTCCCGCTACCGGCCTAAAGCGCGTTGATCGGCAGCTTGAGGAACACACGCCCACTCGCATCCGGCGGCGGCAGCGAACCCGCGCGCATGTTCACCTGCAACGAGGGCAGGATGAGGCGCGGCATGCCCAGCGTGCGGTCGCGTGCCTCGCGCATCGCGACGAAGGCCTCCTCGGTCGTGCCGTCCTTCACGTGGATGTTCTGCGCGCGCTCCTCGGCGACCGTGGTCTCCCACTTGATGTCCCGCCCGTCGGGCGCGTAGTCGTGGCACATGAACAGCCGCGTCTGCCCCGGCAAAGTGAGCACGCGGTGGATGGAGCGGAACAGCGTGCGCGCGTCCCCGCCGGGGAAATCGGCGCGTGCGGACCCGGCATCGGGCATGAACAGCGTATCCCCCACGAAGGCGGCATCGCCGATCACATGCGTCATGCAGGCCGGGGTGTGGCCGGGCGTGTGCAGCGCGAAGGCGGTCATGCCGCCGATGCGGTAGCTGTCCCCGTCCTTGAACAGCCGGTCGAACTGGCTGCCGTCGCGCTGGAATTCGGTGCCCTCGTTGAACACCTTGCCGAAGACCTCCTGCACCACGGTGATCTGCTCGCCGATGCCGATCCGCCCGCCCAGCCGGGCCTGGATATAGGGTGCGGCGGAGAGATGGTCGGCGTGCACATGCGTCTCGATCAGCCATTCCAGCCGCAGGCCGTGCGCCTCGATATGGGCGATGATCGCATCCGCCGAGCCGTAGCTGATGCGCCCGGCGGCATAGTCGATGTCCATGACCGAATCGATCACCGCACAGGCGGTGGAGGCGGGATCGCGCACGACGTAGCTGATCGTGTTGGTCGGCGCATCGAAGAAGGCGGTGACCGCGGGCCGCACCGCCAGATCAACCGGATGGGGAATGGCGCACATCGTCCGCTTCCTTGACTATGAATTTAATAATTTTTTATATTCGCAATTACTAAAATGTCAAGGAAAAACGAGAACGCCTACGCCCCCGGCGCCTCGGCCATCAGCAGGTAGTTCACCGCCGTCGAGGCGGTCGCGCGCCAGCCGCTGGGGCCGGGGCTGAGGCCGGTGAGATCGGCGGGGCGCAGCCCGGCCTGGCGCAGCAGCGTGGTGAGTTCGGCGGGCGTGAGGAACTTCGACCAGTCATGCGTGCCGGCCGGCAGCAGCCGCAGCACGTATTCGGCGCCAAGGATGGCGGTCAGCCAGGACCGCCGCGTGCGGTTGAGGGTGGAGAGAAAGATCAGCCCGCCGGGCTCCAGCAGCCCGGCCAGGGTGGCGAGGAAGCCGGCGGGGTCGGGCACGTGCTCGATGACCTCCAGTGCGGTGATCACCTGGAAGCGTGCGGGCTCGGCCAGCAGGTCGTCGGCGAGGCCGCAGCGATAGGCCAGCGGCAGGCCCTGCCCCTCGGCATGGGCGATCGCCGCCTGGATCGCCTCGCCGGCCGCGTCCAGGCCGAGCACGTGATGGCCGCGCCGGGCCAGCGCCTCGGCGGCGAGACCGGCACCGCAGCCGATGTCGAGCAATCGCACCGGCCCAAGGGAATTGGTATCGAAACGGGTGCGGATGCGCGCGTCGATCCAGCCGACGCGGGCGGGGTTCATCGCGTGCAGCGGGCGCATCGGGCCGCGCGGGTCCCACCATTTGCCGGCCAGCGCGTCGAAACGCGCGACCTCGGCTGCCTCCGCGCGTGATCCGGCCATGCTGTCCGACATGTTGCCCCCTGGGTTCGCCCTCGTTATGTGTCCATCCCTGTCAGCAGCACAACCGGGTGACCGCCTTTCCATGGCTCGTATCGTGATGAAGTTCGGCGGAACCTCCGTCGCCGATCTCGACCGGATCCGCAACGTGGCCGCGCGCGTCAAGCGCGAGGTGGAGGCCGGCAACCAGGTGGCTGTGGTGGTTTCCGCCATGTCCGGCGTGACGAACACGCTGGTGAAATACTGCGCCGACCTCTCCCCCCTGCACGACCAGCGCGAGTATGACGCGGTGGTGGCAACCGGCGAGCAGGTGACCTCCGGCCTCACCGCCATCGCGCTCCAGACCATCGGCGTGGACGCCCGCAGCTTCCAGGGCTGGCAGATCCCGCTGACGACGGACGACGCACACGGTAAGGCGCGGATCGAGGCGATCGCGGGCGATGCCCTGCTGGAATGCATGGCCGCGGGCGGCGTGCCGGTGGTGGCCGGCTTCCAGGGCGTCGGTCCGGGCGGGCGCATCGCCACGCTGGGCCGTGGCGGCTCCGACACCTCGGCGGTGGCGCTGGCGGCGGCGCTGAAAGCCGACAGATGTGATATCTATACGGACGTCGATGGCGTCTATACGACCGATCCGCGCATCGTGCCGCGCGCGCGCAAGCTGGCACGGATCGCCTATGAGGAGATGCTGGAACTTGCCTCCGTCGGCGCCAAGGTGCTGCAAACGCGCAGCGTGGAACTGGCGATGAAGGAGCGCGTGCGCGTGCAGGTGCTCTCCAGCTTCGATGCGGCCGACGGGGGCAGCCTGCCCGGAACTCTGGTGGTGGACGAGGACGAAATCGTGGAACAGGAAGTCGTGTCAGGTATCGCCTATTCCCGCGATGAGGCGAAAATCACCGTTCGGCACATCCCGGACCGCCCGGGCATCGCCGCGGCCATCTTCGGCCCGCTGGCGGCGGCGAGCGTGAACGTCGACATGATCGTGCAGAACGTGTCGGAGGAGGGCAGCACGGACCTCACCTTCACCGTCGGCCGCGCCGACCTGCCGCGCGCGAAGGCAACGCTGGAGACCAACCGGGCCGATATCAACTACGGCGACCTCTCGATCGACCCCGATGTGGCGAAGATCAGCGTCGTCGGCGTCGGCATGCGCAGCCATGCGGGCGTGGCCAGCACGATGTTCCAGGCCCTCGCGACCAAGGGCATCAACATCCAGGTGATCTCCACCAGCGAAATTAAGGTCTCCGTGCTGATCGGCGCCGACTACACCGAACTCGCGGTGCGCGCCCTGCACACCGCCTACGGCCTGGACGCCTGAGATGGAGCACGCAGCCGCACGGGCACGGCTCGATCAACTCTGGGCGCGCGGGCGCGACTTCCTGGGCACGGAGTATGCCATCCTCGCCGGCGCGATGAGCTGGGTGAGCGAGCGGCATCTCGTCTCCGCCATCTCCAATGCCGGCGGCTTCGGCGTGATCGCCTGCGGCTCGATGGGCCCGGAGCTGCTGGCGCGCGAAATCGCCGCCACCCAGGCGCTGACGCAAAAGCCCTTCGGCGTGAACCTCATCACCATGCACCCGCAGCTCGATGAACTCGTGCAGGTCTGCATCGCCGCGAAGATCGGCCACGTGGTGCTCGCCGGCGGCATCCCGCCTGGGGCCGCGGTGCGCGCGGTGAAGGACGGCGGCGCCAAGCTGATCGCCTTCGCCCCCGCTTTGGTGCTCGCCAAGCGGCTGGTGCGCTCGGGCGCGGACGCCATCATCATCGAGGGCAGCGAGGCCGGCGGGCATATCGGCCCCGTCTCGCTCACCGTGCTGGCGCAGGAGATCCTGCCGCACCTGAAGGACGTGCCGGTGTTTGTCGCCGGCGGCCTCGGCCGGGGCGAGGCGATCCTCTCCTACCTCGAAATGGGCGCGTCCGGCGCCCAGCTCGGCACCCGCTTCGCCGCCGCCGAGGAAAGCATCGCCCACGCCAACTTCAAGCAGGCCTTCGTGCGCGCCAACGCGCGGGACGCCCTGCCCTCGATCCAGCTCGACGCGCGCTTCCCGGTGATCCCCGTGCGCGGCCTGGCCAACGCCGGCACCAAGCGCTTCCTCGCCCACCAGGCCGAAACGCTGGCCCGTTTCCAATCCGGCGAGTTGACCAAGGAAACCGCCCAACTCGCCATCGAACATTTCTGGGCCGGCGCACTCCGCCGCGCAGTGGTGGACGGCGACGTGGAGGAAGGCTCGGTGATGGCGGGCCAGTCCGTCGGCATGGTGCACTCGGTGCAGCCGGTCGCGGCGATCATCGCCGAACTGGTCGATCAGGCGGTCGCGGCGCTCGTGGCGCGGCCGTAGGGGAAGGCAAGAGTCTTCTTCTTTTTCACAAAAAGAAGACTCTAACCCTCCCACGTTCCAAAAGAACACAAACCCGCCATTGCCGGTTTCGGCGCGCGCGGGATTGCTCTAAGCCCTTAGCATGTCGACGCCCCGCCGCCTGCTCGCACGACTGCGCGATCTGACCGCTCGCGGCGCCACGCCGCTGGGCGAGTTGGTGCGGCTGGTTGCGGCTGAGTTGGTGAGCGAGGTCTGCTCGGTCTACGTCCTCAAGCCCGGCGACATTCTCGAACTTGCGGCCACCGAGGGGCTTCGCCCGGCCGCGGTCGGGCGCACGCGGTTGCGGGTGGGCGAGGGCATTGTCGGCCTGGCGGCGGCCACCGCCCAGCCGCTGAACCTGCCGGATGCGCAGAACCACCCTGCCTTCGCCTACCGGCCGGAGACCGGCGAGGATCATTTCGCCTCCATGCTCGCCGTGCCGGTGCGCCGCGCTGGCCGGGCGATGGGGGTGCTGGTGGTGCAGAACCGCAACCCCCGCCGCTACGACGCCGACGAGGTCGAGGTGGTGGAGACGGTGGCGATGCTGCTGGGCGAGATGCTCGCGGCCGGCGGGATGGAGGAGAACACCGGCGACGGGCTGGTCTCCACCCTGCCCCGGCGGTTCGCCGGATCGCCGCTCGCGCCGGGGCTGGCGATCGGCCCCATCATCATCGTCGGCCCCGCCCACGCCCCCCGCCGCCTGCTGAGCGACGACCCCGCTCAGGAACTGCGGCGGCTGGAGGCGGCGGTGGCGGCGATGCAGAAGGGCATCGACACCCTGATCGCCACCAGCCTGCCGAAGGCCGAGCGCCGCGGCGGCAGCGAGGCGGAGGCAAGCCGGGAGATCCTCGACGCCTATCGCCTCGTCGCGGCCGATTCCGGCTGGCTGAAGCGGGTCGCGGATGCGGTGCGCGGCGGCCTCTCGGCGGAGGCGGCGGTGCATCGCGTCGCCGGCGACCTGCGCGACCGCATGCGCCGCATCTCCGACCCCTATCTGCGCGAGCGGCTGGCCGACATCGAGGACCTCGTAGGCCGGCTGCTGGCGGCCCTGGCCGACAGCGCCGGCCCCGCCGCGCCCTGCCCCGGCGTGATCCTGCTCGCCCGCCGGCTCGGCCCGGCCGAGCTGCTGGACTGGCACGCCCGCGGCATCGCCGGCGTGGTGATCGAGGAGGGCAGCGCTTCCGGCCACGCCGCCATCCTCGCCCGCGCGCTAGGCCTTCCGGCCCTCGCCGGCGCGCGCGGCATCATCGAGGCGGCGGAGGACGACGACGAGGCGGTGCTGGACGGCGATGAGGGCCATGTCTTCCTGCGCCCGGAAGGTGAGGTGCGCGCCGCCTTCGCCCGCGCCGTGGCGCTGCGCAGCGCGCGCCAGGCGGGCTACGCCGCCCTGCGCGACCAGCCCGGCCGCACCCGCGACGGGGTGCGGGTGCAGTTGATGCTCAATGTCGGCCTGACGATGGAACTGCCGCAGCTCGACCTGACGGGGGCGGACGGGATCGGGCTGTATCGCACCGAGATCGCCATGCTCGCCCACGGCGCCATCGCCGATGTGCCCGAGCAGGCCGACGGCTATGCCCGCGCGCTCGATGCCGCCGCCGGGCGGCCGCTGCTGTTCCGCACACTCGACCTCGGCGGCGACAAGCTGCTGCCGGGCGGGGCGGCGCCCGAGGAGGAGAACCCGGCGATGGGCTGGCGCTCCCTGCGCATCGGGCTGGACCGGCCGGCGGTGCTGCGCCGGCAGTTGCGCGCCCTGCTGCTGGCGGCCGGCGGGCGGAAGCTGTCGGTAATGTTCCCGATGGTCGCCACCATCGCCGAGTTCCGCGCCGCCCGCGCTTTGCTGATGGCCGAGGCCCGGCGGATGCGCCCGGCGCCAGAGGCGCTGGAGGTCGGTGCGATGATCGAGGTGCCGGCCCTGCTGTGGCAGTTGCCGGCGCTGCTGGCGGAGGCGGATTTCGTCTCCGTCGGCACCAACGACCTGTTGCAGTTCCTGTTCGCCGCGGATCGCGGCACGCCGGGGCTAGCCAACCGCTACGACCTGCTATCCCCGCCGGTGCTGGACATCCTGGCCGACCTCGCGGCCCGGGCGGCGGCGGCGGGCACCAGGCTGTCGGTGTGTGGCGAGCATGCCGGCCGGCCGCTCGAGGCGATGACGATGCTCGGCCTGGGCATCACCAGCCTGTCGATGCCGGCCTCCTCGATCCTGCCGATGAAGGCGATGCTGGCCTCGCTTGACCTCGCGGCCTTCCGCCAGGTGCTCAGCGCCATCCGGCGCCATGCGGCCGGCGCTGCGAGCCTGCGGGAATCGATCGCGGCCTGGGCGCGCGAGCACGAAATTCCGATCTAGCGGATCGCTGACGTGGCGGAACGACTGCCTTCAATCCGCTCTTTTGCAACAATATGTTGCCGCCTGAATCGAGTCTTGTCTGCGAGGTGCAGGCCGGAGGCTGTTGGAAAACCCCTTCAAAACTACACAGGATTTTCACGATCGTATCCCGCTGCCCCTGCACCGGGGCGGTTGGCAAGCCGGCACGCGCGGTCTAGAACCGACGGATTAGGCCATTGCGCATAGGGGCGAGAGCAGCGTGCTGCAGGATCGCAGATCGAACATGCCGGACGGACCGGCGCTGATGTCGCCGGCTGATGGGCACGAAACCCCGGCCGCCTCGCGCACCGGAGCGGACCTGCGCGCGGCGCGCGAGCGTTTGGGCCTCAGCCTGCCCGACATCGCCACCCATCTGCGCATCCGCCTGCCCTATCTGGCAGCCATCGAGGCCGGGCGCATCGCCGAGCTGCCCGGCAACGCCTATGCCGTCGGCTTCGTGCGCACCTATGCCAAGGCGCTGGGCCTGGACGCCAACGAGATGGCCCGCCGCTTCCGCGCCGAAGCCGCCGACGTCAACCGCAAGACCAAGCTGAGCTTCCCCGCCCCGGTGCCCGAGCGCGGCATGCCCGCCGGCGCCCTGGTGCTGCTCGGTGCCGCCGTGTGCATTGGCGCCTATGTCGGCTGGTACCGCATCAGTGGCGACCGCCCCGGCCCCGAGCCGGTGCGCCCGGTGCCCGAGCGCCTGGCCGTGCTCGCAGAGCCGCCGAAGCCGGCGCCCGCGCCGGTTGCCGCAGCCGCGATCCCGGCCCCCACGCCTGTTCCGGCCGGGCCGAGCATTCCCCCCTCCTCGGCCGCTGCGGCCATGCCGCAGCCGGGCCAGCTCGCCCCCCCGCCACCCGCCGCTCCGCCCGCCGCCGCCCTGGCGGCCGATGCCAGCCGCATCACCCTGCGCGCCAAGGCCGATGCCTGGATGCAGGTGCGCGACAAGGCGGGCCAAGTGGTGCTGAACCGCGTGCTGCGCCCCGGCGAGACCTGGGCGGTGCCGGCCACCGGCGCCTTCCTGCTCACCACCGGCAACGCCGGCGGCACCGAGGTGCTGCTGGACGGCGCGGTGATCGCGCTCGGCGGCGAAGGCGCGGTGCGCCGGGACCTGCCGCTCGATATCGCGGCAATCAAGGACGGCAAGCTGTCACCGGCCGCCCCCCCGCCGGTCCGCCCGGTGGCCACGGCCCCGCTGCCGGCCGCTCCCCCGCCAGCCCCCAGGCTCAACCCGTAGGCATCCGGACACGAAAAAACCACGCCCGGCATCGCCTGGCGTGGTTTTTTTGCGTCCGAGGCGCCGGCATCGCTGCCGGCGGCTGCGTCAGGCGGCGGCGGTGGCCTTCTTGGCCGCGGCCTTCTTGATCCGGCGCTTCAGCACCAGCGCCTCTTCCGGCAGCTTGGTGTTCGGCGTGGACAGCAGGAACGCGTCGATCCCGCCATTGCGCTCCACGGTGCGGATCGCCCGGGTGGACAGGCGCATATGCACCGAAGCCCCCAGCGTGTCGGACAGCATCGAGGTTTCCTGCAGGTTCGGCAGGAAACGACGGCGCGTCTTGTTATTAGCGTGGCTGACGTTGTTGCCCGACAGCACACCCTTACCGGTGATCTCGCAGCGACGCGACATGAGACAATTCCTAAAGGAGACGGAAACCCTGCGGCTTCCGGAAGTTCGTTCGAAGGCGCGGTTTATGGCCAAAGCCGGCGGCGGCGTCAACCGCGGCCGGCGAGGATCAGTGGTCGCGGTCGCGCAATTCGCCGGCGCGCACGCTGGCAATCGCGCTGTTGAGGATGTTGATGATCGCGCCATCATCCAGGCTACGCGCCAGAATGCCCATCGCGCCCCCCAGCAAAGCCGAGGCAATCGCGATCGGGCTGATGTTCTGCCCGGTCATGTGCTCGATCGCCTTGTCCACCACAGACCCGGCATGGCTGAGATCAGCCGGTGCGCCGGCATCGTCGAATTCGCTCATGGCATCCTCTCGGAAGAAAGATCAGGCAAGGGAACTAAGCCGACTGCTCCACCGCATCCTCGGTCTGCTGCAACGCCCACATCTTCGCGTACAGCCCGCCCAGCGCGAGCAGGTCCGCATGGGCGCCCGACTCGGCAATCCGCCCCTGTTCCAGCACGATGATCTGGTCGCAGTCCACCACGGTCGACAGGCGATGGGCGATGATCAGCGTCGTCCGGTCCTGGGAGACGGCGCGCAGGGCGGACTGGATGTCCTGCTCCGTGCGGGTGTCCAGCGCCGAGGTTGCCTCGTCGAGGATCAGCAGCGTCGGGTCCTTGAGGATGGTGCGCGCGATCGCCACCCGCTGCTTTTCGCCGCCGGAGAGCTTCAGCCCGCGCTCGCCCACCCGTGTGTCGTAGCCGTCGGGCAGGCGCAGCACGAAATCATGCACCTGGGCGAGGCGGGCGGCGTGCTCGATCTGGTCCTGCGTGGCGCCGGGGCGGCCATAGGCGATGTTGTAGCGGATGGTGTCGTTGAACAGCACCGTGTCCTGCGGCACCACCCCGATGGCGCGGCGCAGGCTGTCCTGCGTCACGTCGCGGATGTCGACGCCGTCGATGCGGATCGCGCCCGCCGTCGCGTCATAGAAGCGGAACAGCAGCCGGCTGATGGTCGATTTGCCCGCCCCGGTGGAGCCGACGATGGCCAGCGAGCGGCCGGCCGGCACCCGGAACGAGACGCCCTTGAGGATTTCGCGCTCCGGCACGTAGCTGAAGCGCACATCGTCGAACACCACCTCGCCGCGGGGTGCGGCCAGGGCCGGCGCGCCGGGCTTGTCGGCCACTTCCTGCGCGATCGCCAGCAGGCGGAACATCTGCTCCATGTCCGTCAGGCCCTGCTTGATTTCGCGATAGACGAAACCGAGCATGTTCAGCGGCTGATAGAGCTGCATCAGATAGGTGTTCACCAGCACGAACTTGCCGACGCTCATCGAGCCGTCGCGCACGCCTTGGGCGGCCATCAGCATCACCACGGCAAGCCCCAGGGCGATGATCGTCGCCTGGCCGAGGTTGAGCAGGTTCAGCGTCACCTGGCTCTTCACCGCGGCTTTTTCATAGCGCGCCCAGGCGTCATCGAAGCGGCGAGCCTCGTGCGGCTCGTTGCCGAAGTATTTTACGGTTTCGTAGTTCAGCAGGCTGTCGACGGCCTTGGACTGCGCCTCGCTGTCCGTCTCGTTCATCGTCCGGCGGATGCGCACGCGCCAGTTGGTGAACATCAGCGTGAAGGTGAGATACAGCCCCACCGCGATGATGGTGACGATGGCAAAGCGCGCATCGAACATGTACCACAAGATGCCGACGACGAGTGCCACCTCCAGCAGCGTCGGCAGGATGTTGAACACGGCGAGCCGCAGCACCTGCTCGATGCCCGTGGTGCCGCGCTCGATGGAGCGGCTGAGCCCGCCGGTCTGCCGGTCGAGATGGAAGCGCAGGGACAGGCGGTGCATATGCTCGAACGTCGCCAGCGCCACCCGGCGCACGGTGCGCTGCTGCACGGCGGCGAACACCGCATCGCGCATCTCCCCGAAGCCGGAGGCGCAGACCCGCAGCAGGCCATACGCCACGATCAACGCCGCCGGCACCACCAGCACCAGCGTGGCCCCCGTCGGCGGCCCGGAAGGCGCCAGCGCGTCCACCGCGCGGGCATAGACCACCGGCACGGTGACGGTGGCGAGCTTGGCCAGCACCAGGAACACCCCGGCAATGACCACGCGCACCCGCACGCTGGTCTCGCCACGTGGCCACATGTAAGGGAGCAGAGAGGCGATCGTGCCCAGCATCGTGCGCTGTGCGCCGTCAAGCTGCATCCGGGGGGTGTTGTTTCTGCGCATGGCCCTGATGTGGCATGTCCTGCCTCCGTTTCAAACCGGCGAGCGGGCGGGGCTGCCATTCATCCGGCTTTTCGGGCAGCTTGCAGGCATGAGCCCTTTCCAGCGCCACTTCGCCGACTGCAACAACGCCGCACTGCCGGGAGGGCGCACCGCCTTCCTGCTCGGCGACCAGCCTGTCGGCTGGCTCGACCGCGCGCTGGCGGATTTCATCGAAGGGATGGACGGCATCACCCGCCTGCCGGAAGGCCTCTCCCTCGCCCAACCCGCCCGCCTGCCGGAAATCGCCCACGCCGCCGCCGAAGCCGGGCTGCTGCGCTGGCGCGACGAGGCATTCGACGTGCGCGCCACCCCCGACGGCCCGGCCCTGTCCACCATCGACCGCGGCGCGCTGCCGGTCTTCGGCATCCAGGCCCAGGGCGTACACATGGACGGCATCGTCCGCCTGGCCGACGGCATCCACCTCTGGGTTGCGCGCCGCGCCGCCAACAAGGCGCTGGACCCCGGCAAGCTCGACCACCTGACCGCCGGCGGCATCCCCGCCGGCCTCACCCCCGCCGAATGCCTCGTCAAGGAAGCCGCCGAAGAAGCCGCCATCCCCGCTGACCTCGCCGCCCGCGCCATCAAAACCGGAACCGTCAGCTACGCCATGGACCGGCCGGAAGGCCTGCGCCGCGACCTGCTGCACTGCTACGAACTCGAACTGCCCGCCGACTTCACCCCCACCCCCACCGACGGCGAAGTCGCCGGCTTCGAACTCTGGCCCCTCCCCCGCGCCCTGGCCGCCGTGCGCGACACCGACGACTTCAAATTCAACGTCAACCTCGTGCTGATGATCCTGTTCCTGCGGCACGGCCTGCTGACGGAGGGCGAGGCCGCAGAGGTTCTGCGGGTGGGCGGGGGTGGAGTGAAGGCAAGGAGCGGGAAGGCAAGGGTCTTCTTTTTGTGAACAAAAAGAAGCAAAAAAACTTTGTTCGTTTGGCTTGATGGTGTCGTTGGTTCTTGGCGCCGGTTGAATTTTTGGCTTCGCCGCCAGTCCGGATCGTTGGTTCAAATCGGCGAAGCCAAAACACCCGAAGCCCGCAAGCCCCCACTCCGTGAGCCCACCCCAACCCAACGAATGAAGTTTTTTTGCTTCTTTTTGTTCACAAAAAGAAGACTCTACCCTTCAACCTCTTCCGGAATAGCCGCCACCCCACGCCCCCGCAGCCACGCCGAGACCGCAGGCGCGGCCGTCAGCACGCAGAACGGCACGGCCAGAACCAGCCCGCCGGCGAAGGGCGCCGCCCACAGCACGGCGGGCCATCCGCCGAGGGCGAAGCCGGCGAAGCAGGCCGCGCCGAATAGGGTGTGTGGCCAGAACATCCGGGCCGCTTCCGTCCACGTGACGCCGCGGTCGGAGCGGTTTTGCGGCAGCCAGCCGGCTTTGGCGCCCAGTGCGAGGCGCAGCATGGCCATGGTTTTGTGTGGCTGGGCGATCGCGTCCATCGTCAGCGAGAAGACGAATTCGGCGGCGGCCCCGGCGGCGAAGCGGCCTGCCCCGCCGTAGCGGGCGCGCAGGGCTGGGTCGGCGAGCACCTGCGCGTAGCCGAGCAGCTTCGGCGAGTACAGCGCGAAGGTCCAGGCGAGTGCGATGGTCCAGATCGGCCCCGCCGTCTGCCCCAGCGCCGCCGCCAGGGCGGCGAGGACCAGCACGGCGGTGTAGAGCGGTGCCCCGGCGAACAGCAGGATCGCCTGCACCAGTTGCCAGCGCCCCATCGGCCTGAAGCCGGGCAGGCCGAGCAGGGCGAAGTACTGCAGGTTGCCGGCGAGCCAGCGGGAGTCCCGGTGCAGATATTCCGGCAAAGCGGGCGGGTTGGATTCCTGGCTGCCCTCCTCGCGCGGCCACAGCTTCACGCCCCAGCCGGCGGCGCATAGGCGGGCGGCTTCCACTTGGTCATGGCTGAGGATGGCGCTGCCGTCCGGCAGGGGGGCGAGGCGGCAGTGGGTGCGGAAGGGGGCTATGCGCAGGGCGGCGTTATGGCCCCAGTACGGCCCTTCGCGGCCCTGCCACCAGTCCTGCCCGGTCGCCCACACACGCATGCCGGCGCGCATGCCGAACTGGAACAGCCGGGGGAAGGCGGCAGCGGCGGGCCGGCCAACCGTCAGATGCTGGACGATGCCGAGCTTCGGGTCGGCCTGCATCATCGCCACCAGATCGCGCACCGCGTCCGCCGACATCTCCGAATCGGCATCGAGCATGATGGCGACGTCGAAGCCCTCGGCGTGATGGTCCATGAAGTCCATCACGTTGCCGGCCTTGAAGCCGGTGTTTTCCACCCGGCGGCGGTAGCGGATGCGGGCGGGATCGCGGTCGGCGGCGCGGAAGGCGGCGACGGCTTCTTCCTCGGCGGTGGCCGGGGCCGGCGTGTCGGAGAGGATGAACAGCCCGACCGGCAGGCCGATGCCGTCCAGCCCGTCCAGCAGCCGGCGCAGCGGCGGCAGCACGATCGCCATGTCCTCGTTCCGGATCGTCACCGCCAGCGCCGTGGGGAGGCGCGCCGGCCCCACCGGCCGCGCCGGCTCGCCGTGGCGCAGCAGGGCGGCAAAGCCGGTCAGCGCGTGGCCGAGG
>CAMCJI010000117.1 GCA_945874805.1 Asaia bogorensis | reverse complement strand
AGCTTCCACCCCGTCGCCAGCCCGGGCTGCATCTCCGACTTGCCGGAGGTCGCGACCAGCGCCTCGAAGATATGCTTCCCGATATTGGCGTTCGGGCCGAGATCCTGGAAATGTGGATCGATGGAGGTCACATCGGACGGCACGCCCACCCGCAACAACTGCGCCGGCGCGGCCCCGGCATGCAGCAGGCCGACCAGCAATGCGGGAGCCAGAAAAGCGCGACGGACCAGCATGAAAAACTCCGCTGAAGGAAGCGCTCATTTCGCAGGCGCCGCCCCCCCGGCGTCAAGCCTTCCGCAGCGCGTTCGCCTTCGATAAAAGCGGTGGCACATCAAAAAGGCGGAGTACCGGATCATGGCCCAGGCTGGCGTGGACTCCGAACTGGACTTCGACACCCCCGGCCAACGCACCGGCTATGTCAGCCTCGGCCATTCCGACGACCGCAACGCCTTCTCGGTGATCCCGGTGCCTGTCGCGGTGCTCGTCGCCCCCCGCCCGGGCCCGACCATGTTCCTCAGCGCCGGCAACCACGGCGACGAGTATGAGGGCCAGGCCGTGCTGCACCGCCTGCTGCGCCACACCGACCCCGCCAGCCTGCGCGGCCGGCTGATCGTGCTGCCGGCGCTCAACCTGCCGGCCGTGCGCGCCGCCCGCCGCGTCTCCCCGCTCGACGGCGGCAACATGAACCGCGTCTTCCCCGGCGACCTGCCGGGCGAGCCCAGCCGCGGCCCCACCTGGGCCATGGCCGCCTGGGTGACCGAGCAGGTGCTCTCCCGCGCCGCCTTCGCCTGCGACCTGCACAGCGGCGGCAGCTCCGGGCGCTACGTGCCCTGCGCCTATCTGCACTGGGGCGGTGACGCTGCCTTCCGCCGCCGCAAGATCGCCGCCGCCCAAGCCTTCGGCGCGCCTTTCACCGTCATCGCCGCCACCACCGGCGCCCGCGGCTCGATGACGGCGGAGTGCGACCGCAAGGGCATCATCATGGTCGCCACCGAATTCGGCGGCGGCGCTTCGCTCGACCTGCCCACCACCGAGCTCGCACGCGATTGCCTGGCCCGTCTGCTGCACCACGCCGGCATCGCCGACGCCGCCCCGCCACCTGCCGCCACCCGCTTCCTCAAGCTCCTGGGCGGCAACTCCGCCCCGATGGCCGAAGTGCCCGGCCTGTTCGAACCGACCCGCCGGATGGGGGAGGCCGTCCAGGCCGGCGACCTCGCCGGCATCATCTGGCCCGTCACCGCCCTGGGCGCACCCGGCGTGGAAGTCCGCTTCCCGGTGGGTGGCCTGATCGTGGTGGAGCGCGTGAAACCGATGGTCGAACCCGGCGACCTGCTGTTCCGCATCGCCGAGGAGATCGACCCCGAGTCGATGATCTAGGCGGGTAGACGCGGCAAAATCCGCCGGCGCCAAAGCCGCCTCCAATGGAAAAAGTTTTTTTGCTTCTTTACTGCGCGGCGCCTTCGCCGTCGCTCGTTCACAAAAAGAAGTATCCTGCCTTCCTACCCCCGAAGCGCCGCCCGGAACCCGTCGCGCGCGGCGGCGCTGTGGATATAGGCGTAGTCCTGCGGGCTGGGCTCGCCCGGCACGATCCGCAGCGCGGCGAACACCGGGCCGGTGCGGGCCAGCAGATCCGGCAATCCCGCCGCGAACCCGTCAAGGTCGTCGAAGGCGGCGGTGTGGCCGATGCCCGCCGCCCGCGCCATGCCGGGGAAATCCACCTGGCCGGTGCCGGGCAGCGGGTGGGAGCCGTTGGCCTCGTAGCAGCCGTTCTCGCACACGAAGTGGTAGAGGTTCGCCGGCGCCGCCCCGGCGATGGTCGCCAGGCTGCCGAGGTTCATCATCAGCGAGCCGTCGCCGTCCAGCACGATCACCCGCTTGTCCGGCCGGCCCAGCGCCAGCCCGAGCGCGTGCGAGGATGCCAGCCCCATCGCCCCGATCGAGACGTAGTTGAGCGGGTGCGGGGCGATGCGCATCCAGTCGAAGGCGGCCTGGTAGGTCGCCACCACGATCGCATCGCCGCGATGGCGGGCGAGGATGCGCAGGCAGTCGTCGCGCCGCATTGCCATCGCTACTGCACCGTCCGGCCGATGAGTGCCACGACGGGGCGGCCGAGCGCGTAGGCGCGCTCGATCGCCGGCGTCAGCGCCCGCTCATGGCCTGGCCCTTCCAGGTTGAAATGGTCGATGCCCATGGCGTTCAGCACCGCCGGCACGATCCGCACGCCGTAGCGCCGCGAATGCCGCGACAGCCGCTCCGGCTCCTTGCCCTGCATGCCCACCAGCATGCACACAGGCTGGGCGTACTCCACGGCGACGGCGCGGATCGCGTTCAGCGAATCCATCAGCCCGGTCTGCTGCATCATCAGCACCGCCCGCTGCCCGGTGGCGGCGAGGCCGGCGCAGATCGCCACGCCCTCATCCTCCTTGCACAGCCGGATCAGCCGGAAGCGGCTGTCGCGGGAGGCCGGCCAGAGCAGGCCGTCCGAGGTGACGATATCCGGCAGGGCGGCGACAAAGCGCACCCCCGCCGCGGCCACGGCATCCAGGATCGCAGCCCCCGAGGGGCCGGCGGGCACGGGTTTGTTCATCGCGCCACCTCACCAGAACCGCGGCCGTGCCGCAACGCCCGGTGGCCGGTTTGCAGCCCGCCGCCATATCCCGCAAATTCACGCCGTCCATCAGTTGAGGAGGCCGCCATGGCCCATGCGCCCGCAAAGACTGTCGATACCGACACCATCCCCGTCATCGACATCGCCCGGCTCAGCGACGGCAGCGCCGGCGGGCTTGCCGCGGTGGCCGCCGAGATGCTCGCCGCGGCCGAGAACACCGGCTTCTTCTACGTGCGCGGCCACGGCATCGACCAGGCGCTGATCGACGGCGTGTTTGCCGCCGCCGGGCAGTTCTATGCCGCCCCCGAGGCGGACAAGCGCGGCGTCACCGTCAATGCCGGGCATCGCGGCTTCCTCAAGGCGGGCGAGGCGAAGATGTATGCCGGCGCCCGGCCCGACCTGAAGGAGAGCTTCATCTGGGGCCTCGACAGCGCGACCGATGCCGGCACCGCGGATGCCGATGGCATTCCGCCGAACCAGTGGCCCGGCTTCGTGCCGCAGATGCGCCCGCTGCTGACGCGGTACTTCACCGAGGCGAACGAGGTCGGCTGGCGCCTGCTGCGCGCCTTCGCGGTGGCGATCGGCGAACAGCCGGACCGCTTCGTGCGCAGCATCGCCCGGCCGACCACGCGCGGCACCCTCATCTACTACCCGCCGCAGCCGCCCGATCTCGATGATGAGCAGTTCGGCGTCTCCCCGCACACCGACTGGGGCTGCCTGACCCTGCTGTACCAGGACCAGACCGGCGGGCTGGAGGTGCGCGGCCGCGACGGCGCCTGGGTCGCGGCCACCCCCATCCACGGCACCTTCGTCGTCAATGTCGGCGACCTGCTGGCGCGCTGGACCAACAACCGCTTCAAATCCACCCCGCACCGCGTGGTCAACCGCTCGGGCCGCGAGCGCTTTTCCTGCGCCGTTTTCGTGGACCCCGACCGCGACACGATGATCGAACCGGTGGTCCGTCCCGGCGAGGCGCCGCTGTTCGACCCGGTGACCTGCGGCGCCTATGTGCAGTCCCGCTTCGACGCCGCCTTCGCCTACCGCAAGAAAGCCGCCTCGTGATCTTCGATACCCACGCGCATTTCTACGGCGAGACGCTGTTTCGCCACCTCGCCGCGCGCGCCGAAACCCCGCGCGTCGAGACACGCGCCGGCCAGCGCTGGATGGTCACCCCCACCAGCGCCTTCCCGCTGGTGGGCGGCTTCGTCTCCACCGCCGAACGGCTGGGCTGGATGGACGCGCAGGGCATCGACCGCCAGCTCATCACCTTCCCCGGCGCCCTCGGGCCGGACGTGCTGCCGATCGGCGAATCGCTGGACCTCGTGCGCGATGTCAACGACGAGCTGGCGGCCACCTGCGCCGCGCATCCCGGCCGCTTTGTCGCGCTGGCGGGCCTGCCGCTGGCCGACCTCGACCGCTCGGCGGAGGAGTTGGCGCGGGTGGTGCGGCGGCTCGGGCATGTGGGCGCGATCATCCCCTCCAACTACTTCCATTCGCTGGCCGGCATCGCGGCGCTGGCCCCGGTGCTGGAAGCCGCCGACGCGGTCGGCGCCCACCTGATGCTCCACCCCGGCCAGCGCCACGACGAAAGCCTCGCCCCGAAGCCCTGGCCGGATCTCGCGATGCACCGCGCCTCCACCATCGAGCTGCACGCCGGCATCACCCATGCGCTGATCTCGCTGATCCACTCGGACGCGCTGCGGCGCTATCCGCACATCACCTGGCAGGTGGTGAACCTCGGCGGTACCTTCCCCTTCGTGGTCGAGCGGATGGACCACATCGTCGCCACCCGCGACCCCGCCGCCCCGCGCCCCTCCGCCCTGCTGGGCGACATCGTGTTCGACTGCGCCTCGCTGGGGCCGCGCGCGCTCGAGATGGCTGTCGGTGTCTTCGGTGCCGACCGGGTGATGTTCGGCACCGACTATCCGATCTTCACCTCCGGCGTCTCCGCCAGCGCCCTGGCCGAAGCGTGGATCAGCGATGATGAGCGGGCGATGGTCGCCAGCGGCACCGCGCTCGCCACGCTCGCCCGCAACGCGGCTCGGCGGGCGGGATGAAGATCGGCATCGTCGGCGCCGGCATCGCCGGCCTCTCCGCCGCCTGGGCGCTCACCCGCCGCGGCCACGCCGTCACCGTGTTCGACCAGGGGCCGATCCCCAACCCGGTCTCCTCCTCCTTCGACGAGCACCGCATCATCCGCCACGCCTACGGCAGCATGACCGGCTACGCCCTGATGATGCCGGAGGCCTTCGCCGCCTGGGACCGCCTCTGGGCCGACCTCGGCACCCGCCACATGGTCGATTGCCACGCCACCTACTGCCTGCGCATGGAGTTCGACTGGTACCGCCCCGTCGCCGCCAGCCTCGACCACGTGGGCATCACCTACCGCGATGTGCCGCTGGACGAAGTGGCGCGCGACCTGCCGATGGTGAACCCGGCCAGCCTGCTCCGCGTCGTCGAAACCCACGGCGCCGGCATGCTGCTCGCCGGCCGCATCGTCACCGCGCTGGCGGACCACCTGGCCCGCAGCGGCGCGACCCTGCGCCCGCACACCCGCATCACCCGCCTCGACCCCGAACGCGCAACCCTCGACGACTGGTCGGGCGATGCCATCATCATCGCCGCCGGCCCCTGGATCGGCCGCCTGCTCGCCCTCCCCGAAAACCCCCGCGTTACCGCGCAGACCGTTGTTTACATGGCCCCGCCGGACGACCTCGCCGCCGCCTGGGCGCGCGCGCCGATGCTGCTCAACCGCCTGCCCGTCGCCTCCGGCGGCGTCTACATCCTCCCCCCGCGCGGTGGCATGCGCCTCAAACTCGGCGACTACGACCACACCGACGAGGCCGACCCCGACGCGCTACGCATCCCAACCCCCACCCAAACCGAACGCGTGATGGAAGCCGGCCGCCTCGCTTTGACCGGCTTCGACCGCTACCGCCTGCTCGAAGCGAAATCCTGCCGCTACACCGTCACCCCCGACGAACGCTTCGCCATCCGCCCCATCGGCACCCGAGGCTGGATGGCCAGCGCCTGCTCCGGCCACGGCTTCAAATTCGGCGCGATGATCGGTGAGGCGCTGGCCGACGGCGTCACCGGGGCGCGGCCAGCCGCCGAGATCACCGCCCTGATGGCCGCCCGCCTGCACGACCCCATCCTGTCAGTGCCGTAGCCGCCGCTCCAGCCGCCGGAACCCGACCGACAGCGCCAGGCACACCGCGAAATACAGCACCGAGGCGGTGATCCACGTCTCGAACACGCGTGTGGTCGATACGGCGACGTCGTTGGCCATGAAGGTCAGGTCTTGGATCGAGATCAGCGACACCACCGAGCTGTCCTTGATCAGCGAGATGAATTGCCCGGCCAGCGGCGGCACCATCCGTGCGAAGGCTTGCGGCAGGATCACCAGCCGCAGTGCAGTGAATGGCCTCATCCCCAGGGCTGCAGCGGCATCCCGTTGCCCGCGATCAACGGACTGGATACCCGCCCGCAGGATTTCCGCGATGTAGGCACCTTCGAACAGGGCCAGCACGATCACCGCGCTGAGGAAGTTCTTCAGCAGCCGCGGCTCGCCGAAGGCGATCCCCAGTACCTGCAGCGTGGCGGGTGAGGCCTGGCGCAGGGCTGCGTCGATGCCCAGCAGCGGCATGATCTGGCTGGAGACGAAGAAGTAGCCGACGAAGATGAGCACCAGCGGCGGGGTGTTGCGCATCAGTTCCACGTAGGCGCCGGCCACCAGCCGCGGCAGCAGCAGCGCCGAGGACCGCAGCACCGCGATCAGCACGCCGAACACGGAGGCCAGCAGCATCCCCCACAGGCTCAGCCGCAGCGTCGTCAGCAGCCCCTGCAACAGCAGGTTTGCCACCCAGCCGCGCTCCGCGTCCCAGCGGAGCAGGTAGTTCGGGATTGGCGCCCAGTTCCACCGGTAGTTCAGCACCGAGCCGAGACGGAAGGCGACAAAAGCGACGAACGCCGCGACCCCAAGCAGGATCGCGGCGTCCAGCCACCCGAAGCGGGCCGGCTTGTTCAGCTTACGACTGCGTCTGCTTCAGCCACTCGCGCCCCTCGAACCAGTACTTGAACCGGTCGGCGAGGAACCCGTCGGCCTTGCGGGCGGCGATCCAGGCGTTGAGTGTCGTCAGCGCCGCGGCGTCGCCTTTGCGCACCGCGATCGCGTCGCGCTGTGCCACGAAGGCCTTCTCTACCGGCAGATACAGCGCTGCCGGATTGTCGATCGCGGCGAAGGCCGGCTTCGGGGTGGAGGTAAACCACGCCATCGCATTGCCGTTCAGCAGCTCCTGCAGGGCCTGCGCGTCATCGTCGAACTGGCGCAGCGTTGCCTTCGGCAGCCGCTCCTGGATCACCGGCACCGCGTTGGTGCCGCGGCGGGCGACGAGGGTGAAGTCCGGCCGGTTGAACGCGTCCACGCTGGTCAGCCCCGGCGCCGTCTTGCGGTTGGCAACCAGATGCACGCCGCTGAACGAATAGGCTTCGGTGAAATCCACCGTCTCCGCGCGCGCCGGCGTCACCGTCATGCCGCCGATGATCATGTCGAATGTGCCGGCCAGCAAAGCGGGGATGATGCCGTCCCACGCCGTTGGGATCGGCTCGTGCTTCACGCCCAGGTCGGTCGCGAGCTTCTTGCCCACATCGAGCTCGTAGCCGATCAGCACGCCCTGCCTGTCGCGCATCGCCCAGGGCACGAAGGTGGACAGGCCGGAGCGCAGCACCCCGCGCGACTTGATTTCATCGATCACGCTGCCCGCGGCAAAGGCGGGGCGGATCGTGGCGGCCAGCGCCGTGGCGGCGGTGGCCTGAAGCAGGGTTCTACGAAACATGAAGGCTCCTTCTGGGTGTGTCAGGTCGTGGGCAGCCGGGCCAGGCGGCGTTCCAGCCGCCCCGCCAGCCAGGACATCGTGGTGGTGACGACAAGATAGATCGCCGCGACCGTCAGCCAAACCTCGAATGTCATGAACGTGTCCGCAATGATGTTCCGCCCCTCGTTCGTCAGGTCGAAGATCGCGATGGCGCTGACGATTGCCGAATGCTTGACGATCGAGATCGACAGGCTCGTCAACGGCGGCAGCACGATCCGCAGCGCCTGCGGCAGCACCACCAGCCGATAGGTCTGCGCCCGGGTCAGGCCCAGGCTCGCCGCCGCTTCGCTCTGGGCTGCCGGCACCGCCAGAATGCCGGCGCGGATGATCTCGGCGGCGAAGGCCCCCTCGAACAGCCCCAGTGCCAGCACCCCCGTCGCCTCCCGCCCGATGCCCAGGATCGGCGCCATGACGAAGTAGAACAGATAGAGCTGCACCAGCAGCGGCGTGTTGCGCACCACCTCCACATAGCCGCGTGCCAGCGCCCCGCCGACCAGGCTGCGCGAGAGCAGCAGCAACGCCGCCGCCAGCCCTGCCGCCAGCGTCACCAGAAATCCCAGTGCCGCAATGCGCAGGCTGACGCCCAGCCCCTTCAGCAAGGGGCCGGGATACAGCTCGCCATCGATCACCCGGTAGAGGAACGGCGGTATCCGGTGCCACTGCCAGCGATACGGCATCGCCCCCGCACCCTGCACGATCCCCCAACCCGCCAAACCCAGCAGCAGCACAAAAGCCGCAGCCTGAACCCGGTCATTGCGGAACCACAAACGGCGAGACGTCACACCAAACCCCAAACAGATCACCCTCAACCCGATCACCAAGTGTGCGGACCCATGCCGCCGAGTGCAAGGCGGACTTATCCTCCGGTCAGCGTTGCATGCACCAGAACCCGGAACAGCCGGAAGTAGCGGTCGAACTGGTTGAGCTGGTTGATCATCAGCACCGCCACCAGCTCCTGCTTCGGGTCGATGACGAACTGGGTGCCGAAGCCGCCGCCCCAGTCGAGATCGCCGGGCGAGCCGGGCGCCGGATGCTCCCCCGCCGCCAGCCGCACCGCGAAGCCCAGCCCGAAGCCGCGGCCGGGGCCTAGCAGATACTGGCCGGACGGGCTGTCCCGCCGGATCGGGCCGAGGTGGTCGGCCGCCATGTGCGCCACCGTGCCGGCGCCGAGGATGCGCACGCTGTCCAGCGTGCCACCGTTCAGGATCATCTGGCCGAAGCGGAGGTAGTCGCTCGCGGTGCCGACGAGGCCGCTGCTGCCGCCGATGCGGGCGGGGTGGCGGCGGGCATCCTGCGCCGGTGGGGCCTGACCGGTCAGCGGGTCCGCGCGCGGTTCGGCCAGGCGCGGCCAGTCCGTCGCTGGGGTTGAAAAGCCGGTATCAGCCATGCGCAGCGGCTGGGTGATGTTGAGTGCGACGAAGCGCTCGAAGCTCATGCCCGAGGCGACCTCCACCACCCGGGCCAGCACGTCGGGGCTCGCGCTGTAGGACCACAGCGTGCCGGGATGGGCGATCAGCGGAATGCGGGCGATCCGCTCCACGCTCTCGGCCAGGGTGATCGCCGGGTCGAGCACGCGGGCGGCGGCCATCGCCCGGCCCTGCGGCGTGTTGGGCATGTTCAGCGGATGGGCGATGCCGGCGGTATGGCGCAGCAGGTCGTGGATCAGGATCGGCCGGCGCGGGCGTTCGGTCTCGCCCGTCTCGGTTGCCACCATCACCTCGCGGAAGGCGGGGATGTGCAGCGAGACGGGGTCGGTCAGCAGGAGGCGCCCGCGCTCGGCGAGGATCATCGCGGCGACCGAGGCAATGGGCTTGGTCATCGAGGCCAGCGGGAAGATCGCATCGGGGCGCATCGGCTCGGTCAGTGCGGCGTCGCGGTAGCCGGTCGCCTGGAGAAACACGATGCGGCCGCGCCGGGCGATGCCGAACACCGCGCCGGCGATGCGCCCCTCGGCGACGCCGGTGTTCAGGATGTCCATCACCTGGGCGAGCCGCTGGGATGACAGGCCGGCCTGCTCGGGCGTGCTCTCGGCGGCGGGCGGAGGAGGGGCTGCGAGGGGCGCGGCGGGGGTGGGAGCGGCCACGGCTGGGGCTGCGGGTGCGGCGGGTGCCGGCGCCGGGGGGCTCAGCGGCGTCGGGCGCGGCAGCAGGGTGGGGGCCGGAGGCAGCCGGGGGGGCGGCGGGGGCTGCACCTGCGCCGCGGCGGGACCGGCGAGCAGGGCCGTCATCATCAGAACCGCAAGCCGCATCGCTGCGCCCTCCGCTGTGTTCAGCCGCGCTGCCAGCAGAAGGTCAGCTCGTGCTTGTTGTGGAACAGATGCATCAGCCGGCCGCCGGGGATGGCCGCGAAGGCGGCGACCGCCTCGTGATCGGTGGCGCCCTGGAACTTCACCGTACAGACGATCCGGCCGGCAAGCCCGGAGTCGATCCAGCGCCGCACCAAGGCGAGCAGCCGGTCGGGGTAGGCGATGATGTCGCTGAACAGCCAGTCCACCCGCTCCGGCTCCAGGGCGAAGGCGCTGCCCTCGCGCCAGGCCACGCTGGGCAGGGCGGTCACCCGCGGGTCGAGCCGGGCCTTGTCGATCGCGGTCACCCCGGCGCCGAGCGTGCCGATCGCCCAGGTCCAGCCGCCCGGCGCCGCGCCGAGGTCGAGGCAGGCCTCGCCGGGTTGCGGCCAGGCGCCGAGCAGGGTGCAGGCCTCCCAGAGTTTCAGATAGGCGCGGCTGGGCGGGCCGATATGGTCCTCCTCGAAGCGGCATTCGCCGTTGGGGAAGGGGCTCGTTTTGGTCGGGCTTGCCAGCAGCCGGTTCGGCGCCAGCAGCGTCCAGGCACCGAGATGGGAGGCCGGGGCCGGTTCGGGGAAGACCAAAGCGCGCGCCTTCACCGGCGGCAGGCGGTCGGCGATCAGGGCCATGCGGCGGTGATGGGCGATGCCGTAGGCGCTCCAGTTGCGCTGCATCGCCCGCAGCGCGTCCGCGGCCTTTTTGACGGAGGCGATCTCGATCTCCCTGGGCGCGGTCCAGATGTCGAGCGCCCAGGGGCAGGGGACCGGCGGCGCCTCGCTCAGCGCCAGCCTGCCGTGCCAGGTGATGTCCACCCCGGCGCAAGCGAGGGATTCGGCGAGCACCGGCTCCAGCCCCTCGGGCGCGAGATAGGCGGCGGCGATCATCGGGCGCGCAGGGCGGACAGGCCGAGCAGCGCCCAGCCGGCCATCAGCAGCATCCCCCCGGCCGGTGCGACCGACGGCAGGCGGATGCCGCGCAAGGCGAGCAGGTAGATCGAACCGCAGAACAGCAGCATGCCGAGCCCGAAGGCCGCGCCCGCGAGGTTCGCCCAGAGGCCGCCGCGGCGGACCCACAGGCCGGTGCCGAGCAGCGCCAAAGCGTGCCAGCCCTGCATCTGCACCGCATCGCGCACCGCCTGGCTGCCGAGGCCCGGCACATGCGCCGCCATCGCCGCCAGTGCCACGGCGAGCAGCCCGGCCAGCGCGCCCAGCCCGATCCATATTCTGTCCATGCCGTCTCCTAGCAGCCCGCCCCCCTGGCCGCATCCCCCCGCGGTGTATAGTCTCCCGCTGATGGCGCGCACCGATCTGTTTCCCGAGATCAACCCGTTCGAGACCGGCATGCTGCCGCTCTCCCACGGCCACACGATGTACTGGGAGCAGGTGGGCAATCCGCGCGGCCAGGCGGCGCTGTTCCTGCACGGTGGGCCGGGGGCCGGGGCGGGGGTGGTGCATCGCCGCTTCTTCGACCCGTCGCACTGGCGGCTGGTGGTGTTCGACCAGCGCGGCTCCGGGCGGTCGCAGCCGCTGGGCAGCCTGATTGCCAACACCACGCCGGATCTGGTTGCCGATATCGAGACGCTACGCCGGCATCTGGGCATCGAGAAGTGGCTGCTGTTCGGCGGCTCCTGGGGATCGACGCTGGCGCTGGCCTATGCGCAGGCGCATCCCGAGCGGGTGAGCGGGATGGTGCTGCGCGGCATCTTCCTCGGCCGGCCGACGGAGGTGGACTGGTTCATGCACGGCATCGCCACCGTGTTTCCCGAAGCGCATGCCGCCTTTGCCGGGCATCTGCCGGAGGCCGAACGGGGCGACCTGCTCGGCGGCTACCTCAAGCGGCTGACCGATCCCGATCCGCATGTGCATCTGCCGGCGGCGCGGGCGTGGTCCGGCTACGAAGGGGCGTGCAGCACGCTGATGCCCAGCCCGGATACGGTGGCCAGCTTCGCCCAGGACCGCATCGCCCTCGGCCTCGCGCGGATCGAGGCGCATTACTTTGCGCATGACCTGTTCCTGCCGCCTGGCGGGCTGCTCGGCGGGATGGGGCGGATTGCGCATATCCCGGCCGAGATCGTCCAGGGCCGGTACGATATGATCTGCCCGCCATGCAGCGCCATCGACCTGCTGCGGGCCTGGCCCGGCACGCGCTTCACCATGGTGCCGGACGCCGGACACTCCGCGCTGGAGCCGGGGGTGCGCCGGGTACTCGTCGGCGCTGTTGATCGTTTTGCCCATCGTTGAGGAGAGCCAGCTATGAAAACCGGTGTGATCGGCCTCGGCAGCATGGGCATGGGAGCAGCGCTCAACCTGCTCGCCAAAGGGCATGACGTCCACGGCTGCGAACTGCGCGAAGCCAGCCGGGCCGAACTGATCGCGGCGGGCGGGCGGGCGGTGGGGCGGGCGGGCGATCTGCCGGGGGACCTCGACGCGCTGATCGTGTTCGTCGTCAATGCCGCCCAGGCCGACGCGGTGCTGTTCGGGCCGGACGGGTGCGCGGCCAATCTCCGCAAGGGGGCCGTGGTGCTCGGCTGCACCACCCTCGCCCCGGAAGCCGCGCGCGGGCTGGAGGCGCGGCTGGGGGAGATGGGGCTGCTGTTTCTCGACTCGCCCGTCTCCGGCGGGGCCGTTGGCGCCCGCAAAGGGGCGATGACGGTCATGGCCTCCGGCAGCGAGGCGGCCTTTGCCGCCGCGCAGCCGGTGCTGGATGCCGTCGCCTCCAAAGTATGGAAGCTCGGCGACGCGGCCGGGATCGGCAGCACCGTGAAGATGGTTAACCAGTTGCTGGCCGGGGTGCATATCGCCACCGCGGCCGAGGCGATGGCGCTGGGCATCCGCGCCGGGGCCGATCCGCAGACGCTGTTCGACGTGATCTCCTCCTCGGCCGGAAGCTCCTGGATGTGGCAGAACCGGATGCCACACGTGCTGGCGGGGGACGACACGCCGCACTCGGCCGTCAACATCTTCGTCAAAGACCTCGGCATCGTGCTGGACCAGGCGCGGGCGCTGACGTTTCCGCTGCCGATGGCCTCCGCCGCGCACCAGCTGTTCCTCGCCGCCGCCGCGGCGGGACACGGGGGACGGGACGACGCGTTCGTGATCCGGGTGTGGGAGGCTTTGGCGGGCATCGCCTTGCCGGTAGCGCCGGAAAAGTAAGGGTAGGAAGTCTTCTTTTTTTGGAAAAAAAGAAGCAAAAAAACTTTGTTCGCTGGGTGGGGTTGGCGCGCGGTGGGGGGTGTTGTTGTTGGTTGGGTTTTTGGGCTTCGCCGTTTAGTTATTATACCGTAATGATATAGGCCACGGTTCTCCCCTTATACCAAGACTCTTTGATCAGAACCTGTGTGCCCACTCGCGCATGCCGATGGACATGACGCGCCACGGTTGGGCTTCGAGCTTGTTCCACGTGTCGCA
>CAMCJI010000116.1 GCA_945874805.1 Asaia bogorensis | reverse complement strand
GCGCGGGGCGGGTCGTCGGAGCCGCGGCTTGGCGGGCGGGCGCCGGGGCGGTGGGGCGCGGCTGGGGCATGGGGAGGGTGCCGGCGCGGAAGCGGGCGAACAGCGCGTCCAGCCGCTCCAGCAGGGGGCGGAGGACGTGGAAAATCAGGGCGAGCAGGGCCGCCTCGACCAGACCGAGCTTGGGCCCGTTGCCCTGGGGGCTGAAGGCGGCCTGGAAGGGGGTGGCGGGGTTGGTCATGGGAGAGTTTTACTAACTCTCCAACGCCGCTTCAAGCAGATATTCAGGGGCGGATCATCGCCCTGTCGTTAGCTTGTCTTTGAAGTCCTTGATGTCGCGGAAGGTCAGGTCGGGGTTCAGCTCCGTCGTGCGGCGGAGATTGAAGTTGCTGCTGGCGAGGAAGACGGGGTCGCCGTCCACGTCGTCGGCGATGGCGCTGTTCTGCGATTCGGTGAAGCGCTCGAGTTTCAGGCGCTCGCCGCTGACCCAGCGGGCGAGTTGGAAGGGGCTGGTGTCGAAGCCGATCTTCACGCCGTATTCGGCGGCGAGGCGGGCTTGCAGCACGTCGAGCTGGAGGGTGCCGACGACGCCGACCAGGGGGGGCGCGCCGTCGCGCGGGCGGAAGAGCTGGACGACGCCTTCTTCGGCGAGTTCGAGGAGGGCCTGGCGGAGTTTCTTGGCTTTCATCGCGTCATCGAGGCGGACGCGGCGGAGGATTTCGGGGGCGAAGTAGGGGACGCCGACGAAGTTGAGGATTTCGTCCTCGCAGAGCGTGTCGCCGATGCGCAGCGTGCCGTGGTTGGGGATGCCGACGACGTCGCCGGCGTAGGCCTCCTCGGCGATGACGCGGTCGCGCGCGAAGAAGAACTGCGGGGCGTGCAGCGGGATGATCTTACCGGTGCGGGCCTGTTTCAGCTTCATCCCGCGGGTGAGGCGGCCGGAGCAGACGCGGGCGAAGGCGATGCGGTCGCGGTGGTTGGGGTCCATGTTCGCCTGGATCTTGAAGACCAGGGCGGTGAGGCTGGGTTCGTTGGCCTCCACCGTGCGTGTATCGGCCAGCTGGGCGCGCGGGCGGGGGCCGAATTCGGCCAGACCGTTCAGCAGGTCGGAGACGCCGATTTCCTTGATGGCCGAGCCGAAGAAGACGGGGGTGAGGTGGCCGGCGGCGAAGGCGGCCTCATCGAATTCAGGCAAAGCGGCGTGGACGAGGTCGAGTTCCTCGCCCAGCGCGATCATCCGCTTGTCGGATTGCGGGAGATCCTGCGTCAGGTGGAGTTCGCGTTTGCGGAGGTCGTAGGTGCCGGCGAACTCGTTGGCGCGGCCGACGGGCCAGGTGACGGGGGCCGTATCCAGCGCGAGGGAGGAGCTGACCTCGTCGAGCAGGGTGAAGGGGTCCTGCGCTTCGCGGTCCATCTTGTTGATGAAGGTGAGGATGGGGATGTCGCGCAGGCGGCAGATTTCGAACAGCTTGAGGGTCCGGGCCTCGATACCCTTGGCGGCGTCGATCACCATCACCGCGGCATCGACGGCGGTGAGCGTGCGGTAGGTGTCCTCCGAGAAGTCCTCGTGGCCGGGGGTGTCGAGCAGGTTGAAGACGCAGCCGGCGTATTCGAAGGTCATCACCGAGGTGACCACCGAGATGCCGCGTTCGCGCTCGATGCTCATCCAGTCGGAACGGGTGCGGCGGCGTTCGCCCTTGGCGCGGACGTTGCCGGCGAGCTGGATGGCGCCGCCGGCGCGCAGCAGGCGCTCGGTCAGCGTGGTCTTGCCGGCGTCCGGGTGGGAGATGATCGCGAAGGTGCGGCGGCGGGCGATCTCGGTCGCGGCGTCGGAGGGGAGGATGCTGTCCATCGGCGCTGTATAGCGGGGGAGCGGGGGGAGGCCAAGGAAAGCAGCAAGCCCGAGAAGGCAAGTGGCAGGAAGCGTCTTCTTTTTTGGAAAAAAAGAAGCAAAAAAACTTTCGCATTTGTGGGGTGTTGGGTCACGCTGTTGGGGTTTGGCGGTTGGGGTTTTTGGCTTCGCCGTTGCGGGCGCGGAGGCTGCGGCTTGGCGGCGAAGCCAGGAGAAAAGTTTTTTGCTTCTTTTTTTCAAAAAAGAAGAGTCTTCCTGCCGCTTGTCTTGTTCGGCCTGGGGCTACATCCAGTAGCTGGGCACATCATAGTAACGGTCCACCCGGCGGCCGTATTCGGGGGTCCATTCATAGTCGGGGTCGTAGGTGTGGCTGGGGGCGCCGGTCAGCTTGTTCTTGTCGAGGTCGATGACGTAGCCGCCCTTTTCCTCGCTGTATTTCAGGGTCGCCCAGGGGATAGGGTGCAGGCTTTCGCCGATGCCGAGGAAGCCGCCGAAGGACATGACGGCGTAGATGGCGCGGCCGGTCACCTTGTCGATCATGATGTCGTCGACGGTGCCGAGTTCCTCGTCGATCAGGTTGTAGACCGAGGTGCCGCGGACGCGGCTGGCGGCGATCAGCGATCGCGAGGTGATCGAGAGGGTTTCGCTGGGGATGGTGTTTTGCATCTGCGGCTCCTTGCCGGTTCGGACCCTGGTGGGCCGATCGGCAAGGTGTCACGCGCGCAGCGGGCCGGGCAGCGTCGGCAAGTACGCAGGAACCCTCTCCCGCAATGCGGGAGAGGGTGTGGTCTGTAGCTGCAGGTTGTTTGCTGCCTTTCCTGCGAAGAAAGGAGCGTTGTTACTTCACGGTGACCCAGCGCATCGGGAAGGTGTTGTCTGCCGGCTGGGCCAGGGTGACGTTGTTGCGGGCGGCCCAGGTGATCTTCTGCTGGTGGAGCGGCAGGTAGTAGGCTTCGTCCTGCACGATCTTCGCGGATTCATCGATCATGGCCTGGCGCTTCGTGCGGTCGAGTTCCTGGCTGATCAGGGGCTCCAGCGCGTCCAGACGGTCGTTCTTGAAGTTGCCGAGGTTGACGGTGCCGATGCCGTTGATGCGGCCGCGGGAGGCGAAGTGGCTGCGGATGACGTTGTGGGCGTCGGCCGTGCTGGGCGTCCAGCCGAGGAGGTAGAGGCTCAGCTTGTAGTTCGGCGGGTTGATGTCGGCGAAGTAACGGACCTTGGTGCGGGCGAAGACTTCGGCCTTGATGTTGATCTTGGCGAGCATCGAGGAGATGGCGACGCAGGTGGCTTCATCGGCGATGTAGCGGTCGTTCGGGCAATCCAGCGTGACGGTGAAGCCCTGGGGGTAGCCGGCTTCGGCGAGCAGGGCCTTGGCCTTGTTCAGGTCCACCTTGGGGCGGGTGTTCAGCGCCTTGTTGAAGCCGTTGACGGCCGGGGCCCACATCAGGTTGGTCGGCACGCCCTGACCGCGCATGATGCGGCTGGTGATGGCGTCCGCATCGATCGCCAGCCCGAAAGCCTGGCGGACGCGCTTGTCCTTGAAGGGGTTCTTGCCCTTGACGTTGCTGAACAGCAGTTCCTCGCGCTCCTGGTCGAAGCCGAGATAGATGGTGCGGTTTTCCGGGCCCTGGATCAGCTTGACGCCGGGGGTTTTGGCGATCCGGTCGATATCCTGCGGGGGGACGGAGTAGATCATGTCCATCTCGCCCGAGAGCAGGGCGGCGACGCGGGTGGCGGCCGAGCCGATCACGTTGAACTCGACGCGGTCGAGATTGTGCTCGGGCTTGTCCCACCAGCCAGGGTTTTTCACGATGACCGTCTTGCGGTCGGGCTCGCGCAGGCTGAGCAGGAAGGGGCCGGTGCCCATGGCCTGACGGTGGACGATGCTTTCGCCGGTGCCGATGGGGGTAACTTCGACGGCGTTGTTCTTCTCGAAGAACGCCTTGGAGATGATCGGGAAGTTGGTGAACTGGTCGGGCAGGATAGGATCGGGGGCGCGGGTTTCGAAATCGACGGTCAGGGCGTCGATCTTGCGGGCCTCCTTCACCGAGGCGACGTTGCCCGAGGTGACCGACGCTTTGGAGGCGATGCGGGTGTAGCTGAAGACCACGTCATCGGCGGTGAAGGGCGAGCCGTCGGAGAATTTGACGCCGGGGCGGAGCGTGAAGCGCCAAGTGGTCGGGTTGGTCTGCGCCCATTTCACCGCGAGGCCGGGCTCCAGGCCGAGGGTGCGGGTGCGGCGGATCAGCGGTTCGTAGAAATTGCCGAGGAAGGTGTTCTGCACCGTCTCGTCGAGCGTGTAGGGGTCCATGGCGCGGACGTCGCCGTCGTTGGCCCATTTGAAGGTGGCGGCGTGGGCGGGCGCCAGAGCGAACGCGGCGGCAAGCGCCAGGCCCGTCAGGGTGAATTGTGTTTTCATGGGTTTCCTCCAGAGAACGCCAGCATCGGCCTGATGCGGGCGCAAGACAAGATCAGGCGCTGAGGACGGCGGCGGGGCGCATATCGCCCACATGGATGCCGTTCCAGTTGATCAGCGTGGGGCGGGCGAGTTTGCCGACTTCGGCCTGCGGGTCGCCGTTCAGCGGCAGCAGGCGCTCGACCAGGGCGGCGGTGACGATGTCCGCCCCGCGGCCGGCGCCGTCGTCGCATTTGACGGCGATGCCGAGGCCGAGTTCGGGGATGGCGGCGCAGTGGACGCCCTCGGCGCCGCCCTTGCAGAAGACGCGGGCGCCCAGGGCGTCCATCAGGCGGGTGTCGAAGCGGCCGGTGCCGGCGACCATGATGGGGTTGGCGGCGACAGCGGCGCGGATGCGGGCGGCGGCGGCGGCGCGGGCGGGGGCGAAGCCGTGGCCGGTGCCGAAGCGGGCGAAGGAGAGGGCGAGCGCGCGCAGCGGGATGGCGAAGGTGGGGATGGAGCAGCCGTCGATGGCCATGTTGCTCTCATCGAGCGTGGTGGAGGTGCAGGCGGCCAGGGCTGCGGTGATTTCGCGCATCGCCGGGTGGTCGTGCTTGATATAGCCGGCGGGGTCGTCGCCACGGTCGCAGGCGAGGCAGACGAAGCCGGAATGCTTGCCCGAGCAGTTGTTGTGCAGGGCCGAGGGCTGGGCGCCGGCGGCGGCGAGCGCACGGGCGGCGGGCTCGTAGCCGGGCCAGTGGGTGCCGCATTCCAGGGCTGCGACGCTGCGGCCGGCCTTGGCGAGCATGCTGGCGGCGGCCCGGGTGTGGACGAGCTCGCCGGAATGCGAGGAGCAGCAGAGGGCGATTTCGGCGTCCGTGAGGCCGAGGCGGTCCGCACCGCCGCCCTCGACGAGGGGCAGGGCGAGCATCGCCTTGACGGCCGAGCGGGGATAGACGGGCTGGTCGATGTCGCCGGCGGAGAAGACGACGCCGCCATCGGCATCGAGGACGGCGACGGCGCCGGCATGGCGGGATTCGACGCGCGCGCCGCGCGTGACTTCGACGAGAACCGGATTCATGGCGTGTCTCCCTGCAGTTTCGTGGTTGTGACTCGGCTTTGCCGGGTGCCGCAAGGGCGGTAGGGTGACAGAAATGCAGGAGCCAGCCATGAGCACAGAGATGAAGTCCGCCATCGCCGCCTATCATGAAGAGCTGACGGCGATCCGCAGGGATATCCACGCGCATCCGGAAATGGGGATGGAGGAGGTGCGGACCGCCGCACTGGTGGCCGCCAAGCTGCGGGAATGGGGGATCGAGGTGACCGAGGGCGTGGGCCGGCTCGGCGTGGTGGGCACGGTGCGCGGGCGGCTGCCGGGGCAGCGCTCCATCGGGCTGCGGGCGGATATGGACGCGCTGGCGATCACCGAGGCGACGGGGCTGCCCTACGCCTCGACCACGCCGGGGACGATGCATGCCTGCGGGCATGACGGGCATACGACCATGCTGCTGGGGGCGGCGCGGTATCTCGCTGAGCATCGGGATTTCGCGGGCACGGTGCAGTTGATCTTCCAGCCGGCCGAGGAAGGCCGCGGCGGGGCCAAGGCGATGCTGGCGGACCGGCTGTTCGAGCGGTTTCCCTGCGATGCGGTGTATGGGATGCACACGTTTCCGGGCATCCCGGTCGGGCATTTCTCGCTGCGCAAGGGGCCGCTGCTGGCGGCGGGCGGGCGGTGGGTTGTGGTGTTCAAGGGCACCGGCGGGCATGGCGGGGCGACGCCGCATCTGGCCACCGACGTGACGGTGGCGGCCGCGCAGTACATCCAGGCGATCCAGACGATTGTCGCGCGCAGCGTGGGGCCGATGGAGGCCGCCGTGGTCAGCGTGGGCTCGATCCATGGCGGGTCGAACCAGTCCTCCAACGTGATGCCGTCGGAGATTGAGATCACCGGGACCATGCGCTGCTTCAACACGGCGACGCAGGACATCATCTCCACGCGGATGGAGAAGCTGGCGCACAGCATCGCCGACGGCAGCGGGACCACCGCCGAGGTGAAGCTCTCCTGGGGGTTCCACGCGCTGATCAACCATGCCGACAACACAGACGTGGCGATCGCAGCCGCCTCGGCCGTGGTCGGGGAGGCGCAGGTGGAGGGCAATGCACCGCCGATGACGGGGGGCGAGGACTTCGCCTTCATGCTCGAAGAACGTCCCGGCGCGTTCATCTTCATCGGCAACGGCTTCGCGCCGGATGGGAAGGCGCATGCGGTGCATACACCGCTGTTCAACTTCAACGACGATATCATCCCGATCGGGGTGGAGTACTGGGTGTCGCTGGTGAAGCAGGAACTCAATCTCGCCGGCTAGGCGCGGCATTGACGGATGCGGGGCGCGCTGTAGGAATTGGGGAATAATATTCTTCAAAGGGACTGCAAATGGCACTGACCCTCTACGGCGCGCCGCGTTCGCGCGCGATCCGCAACATCTGGCTGCTGCACGAACTCGGCGTGCCGTTCGAGCACGTGCCGGCGGTTGTGGCGGACGCCAAGAACCCGAAATACATGGTGCTGAACCCTAACGGCCACATCCCCTTCATGGTCGATGACGGCGTGGTGATGTTCGAGTCGCTGGCGATGAACCTGCACATCGCGCGCAAGCACGGCGGCCCGCTGGCCCCGGACGGCGTTATGGAAGAAGGCCTCGCCACCATGTGGACGATCTGGGCGGTGACGGAGCTGGAGCCGCATGCGGCTGCCTCGATGTACCACACCGCCGTGCTGCCGGAGCCCGAGCGCAAGCCGGAAATCCGCGAAGCCGCCCTGGCGGCGCTGGCAGCCCCGCTGGCGGTGCTGGAAGGCGCGCTGGCCAAAGGCGGCGGCTACCTCGTCGGTGGACGCTTCACGGTGGCCGACCTCAACCTCGTCGGCGTGGTGTTCTACCTGCGCTTCAACCCGCAACTGCTGGCCGACAAGCCGGCGATCCGCGCTTGGTACGAAGCGGCAACCGCACGGCCGGCCTATCTCAGCGCCTTCGCGCTGCGCGGCGACTGAGAATATGGACGGGCCGGTGCGCCAGCTCATCTACCGCAGCCACAGCCAGCTTGCAGGCGGGCCGCGGGAGATCGGGCTGGCGCTCGGCCGCATCCTCGAACAGTCCCGCAACCGCAACGCGGCAGCGGGACTGACCGGGGCGCTGATGCTGCAGGACACGTGGTTCGTGCAGCTGCTGGAAGGCGAAGACGCCGCAGTCGCGGAGGTGTTCGTGCGTATCGGCGCAGATGCGCGGCACGGGGCGGTCCACGTGACCACCGACTTCAAGGCGGCCACACGCATCTTCGCCGACTGGTCGATGGCCTATGCCGGCCAGGCCGGACTGCCGGATATCCCCCTCACCTTCTCAGCAACGAGCGAAATGACGCTGGCACAGATGCGGGCACTGGCGCATTTGCGGGCTTTGGCGCGGTAGGTAGAGGGTAAGACAGAAAGGGAAGGCAAGAATCTTCTTTTTGTGAACGAGCGACGGCGAAGACGTCGCGCAGGAAAGAAGCAAAAAAGCTTTTTCCGTTGGTTTGGGGCTTTGCTGGTGGACTAAGGTTTTGATGCTGGTGGGTATTTTTGGCTTCACCAGATTTTGATCTGATTTTGCGGCTTGGCGGCGAAGCCAGGAGAAAGGTTTTTTGCTTCTTTTTTCCAAAAAAGAAGACCTTACTTCCCTCCCCTTCCTTCCGCGCAAAGAAAAACCCGCCGCCCCCTTTCGGGAGCGGCGGGTTGTTCGTCAGCCCAGCCGGATCAGCGCGAGTAGAACTCGACCACGAGGTTCGGTTCCATCTGCACGGGGTAGGGCACGTCGGTCAGCTTCGGGGCGCGGGCGAAGCGGCCCTTCATGGCGCGGTGGTCGACTTCCAGGAATTCCGGGACGTCGCGTTCGCCGCTCTGGGCGGCGTCGAGCACCATGGCGAGCTGCTTGGATTTCTCCTTCACCTCGACGATGTCATTGTCCTGCACCTGGTAGCTGGGGATGTTCACCCGCTTGCCGTTGATCGTCACATGGCCGTGGTTGACGAACTGGCGCGAGGCGAAGGGGGTGATGGCGAACTTCATGCGGTAGATCACCGCATCGAGGCGGCGCTCCAGCAGTTCGATCAGATTCTCCGAGGTGTCGCCCTTGCGGCGGACGGCCTCATCGTAATACTTGCGGAACTGCTTTTCGCTGATGTTGCCGTAGTAGCCCTTCAGCTTCTGCTTCGCCATCAGCTGGATGCCGAAGTCGGTGGGCTTGCCCTTGCGGCGCTGGCCGTGCTGGCCGGGGCCGTAATCGCGCTTGGACAGTGGGGACTTGGCACGGCCCCAGAGGTTGACGCCGAGGCGACGGTTGATCTTGTACTTGCTTTCAGCGCGCTTGGTCATGCGCGTGGCCTCTCGATATATGCCGCAGGTTGAACCTGTCTGGCTGTTGCACCGGTAGTCCGTGATGCGGCTGCAAAACGGCGGGCGCGCGCCCCGAAGGCGTGTCCACTTTCCCGGCAATGCCCGGCTTATGAGGGGGAGGGCGGCGCTTGTCAAACCGCGCGGCCCTCCGCATATGCTGCATCGCACCGAACAAGCGGGTTCCATGATCAAGCGCGGCGACGTTCTGATGCTCGGCATCACCTCCGGCGTGATTGGCGGGCTGACCGGGGGGCTGCTGCTGGGGATCGGCATGAATCTGGTCGTCAACGGCGCGCATGCGGGCTGGATCCTGGTGCTGCCGGCCGCGCCTGCGTCGGGCCTGTTCGGCTGGATCCTGGCGCGCCGGCTGGCGAAAGAGCTTCCCTAGATGTCGATCGACCGGCTTGTCGGCACGGCGATCGGCTGGCTGCCGGCGCCGCTGAGGCGGCAGGCGACGGATGGGCGGGTGGCGGTGCTGGTGGATTTCATCCGCTTCGGATTCGTCGGTTTTGCCGGCTTCGTGGTGGATGCCGGCACCGTCTATGCCACGCGCGCGGCGCTGGGGCTGTATGTAGCGGGCCTCGTATCCTACGTGTTCGCGGCGACGACGACGTGGCTGCTGAACCGGGTATGGACCTATCGCGGGCAGAGCACAGGACCGGTGCATCGGCAGTGGGGGCTGTTTTTGCTCGTGAACGGCGTCGGCTTCGTGCTGAACCGCGGGACCTACATGTTGCTGGTCACGTTTGTGCAGCTTTGCGCCGAGCATCCGGTGCTGGCGATCATCGGCGGCGTGACCATGGGGCTGGGGGCGAATTTCTGGCTCTCGCGCAAGCTGGTGTTCGGCAAGGGCTGAGCTATTCCTCCTGCGCCGGCAGCAGCGTGACCCCAGGGGGCTGGCGCGTGCGGGTCGGCAAAGGCAGCACCCAGGGGCGGGCGCCGCGGGCCGCGCGGTCGGACAGGATCAGCGGTCCCTCCGGGCGCAGCCAGACCGCGTGGGCGCCGAGGCGCCAGACGGTGAAGCGGTCGATCCGGGCGGCGGGGCAGTCGGTGCGGATCGGCTCGGCGGAGATCAGCAGCGATGCGTCGCAGTGGGCTGGCGCGTTCGGGCCGAGCAGCAGCACGCCGGACGCCAGCGGACAGGCGCCCTCGCAGGCCGGCAGCGTGCGCCACGTTCGCTCGCCGAGGTAGGCGAGCCAGGCGTCGCGGGTGAAGGCGGAGGCGCCGGGGGCCTGGCGCAACCAGAGTTCGCCGGCGCGGCGCACGCCGATCAGCCGTGCGTCGGCGGAGACGAGGATGTCAGGCGGGGGGGCCAGCGCGGGCGAGGCGAGGCCCGCGATCAGCAGGGCGACGCCTGCAAGGCGCAAAGGCGAGCGCAGCAGCGCCGTGGCGGCGAGGCCGAGGCTGATCACCGCGAGCCCCCAGGCGGGGATGTGCGGCACGGCCAGCACCGCCTCCGGCCAGGCGGCGACATTGCGGGCGATCCAGAGGATGGCGGCGACGCCCCAGCCCATCGGCACCAGGGCGAGCTGCTCCAGCCCGAGCGGCATCAGCAGCAGCGCGATCATGCCGGCCGGCATGGCGAGGACGCTGGTGATCGGCACCGCGATCATGTTGGCGAGTATATAATAGACTTGCACGCGGCCGAAGTGATGCGCGCCGTAGGGCAGCGAGGCGGTGCCGGCGAGCGCGCTGGTCAACGCGAGGGCGACGACGTGGCCGGCGATCCAGCGCAGGGTGCCGCCCTGGTTCAGATGGTTCAGCATGGGGCGCAGGGCGGCGTAGCCGGCGATCAGCGCCAGCACCGCGGCGAAGCTCATCTGCAGGCTGACGCCCAGCACCTCGGCCGGGGCAATCACCACCACGGCGGCGAGCGCCAAAGCGAGGCTGCGCAGGGACAAGGCGCGCCGGCCGGCCAGGACCGCGAGCGTGACGAGGCAGGCCATGGCGAAGGCGCGCAGGATCGGCACCTGGCTGCCGGTGAAGAGCATCAGCAGGAAGCCGGCGGCGAGCGCGCCGACCGCGGCGATAGACTTCACCGGCCAGTGCAGGGTGGCGTGCTCGCTGGTGAGCAAGGCGAGGCGGATCAGCACGAACCAGAAGCCCATGACGATGGTGATGTTCAAGCCGGAGACGGCGAGCAGATGGGCGAGGCCGGAATCGCGGAAGGCCGTGCGGTCCGCCAGCGGGATCTGCGCGGTGGTGCCGGTCAGCAAAGCGACGGCGAGCGCGCCCTCGGTGCCGCCGAGGCTGGCCTGCACGCGGTGCGACACCGTCTCGCGCAGGCGTTGCATCCAGCGCGCGAGGCCCTGCGGCCCGGCCTCGGCGAGGCGTTCGGCGGGGTTCAGCGCATAGCCGTAGCCGGCGAGGCCGGCGAAGAAGGCGTCGCGTTGCAGGTCCCACGCGCCGGGGAAGGCGGGGGGGCCGGGGGGCTGGACCATGGCGCGCACGCGCAGGCGGTCCCCGGTGGCGAGCACGACCGGGTCGTCCGCGCGCAGGCGGATGCGCAGGTCGCGCGGCAACGGGCGGCCACCGTCGAGCGAGGGGGCCTCGATCAGCACGCGCCGGCCTTCGGGCAGGACCTCGACGGCGCGCAAGGTGCCGGTGAGGATGGTCGCGCGGGTGGGCAGCTCGACGAGGGGGGGCGCCTGCCAGGCGGCGAACTGGGCGGAGGCGAAGCCGAGGGCGAGTGCCGTCAGCGCCGCGAAGCCGGCCCGGCCGGCACGATGATTGCGCAGCAGCACGGCGCAGAGCAAAGCGGGCGCCAGCACGGCGGCGCCGAGCCACAGCGGCGGCTCGGCGTGCAGCTGCTCATAGGCGAGCACGCCGGCGGCCATGCAGACGGGCAGCCAGAGCGCCAGCCGTCCGGTCTCCGCCGCCCCCCAGCGGCGCAGCACGGCGGTCAGGGATGCCGGGACGTGACGCATGAGCAAGGATAGCACCTGCCCGGGCGCCTGCGAATTCCGCCGCCGCGCGAGTTGGTGTAGAGCAGCGCGCATGACCGTACGCACCCGCTTCGCCCCCTCCCCCACCGGCATGCTGCATATCGGCGGCGCCCGGACGGCGCTGTTCAACTGGTTGTTCGCCCGCCACCACGGCGGCGAATTCCTGCTGCGCATCGAGGATACCGACCGGGCGCGCAGCACCGAGGCGGCGACGCAGGTGATCCTCGACGGGCTGGATTGGCTCGGGTTGCAGCATGACGGGCAGACGGTGTTCCAGTCCGCCCGGCAGGCGCGGCATGCCGAGGTGGCGCATGAGATGCTGGCGCGCGGGGCGGCGTATCGCTGCTGGCTGACGCAGGATGAGACCCGCGCGATGCGCGAGCAGGCGGCCGCCGAGGGGCGCTCGACGCGCATCGACTCGCCCTGGCGCGACCGCGATCCGGCGGAAGGGCCGGTGGGGGTGGCCCCGGCATTGCGCCTGCGCGCGCCGCGCGAGGGCGACACGGTGGTGGGCGATCTCGTGCAGGGCGAGGTGCGGGTTTCCAACACCACGCTCGACGACATGATCATCCTGCGCAGCGACGGCACGCCGACCTATCTGCATGCGGTGGTGGTGGACGATCACGACATGGAGATCACCCATGTCATCCGCGGCGACGACCACCTGACCAACACCTTCCGCCAAGCGCAGATCTACGACGCGATGGGCTGGCAGCGACCGGCGTTCGCGCATATCCCGCTGATCCACGGGGCGGACGGGGCGAAGCTGTCCAAGCGGCACGGCGCCGTCTCAGTGCTGGAATTCCGCGAGAAGGGCTATCTGCCGGAAGCGCTGTGCAATTATCTGCTGCGGCTCGGCTGGGGGCATGGCGATGTGGAGACCATCCCGCGGGACGAGGCGGTGGCGCTGTTCGACCTCGGCGGAGTGGGGCGCGGGGCGAGCCGGATGGATGAGGTGAAGCTCAACCATCTCAACGGGTTTTATATTCGGCAGGCCGATGACGCGCGGCTGGTCCGCGAGGTGGCCGCACGGCTGGCCGGGGATGCCGGGCTGCTGGCCGGCCCGGTTGCCGAGGCGCGGCTGCTGGCGCTGATGCCGACGCTGAAGGAGCGGGCGAAGACGCTGGGCGAGCTCGCCAGCGCCGCCGCGTTCCTGCTCCGCCCGCGGCCGCTGACACTCGACGAGAAGGCGCGGGCGCTGCTGACGCCCGAAGCCAGGCGGCTGCTGGCCGATCTCGGCGCGGCCCTGGCGGCGAGCGATTTCAGCCGCGAGGGCTGCGATGCCGCGCTGCGCGCCTTCGCCGAGGCACATGGGTTGAAGCTCGGGGTGGTGGCGCAGCCGCTGCGGGCGGCGCTGGCGGGCAGTGCCGTCAGCCCGCCGATCGATGCGACCCTGGCGGCGCTGGGACGCGACGAGGCGTTGGCGCGGATCGCGGAGGCTTGCTGACCGTCAGACCGACGGCAATCTGAGCACGCGGAACCGTTCGTTGCGGAACGCCACAGGGAAGCGAGCGGTGTCGCCTCCCAGGAAAGCGGCAATGATATCGTCCAGCGCCCGGTTCAGCGCGGCCGGGCTGCGGTCGCCTTGCAGGCCAACCCGCTGCAGCACATCCACCTGATCGATTAGACTTGTTGCGAAAGTCTGCGGCCTATTTCGACCACCAGTTCGTGGCACCGGGCCAATCTGTCGGGCTTTTCAGAATGGCATGAACCCCGCTTCGATGTTCACCAGCCCCGCGATGATCGACGTTTTGGTGTGATGGGTGTC
>CAMCJI010000115.1 GCA_945874805.1 Asaia bogorensis | reverse complement strand
GTAAACAGTTGCTGTCCCAGGTATGTGCGGGTTTCGTCGCCGTGGTGGGCGTCTACATCCTGGTCCGCGGGTGGATGGGCGGGGCGTAGGGCGGCCCTACGCCCCGGTGAACCGCGGCTTGCGCTTTTCCATGAAGGCGGCGCGGCCCTCGCGGTAGTCCGCACTGTCGAAGCAGGCCAGCACGGCGGCGTTGACGGCCGCCGCATCGCGTTCGGCTTCGGATTTCACCGCTTCGTTCACCGCCAGTTTGGCCGCGCGGGTGGAGAGCGGGGCGTTGTCGGCGATGGTGCGGGCGAGGCCGAGGACGGTTTCGTTGAGGTCCTCGTCGGAGACGAGCTTGTTCACCAGGCCGATGCGCTCGGCCTCCTTCGCGTCCATCCGGTTGCCGGTCATCAGCATCGTGCGTGCGTGCGCGGGGCCGACGAGGGAGACGAGTTTGCGCACCATCTCAAAGCTATAGGCGATGCCCAGCTTGGCGGCGGGGATGCCGAACTCGCTGTCCACCGCGGCGATGCGCATGTCCGCCTGCATGGCGATGCCCAGGCCGCCGCCGAGGCAGAAGCCGCGGATGCGGGCGATCACCGGCTTGGGGAACTCGGCGAGCTTCGCCCGCCCGCCGCTGGTCAGCCGGTCGTATTCGATCTGTGCCGAGGCATCGGCGCGGGTCTTGTCGAACTGGCTGATATCGGCGCCGGAGACGAAGGCCTTGGAGCCCGCGCCGGTCATGATCACCACGCGCACGCTGGGATCGGCCTCGAACTGGTCGAGGATGGCGACCAGGCCGTGCCACATGTCCACCGACATGGCGTTGCGCTTTTCCGGCTGGTTGAAGGTGATGAGGCCCACGCCCTCATCCACCTCCGCCAGCATCTTTCCGTCAGCGAAGCGCATGGTCATACGGCACCTTTGGCGCGCAGCTCGGCGATTTCGGCCGGGGTGTAGCCGGCCTCGGTCAGCACTTCGTTGGTATGCGCGCCCGCATCGGCGGTGGCGGTGCGCACGCCGCGGGGGATGCCGGACATGTTCACCGGGTTGGCGACGATGTGCGAGGCGCCGAGGCGGGGGTGGTTCACCGGCGTGGCGAGGCCGAGATGCTGGACCTGCGGGTCGGCGAACACCTTGTCGATGGTGTTGATCGGCCCGCAGGGGATGCCGTTGGCCTCGAACAGCTCGATCCAATGCTCCGCCGGCTTGGTTGCCGTGATTTCGCCGATGGCGGCGTTGATGGCCTTGCGGTCGTCGCTGCGGCCCTTCTGCGTGCCCCAGGTGGGGTGGGCCTTCCATTCCGGCTTGCCGATGGTGTCGGCAAACCGCTCCCACAGGCGGCCGGAGGAGGCGGCGATGTTGATGAAGCCGTCCGACGTGGGGAACACGCCGGTGGGGATGCCGGTGGGATGGTCGTTGCCGGCCTGGCCGGCGACCTCGCCCTTCATCAGCCAGCGCGAGGCCTGGAAGTCGAGCATGAAGACCTGCACTTCCAACAGCGAGGTCTGCACCCAGCGGCCCACGCCGGTGCGGGTGCGGTCGAACAGGGCCATCGAGATGCCCATGGCCAGCAGGTTGCCGGCGGTAAGGTCATCGACGGGGATGCCCACGCGCATCGGCCCGCGGCCGGGCTCGCCGGTGATCGACATCAGCCCGCCCATGCCCTGCGCGATCTGATCCACGCCGGCGCGCTTGCCGTAAGGGCCGGTCTGGCCGAACCCGCTGATCGAGCCATAGACGATGCCGGGGTTGATCGCCTTCACATCGTCGTAGCTCACCTTCAGCCGGTGCTTCACCGCCGAGCGCATGTTCTCGACGATCACGTCGGCCTTGGCGGCCAGGCGCATGAAGACGGCGTGGCCTTCGGGGGATTTCAGGTTGATCTGCATGGCGCGTTTGTTGCGGTGCAGGTTCTGGAAGTCAGGGCCGTCGCGGTTGCCGGCGATGTCCTCGCCGTCGCCCGGCGGGGGTTCGATGCGGATCACGTCCGCGCCCCAGTCCGCCAGATGCCGCACGCAGGTGGGGCCGGCGCGGGCGAGCGTGAGGTCGAGCACGCGGATGCCCTTCAGCGGCAGGGCGGCACCGGCCAGGGTTTCGGGGGTCGCGGCATCGTTCATGGCTTCGTTCCTCTCGGGTTGGATGGATGATCGGACGGTTCGGGCTTCCACTCAAGCCCGCCCGGTGCCATCTGGCGGGAATGGATGATGCCGATCTCGCTTTGATCCTCGCGCTGGACTGTTCAAGCTCGGTCTCGCTGGAGTCCTTCGGGCTGATGGCGAGCGGCTGTGCCGCCGCCCTGCGCTCGGAGGACGTGGTGGCCGGGCTGACCGGCGGGCCGCTGGGCGGCAGCCTGCTGGCCTTGCTGATCTGGTCCGGCGAGCGGGACCAGGAGGTGATGGTGGAATGGACGCGGGTGGGCAATGCGGCCGAACTCGCCCGCTTCGCCGAGGCGGTGGAAAACGTGCCGCGGATCGTCCCGGCCGGGGCGACGGCGATCGGCAACGCGCTGGTGGTGTGTACGCAGATGCTGGCCACCGCCCCGGTGGCCGCGCGCCGGCAGGTGATCGACATGGTGGGCGACGGCCGGGCCAACCAGGGCCTCGCCCCCGCGCCAATCCGCGACCGGCTGGTGGAGGCCGGGGTGATCATCAACGGCCTGTGCGTGCTGCACGAGGAGCCGGATCTGGTGGCGAACTACGCCGCCGAGGTGATCGGCGGGCCGGGCAGCTTCGCGCTGTGGTGCGCGGATTTCCGCGGCTTCGAGGCGGCGATGCGGCAGAAGCTGGCGCGCGAGATCGCCGCCTACCAGAGCACCCGCACGTCATAGGCGGAAAAGATCCGATCGCTGGTCAGGATCGTCAGGCCCCGCAGCCGCGCCTGGGCGATCAGCATGCGGTCCATCGGGTCCTTGTGGTGCGGCGGCAGAAGGTTGGCGGCTTCGGCGTCGTCCCAGGTGAGGGGGAGGGGCGGGAAACCTTCCGCGCGGAGATGGGCGGCGAGACCGGCCTCACTCCATGTGATCGGCAAAAGGCCGAGCGCGGCCTTGCGGGTGATTTCCCACACCGTCACGGGCGAGACCGCGGCCTCGGCGTTCTGCATGATCTCGACCACCGCCCGAGGCATTGGATGGCGGGCCAGGAAGGGGATGAGGGCGCAGGCGTCGGCGATGTAGCCGACGCTCACGTCGGCCAGCCCTCCGCTTCCAGCTCCTCGTCGGTCATCATCGGCGCAAAGATGGCGGGATCGTAGACGAAGTCCTTCCAGGCGGGGTGATCGGCCAGCGAGCCGAAGCGCGGGCGACGCGGCGTCTCGGCTGCCACGAGACGGGCGACCGGAGTGCCGTTACGCGCGATCACCACCTCCTCCCCCCGCTCGACGGCGGCGAGGAGGGCGGAGAGGGTGGATTTGGCCTCGTGGACGTTGACGATCTTCATGCCGGCAGCTTAGCCATGCCGGCTAGCTAAGGCCAGGATTTTGGCCTGGGGCTAGACCTTCAGATGCTCCGGTATCGCCAGCCCCAACCGCAGCGGCACCGGCCAGACCTCGGCCACTTCGCGCATCACGCGGAAACCCGCGCGCAGATAGGCGGGAAGCGCGCGGGGGTGGTCGGCGGTGCAGGTGTTCACCGTCACTGCCCTCGCACCCGCATCCCACGCGGCATCGACGGCGTGGCGCAGGAAGGCGGTGCCCAGGCCGAGGCCGACCGCGTGCGGCATCAGGCCGAAATAGCTGAGGTTGACCACCGGCGGATGGCCGCGGTCGAGCTCGAAGAAGCCGGCCTCCTGCCCATCGACATGCAGCACGTGGATCGACACGTCGGGGTCGCGCAGGATGGCGGCGAGCTGGCCGTCCGGCAGGGTGCGGCGCAGCCACCACACGTACTCCGCGCCGACCGTGTTGTACAGATGCCGATACTGCGCCACCGAGCAGCCGGCGAGGACGCGGACCTGCGCATTCGTCGGCAGGGCCTGGGCCGGCTCGGCCGGCTTGCGCTCCATCCGCATGAAGGTGACGGTGACGCCCACCTCCACCACCGGTTCGCTCGAAAACATCACGTGGTACTCCAGCGACCCTGATCCGGCGCAGGCCGTTGCGCAAAGGGGCGCATCGGCTTCAATCGTCCAGGAAGCTGCGCAGCTTGCGGCTGCGGCTGGGGTGTTTGAGCTTGCGCAGCGCCTTCGCCTCGATCTGGCGGATGCGCTCGCGCGTCACGTTGAACTGCTGGCCGACTTCTTCGAGGGTGTGGTCGGTGTTCATGCCGATGCCGAAGCGCATGCGCAGCACCCGCTCCTCACGCGGCGTGAGGCTGGCGAGCACGCGGGTGGTGGCTTCGCGCAGGTTGGCCTGGATGGCTGCATCCAGCGGGATCACCGCGTTCTTGTCCTCGATGAAGTCGCCGAGATGGCTGTCCTCCTCGTCGCCGATCGGGGTCTCCAGGCTGATCGGCTCCTTGGCGATCTTCAGCACCTTGCGGACCTTCTCCAGCGGCATGCCGAGCTTTTCGGCCAGCTCCTCCGGGGCGGGTTCGCGGCCGATTTCGTGCAGCATCTGGCGGGAGGTGCGCACCAGCTTGTTGATCGTCTCGATCATGTGGACGGGGATGCGGATGGTACGGGCCTGATCGGCGATCGAGCGGGTGATCGCCTGGCGGATCCACCACGTCGCGTAGGTCGAGAACTTGTAGCCGCGGCGGTATTCGAACTTATCGACCGCCTTCATCAGGCCGATATTGCCCTCCTGGATCAGGTCGAGGAACTGCAGGCCGCGGTTGGTGTATTTCTTGGCGATCGAGATCACGAGCCGCAGGTTCGCCTCGATCATCTCCTTCTTGGCACGCGCGCTGTCGCGCTCGCCGCGGCTGACGGTCATGTAGACGCGGCGGAATTCGCCGATCGGCAGGCCGGCATCGGTGGCGACGGCGGAGATCTGACCGCGCACGCCGACGATCTCGCCCTGGTATTTGCTGGCAAACGTCTTCCACGCCTTGCCGGGCAGCTTGCCGATGCGCTCGGCCCAGTTCGGGTCCAGCTCATGCCCGCGGTATTGGCCGAGGAAGTCGTCGCGCGCGACCTTGCTGCTCTCTGCCATGCGCAGCAGCTGGCCTTCGAGGCCGGTGAGGCGCTGGTTGAGCTGCTTGAGCTGGGTCACCAGTTCCTCGATGCGATTGTTGTGCAGGCGAACCTGCTCGACCTTGGCGACCAGCTCCTCGCGCGCCTTCTCGTAGGTGCGCTCGGAGCGGGTGTTGACCTCCTCGCCGGAGGTCAGCGTCTCCAGGCGGCGGGACTGCATCTTGTGCAGCTTCTTGTAGAGCGCCTCGATCTCCTCGAAATTCGCGAGAACCTCGGGCTTCAGCTTCTCTTCCAGCGCGGAGAGCGACAGGCCCGCACCTTCGCCCTCCTCGGAGTCGTCATCGTCGGGCGGGGCGTCGAAGGCGGGCGGGGCGGCGGTGGGCACTTCCACCTCGGCATCCGGGCTGGCCGGCGGGCCGCCCTGGGTGGCTTCGAGGTCGATGATGTCACGCAGCAGCATCCGCCCGGCCTTGAGCTGGTCGTGCCAGGTGATGATGGCGCGGAAGGTCAGCGGGCTTTCGCACAGCCCGCCGATCATCATGTCGCGGCCGGCTTCGATGCGCTTGGCAATCGCGATTTCGCCCTCGCGCGAGAGCAGTTCCACGCTGCCCATCTCGCGCAGGTACATGCGCACCGGGTCGTCCGTGCGGCCGAGGCTGTCGGCATCGACATTGCCGGCGCTGCCGCCCTCGGTGGGTTCGGCTTCCTCGTCCACGTCCTTTTCGACCTTGGCGACGACGGGCTCGCCGTCCTCGCTTTCCTCGCCTTCCAGCACCTGAATGCCCATCTCGGAGAGATTGGCCATCACGTCCTCGATCTGCTCGGACGAGTTCTGGTCCGGCGGCAGCACGGCGTTCAGCTCGTCGAAGGTGATGTGCCCCCGCTCCTTGCCCTTCGCCAACAGGCGCTTCAGCGCGGCGGACTGGACGTCCAGCAGGGTGTTGTCGGCGTCCTGCTCGGCGCTGGCGGTCTCGGCAGTGGTGGCGGGCTTGGTGGCCATCGGTTCAATGTGCTCCGTGGTGGGCAGGCGGCAGGCGGCAGGCGTGGGCGGGCGGTGCGGGGCAGGCGCGTCAGCCGGAGTCCTCGCCCTCCTCGCCCCGGCGCAGGGCATCGCGGGCGGCGGTGAGCGCGACGAGGCGACGCTGGGCGGCGTCATCGGCGTCGGCTGCGAAATCATGCCGGGCGGCGGCGATCTCCACCTCCAGGCGGCCAGGGTTCATCAGCCCGAAGAAATGCCACCAGCCGGAGGCGGCCTCCAGCGGCATCGCATCGGGGGCGGCACAGGCCGGAAGGGGAAATGGAGAGGATGCCAATGCGTGAGTAACTTCCGAATCCATGCCCGAGAGGTGCAGGTGGGTGATGAGGGCAGCAGAGTCAAGCGACTCGGCGTCTTCCGCCCACCGAAGAATCGCATCCCTCAACCGCGCCAGGCTCGCGGAGAGGTCCAGCGCGCCCAGCGCCTCCTCCACATCGGCGAGCAAAGCGGGGTGGCGCAGCAGGATCGCCAGCATCGCCCGGCCGCGTTCGCCGGCGGCCAGGGTGGCGCTGGGGGCGATGCGCGGCACGATCGGCGGGCCGAGCGGCGGCAGGCCGCCCTTGCGCTTGTCATAGGATTGCCGGTCGAAGCCGCCGGCGCGGCGGGCGGGCGGCGGCGGGCGGGCGTAGAACCGGTCGAGCCAGGCGCGGCGGTATTCGGCGGCGAGGCCCTTGTCGGCGATCCGGCCGGCCAGACCCTCCAACTGCGCGCGCAGGGCGGCGCGCTGCTCGGGGGAGCGCTTTTCGCCGGTGGTGCCGAGCAGCGTGTCGCCCAGCGCGTCGGCCATCGGGCGGGCGGTGTCGATCAGGCTGGCGAAGGCGGCGGCGCCACGGGTCTTCACCAGCGTGTCCGGGTCCTCGCCGGCGGGCAGGGTGATGATACGCAGGCTCTGCTGCGGCGTGAGGAAGGGCAGGGCGGTTTCCATCGCCCGCCCGGCCGCGCGCTGGCCGGCGGCATCGCCGTCGAAACACAGCACCGGCATGGGCGAGAGGCGCCAGAGCTCGGTGAACTGCTCATCCGTCAGCGCCGTGCCGAGCGGGGCGACAGCACCGCGGAAGCCCGCCTGGTGCAGGGCGATCACGTCCATATAGCCCTCGACGGTGATGACCGGCTGGCCGGTGCGCACCGCCTCGCGGGCGAAATCGAGCGCGTAGAGGCTGCGGCGCTTGGAGAACAGCGGCGTCTCCGGGCCGTTGACGTATTTCGGCTGACCGTCGCCCAGGATGCGCCCGCCGAAGCTGATCACCCGTCCACGGCGGTCGCGGATGGGGAACATCACCCGGTTGTAGAACAGCTCGCCGGCCGGGTTGCCGTCCTCGTCGGAGCGCAGCATGCCGGCTTCGTGCAGTTGTGCGGGCGTGATGTCCTGGCGGGCGAGTTCGGCTGCGAGCCCGCCGCGCCCCTCGCCGGACCAGCCGAGGCCGAAGCGGGCGATGGTCTCGTCCTGCAGGCCGCGGCCGCGCAGATAGGCCAGCGCGCGGGCGCCCTCGGGCAGGAACAGGCGGCGGATGTAGCTTTTCTCCACGGCCGCCATCGCGTCGTGCAGGGTGGCGCGGCGGCGTTCGCTCTCGGCCGCCGCCGGGGTGGCTTTCGGCACCTCCATGCCGGCCTCGGCGGCCAGCGCCTCCACCGCCTCGATGAAGCCGAGGCCCTGGGCCTGCATGGTGAAGCCGATGGCATCCCCATGCGCGCCGCAGCCGAAGCAGTGGTAGCCGTCGTCGTACACGTAGAAGCTGGGCGTCTTTTCCCCATGGAACGGGCAGCAGCCCTTCCAGTTCTTGCCCGAACGCGCAAGCCGCACGCGCCGGCCGACGACCGCCGCCAAGGGCGTGCGGGCGCGCAGCTCGTCGAGGAAGGAGGGTGGGAGCGCCATCAGCCGCCCAGCTTGGCCTTCACCACCGCGCCGGCGGCGGCCATGTCGAGTGCCGCGCCATGGGTGGCGCGGAGCGCGGCCATCACCTTGCCCATCTCCTTGACGCTCGCCGCCCCGGAGGAGGCGATGGCGGCATCGACGGCGGCGGCCAGGCTGTCCGCGTCCATCTGCTGCGGCAGGAAGGATTCGATGACGGCGATCTCCGTCTCCTCCTTGGCGGCGAGTTCCTCGCGGTTGCCCTGGCGGTAGAGCAGGACGGACTCGCGGCGGGATTTCGCCATGCCGCGCAGCATTTGCAGGATCGCGTCATCGGCCACCTTGTCCACGCCGGAGGGGCGGGCGGCGATGTCGGTGTCCTTCAGCTTGGAGGTGATCATCCGCAGGGTGGAGACGCGCGGGGCGTCCTTGGCCATCATGGCGGTCTTGAGTTCGGCGGTGAAGCGGTCGCGCAAGGACATGGTCGGAGCCTCCGGGAGAAAAAACACCCTCTATATATAGGGTGAATCATCTGGGAAGGAATTTCCCAACGCGACGCAGGTTCGCGTTGCTCTGGGAAACCGCTTCCCATATAACGCGGGCATGACCCTGACCGTGGATGACATCATCGACCGTCTGGGCGGCCCGGAGCCGGCCGCCGCCCTGATGGGCGTGGGAACCGAGGCGCTGCGCAAGTGGCGCCAGACCCGCAATATCCCCGCCCGTCACTGGCCCACCCTTCTCGCCAACGGTTTCACCCTGGCCGATCTGCCGGGTGGCACCCCAATTGTGAGCGCCCCCATGCCCGACCCGAATGCGCCCCCGCCCGGTGCGACCGCCGTGCTCGCCCTTGCCGATGGCAGCCTGCACTGGGGCCGCGGCTTCGGCGCGCCCACACCGGCGACCGCGCCGGCCGAGATCTGCTTCAACACCGGCATGACGGGGTATCAGGAGACGCTGACCGACCCCAGCTACGCCGGTCAGATCATCACCTTCACCTTCCCGCATATCGGCAATGTCGGCGCCAACCCCGAGGATCTGGAAGCGGCGACCATCGCCGCCCGCGGCCTGGTGGTGAAGCAGGACATCACCGAGCCCTCGAACTACCGCAGCGTGCAGACGCTGGATGGCTGGCTGCGCGCCCAGGGCGTCACCGGCATTGCGGGGGTGGATACGCGGGCACTGACGCTGCGCATCCGCGACCTCGGCGCCCCGCACGGGGTGCTGGCCTTCCCGGCGGATGGCAAGTTCGACATCCCCGGCCTGATCGCGATGGCGAAGGGCTGGCCCGGGTTGGAGGGGATGGACCTCGCAAAGGCCGTCACCTGCACGCAAAGCTACGAGTGGACCGAGACGCAGTGGGCCTGGGGGCAGGGCACCGGGGTGATGGAAGCGCCCACCCGCCGGGTGGTCGCCGTCGATTACGGGGCCAAGCGCAACATCCTGCGCTGCCTGGCCTCGGCCGGGCTGCACGTGACGGTGGTGCCGGCGACAGCGAGCGCCGAGGACATCCTGCGCCACAAGCCGGACGGCGTGTTTCTCTCGAACGGCCCCGGCGACCCGGCGGCGACGGGTGTTTATGCCGTGCCGGCGATCCAGAGCGTGCTGGCGGCGGGGGTGCCGGTGTTCGGCATCTGCCTAGGGCATCAGTTACTGGCGCTGGCGCTGGGGGCGAAGACCTACAAGCTCACCCGCGGCCATCGCGGCGCCAACCAGCCGGTGAAGGACCTGACCACCGGCAAGGTGGAGATCACCAGCCAGAACCACGGCTTCGCGGTGGATGAGGCTTCGCTGCCGGAAGGTGTGGTTGTCACCCATCAGAGCCTGTTCGACGGCTCGAACGAGGGGATTGCCTGCAAGGAAAAGCGGGCGTTCTCGGTGCAGTATCACCCGGAGGCCAGCCCCGGCCCGTCGGACAGCCACTATTTGTTCCGACGCTTCGTCGATCTGATCAACGCCTAAGTCCCGGGGTCCAGGGGTCCACTGACCCCTGGCGGGTCGAGGGCAGCCCCTCCGAGGGCTTTCCAACCGCGCTAAGTGGCGCGGTCGGAACCTTGGCCCTCTCCGCCCTCGCCTTCCTTGCTGCCAGGAGACGCCACGATGCCCAAACGCACCGACATCAAGTCCATCCTCATCATCGGCGCCGGCCCGATCGTCATCGGGCAGGCGTGCGAGTTCGACTATTCCGGCGCGCAGGCGTGCAAGGCGCTGCGGGCCGAGGGGTATCGGGTGATCCTGGTCAACTCCAACCCGGCGACGATCATGACCGATCCCGGCCTGGCGGATGCGACCTATGTCGAGCCGATCACGCCGGAGATGGTGGAGAAGATCATCGCCAAGGAGCGGCCGGATGCGCTGCTGCCGACGATGGGCGGGCAGACGGCGTTGAACACGGCGATGAAGCTGGATGCCTCCGGTGTGCTGACGAAATACGGCGTGGAGCTGATCGGCGCGAAGGCCGACGTGATCGACCGGGCCGAGGACCGGCTGAAATTCCGCGACGCGATGGCGGAGATCGGCATCGAATCGCCGAAATCGGTGATCGCGCACAACATGGACGAGGCGCGGGCGGGTCTGGCCATCGTCGGCCTGCCGGCGGTGATCCGGCCTTCGTTCACCCTCGGCGGCACCGGCGGCGGTATTGCGTATAACCGCGAGGAGTTCGAGCGGATCGTCTCGGGCGGTCTGGAGGCCTCGCCGACCACAGAGGTTCTCGTCGAGGAATCCGTGCTGGGGTGGAAGGAATTCGAGATGGAGGTGGTCCGCGACAGCGCGGACAACTGCATCATCATCTGCGCCATCGAGAACGTCGATCCGATGGGCATCCATACGGGTGACAGCATCACGGTGGCCCCGGCGCTGACGCTCACCGATAAAGAGTACCAGATCATGCGCGACGCCTCGATCGCGTGCCTGCGCAAGATCGGGGTGGATACCGGCGGCTCCAACGTGCAGTTCGCGGTCAATCCGGCCGATGGGCGGCTGGTGGTGATCGAGATGAATCCGCGGGTGTCGCGCTCCTCGGCCCTGGCCTCGAAGGCGACCGGCTTCCCGATCGCCAAGATCGCGGCGAAGCTGGCGGTCGGCTACACGCTGGATGAGCTGAAGAACGATATCACGATGGTGACGCCGGCCAGCTTCGAGCCGAGCATCGACTATGTGGTGGTGAAGATCCCGCGCTTCACCTTCGAGAAGTTCCCCGGCACCCCCGCGCTGCTGAGCACCTCCATGAAGTCCGTCGGCGAGGCGATGGCGATCGGCCGCAGCTTCGCCGAGGCCTTGCAGAAGGGCCTGCGCAGCATGGAAACCGGCTATGCCGGCCTCGACCCCGTGCCGGCACCTGGCGACGGCACGCACGATGCCTTCCGCGCCGCGCTGAGCCAGCCGAAGCCGGACCGTATCGTGATGGCAGCCCAGGCGCTGCGCGCCGGGCTGACCGTCGAGGAAATCCACGAGACCACCCGCTTCGACCCCTGGTTCCTGCGCGAACTGGAGAAGATCGTCGCCGCCGAGCGCGTCGTCGAGGCCGAGGGGCTGCCGCAGGAGGCGGGCGCGATGCGCCGGCTGAAGGCGATGGGGTTCTCGGACAAGCAGTTGTCCGTGCTGTCCGGTCAGAAAGAGGTGGCCGTGGCGGCTTTGCGCGGTAGGCTTGGGGTGCAGCCGGTCTATAAGCGGATCGATACCTGCGCGGGAGAGTTTGCCTCGGCCACGCCCTACATGTACTCGACCTACGAGGGCGGCTACGGCACGCCTGAATGCGAGTCTGCCCCGACCGCGAGGGAGAAGATCATCATCCTCGGCGGCGGGCCGAACCGGATCGGCCAGGGCATCGAGTTCGACTATTGCTGCGTCCACGCCGCCTACGCGCTGCGCGATGCCGGCTTCGAGACGATCATGGTCAACTGCAACCCCGAGACCGTCAGCACCGACTACGACACCTCCGACCGGCTGTATTTCGAGCCGCTGACCGAGGAGGACGTGCTGGCGCTGATCCGCCGCGAGCAGACCAACGGCACCGTGCTCGGCTGCATCGTGCAATACGGCGGGCAGACGCCGCTGAAACTCTCCCAGGCGCTGTCGCGCGAGGGCATCCCCATCCTCGGCACGTCGGCCGATGCGATCGACATGGCGGAGGACCGCGAGCGGTTCCAGGTGATGCTCAAGAAGCTCGGCCTGCGCCAGCCGGAGAACGGCATCGCCCGCTCGGCTGAGGAGGCCGAGGCCGTCACCGAGCGGATCGGCTATCCCGTGGTGATCCGGCCGAGCTATGTGCTCGGCGGCCGGGCCATGGAAATCGTCTATGATCACAAGGGCCTGCACCGCTACATGCGCGAGGCCGTGCGCGTCTCCGGCGACAACCCGGTGCTGATCGACCGCTATCTCAACGACGCGATCGAAGTGGATGTGGACTGCATCTGCGACGGCGAGACCGCCTACGTCGCCGGCGTGATGGAGCATATCGAGGAGGCCGGCATCCACAGCGGCGACTCAGCCTGCGCGCTGCCGCCCTACAGCCTGTCGCCCGCGATGATCACCGAGCTGAAGGCCGAGACCGAGGCGATGGCGCGCGCGCTGGGCGTCGTCGGGCTGATGAACGTGCAGTATGCGATCAAGGACAACGAAGTGTTCGTCCTCGAGGTGAACCCCCGCGCCTCGCGCACCGTGCCCTTCGTCGCCAAGGCGACCGGCGTGGCGGTGGCCAAGATCGGCGCGCGGGTGATGGCCGGGGCGAAACTCAGCGAATTCAAGCTCGATGACGACAGCATCGCCCCCCACGTGGCGGTGAAGGAGGCGGTGTTCCCCTTCGCCCGCTTCTCCGGCGTGGACACGATCCTCGGGCCGGAGATGAAATCCACCGGCGAGGTCATGGGCATCGACAGCAGCTTCGAACGCGCCTTCGCCAAAAGCCAGCTCGGCGCCGGCGTGGTGCTGCCGCTGGAGGGCACGGCGTTTCTCTCGGTGCGCGATACCGACAAGGGCACGGCGGTCGCCGTCGCCCGGCGGCTGATCGATGCCGGCTTTGCCATCATGGCCACCCGCGGCACCGCCGCGCGCCTGCGCGAGGCGGGCCTGGCCTGCAAGATCGTCAACAAGGTGCTGGAAGGCCGGCCGCATTGCGTCGATGCCATCCGCTCCGGCGAGGTGCAGCTGGTGATCAACACGTCGGCCGGCGGCCAGGCGGTGGCGGACAGCTTTGACATCCGCCGCAGCGCGCTCACCCACGGGGTGCCGCATTACACCACCATCGCCGGCGCCCGCGCCGCGGCGCATGCCATCCAGGCGCTGCGGGCGGGCTCCCTTGATGTTGCGCCCCTGCAGGCCTATTTCTCCAGTCCATCCTGACCGCCGAGGCGGCGACCCTGCCGCGCTTGCATCGGATCGGGATGGCACCCACTATCACGCCCCCCGCCGTGCCCGGCGGGGGTTTCCGTTTGTCCGAGGTTCGCGACG
>CAMCJI010000114.1 GCA_945874805.1 Asaia bogorensis | reverse complement strand
CCCCTTGCCTGCCTGCCCCCTACGCGAAGCGCACCTCCGGCGGCAGGCTCATCAGGATGGCATCCACGTTGCCGCCGGTTTTCAGGCCGAACAGGGTGCCGCGGTCGTGGATGAGGTTGAATTCCACGTAGCGGCCGCGGCGGAGCAGCTGGTGGTGGCGCTCGGCTTCGGTCCAGGGCTCGAACATGCGTTTGGCGGCGATGGGGGGGTAGCTGGCGAGGAAGGCTTCGCCCACGTCGCGGGTGAAGGCGAAGTCGGCCAAGTGGTCGCCGGTGCGCAGGTGGTCGTAGAAGATGCCGCCCAGGCCGCGCGGTTCGTTGCGGTGCGGCAGGAAGAAGTAGCGGTCGCACCATTCCTTGAACTTTGGGTAGTAGGTGGGGTCGTGCCGGTCGCAGGCGGCCTTGAAGCCGGCGTGGAAGGTGGCTGCGTCCTCGTGGGACTCGGGGGCATCCATGTTCATCGGCGTGAGGTCGCCGCCGCCGCCGAACCAGCCTTCGGTGGTGACGATCATGCGGGTGTTGAAAGGCACGGCTGGCACGCGGGGGCTTGCCATATGCGCAACGAGGCTGATGCCGCTGGCCCAGAAGCGGGGATCCTCGGCCGCACCGGGGATCTGCTTGCGGAAATCCGGGCTGAATTCGCCATGGACGGTGGAGACGTTGACGCCCACCTTCTCGAATAGCTGGCCCTTCATCAGGCCGATCACGCCGCCGCCGCCTTCCGGCCGGTCCCACGGCGTGCGGGTGAAGCGGCCCGGCGTGCCGCCGCGTTCGGCGGCGTATTGGTCTTCCAGCGCCTCGAACGCGGCGCAGATGCGGTCGCGCAGGCTCTCGAACCAGGCGCGGGCGGTGGGCTTCAGGGCGTCATGCGGCGGCAGGGAGGCTGTCATGTTGGCTCTTGTCTCGGACGGGCGCGTTTCTTGAGGGCGCGCATGTTGCAGGTGCGAAAAGCCACCCATACTATGCGATGGCTTTCAATATGTCGCCCGGTGCGTTATGCCGCGCCGCGCGTAGGCGGATGATGACCTGTCCGTAATGCTTTGAGAATGTCCCCGGTGCTGACGGGGGCAAGAATGAGGAAAACCGATGGCCGAGTCCATGACTGCAAAAGCCTCTGGGACTGCACACGCGGGCGGTGGCGATGTCACCAAACGGGATTTCCTCAAACTTGTGGCCGCGGCGGGGGCGGCCGTCGGTGCCGGTGCGATCGTCTGGCCGCTGATCGACAGCATGAACCCCTCGGCGGACGTGCTGGCGCTGTCTTCCACCACGGTTGACCTGTCCTCCATCGTGGCGGGCCAGGCGATCACCGTGGTGTGGCGCGGCAAGCCCGTTTTCGTGCGCCACCGCACGGCCGAGGAGATCAAGATCGCCCAGGCGGTCGACATCACCAAGCTGACCGACCGCGAGGCCGACGCTACGCGGGTGAAGGCCGGCAAGGAACAGTGGCTGGTGGTGGTGGGCATCTGCACCCATCTCGGCTGCGTGCCGATCGGCAACAAGCCGGCCGAGGCGCGGGGCGAGTATGGCGGCTGGTTCTGCCCTTGCCACGGCAGCCAGTACGACACCTCCGGGCGCATGCGCGTCGGCCCCGCGCCGACCAATCTGCCCGTGCCCCCTTACGCCTTTGAGGGCGACACCAAGATCAAGATCGGCTGATAACTCTCAGCCTTCGGAGCACTGCCCATGTCCGGCCTGCACAAGAGCGAATTCAAGAACCCGGTGATCAACTGGATCGACACCCGGCTGCCGCTGTTCACCATGGTTCAGAAGGAATACGGCGTTTTCCCGACGCCGAAGAACTTCAACTATTTCTGGAACTTCGGCGCCCTGGCGATGGTCAACCTGATGGTGATGATCGCCACCGGCATCTTCCTGGCGATGAACTACACCGCCCACACCTCGATGGCGTTCGACAGTGTGGAGCGCATCATGCGCGACGTGAACTACGGCTGGCTGCTGCGCTACGCGCATGCCAACGGCGCCTCGATGTTCTTCATCGTCGTCTATATCCACATGTTCCGCGGCCTCTACTACGGCTCCTACAAGGCACCGCGCGAGCTGCTGTGGATGATCGGCGTGGTCATCCTGCTGCTGATGATGGCGACCGCCTTCATGGGCTACGTGCTCCCCTGGGGCCAGATGAGCTACTGGGGTGCCACCGTCATCACCAACCTGTTCTCCGCCGTGCCGCTGGTGGGCGACAGCATCGTGACGCTGCTGTGGGGCGGCTTCTCGGTCGATAACCCCACGCTGAACCGCTTCTTCAGCCTGCATTACCTGATGCCGTTCGTGATCGTCGGCGTGGTGTTCCTGCACATCGTGGCGCTGCACATCACGGGTTCGAACAACCCGCTGGGCATCGAGGTGAAGTCGGACGCGGACACGCTGCCGTTCCACCCGTACTACACGATCAAGGACAGCGTCGGCATCTGCGTCTACTTCATCGTGTTCGCCGCCCTGGTGTTCTTCGCGCCGAACTACCTCGGCCATCCGGACAACTACATCCCCGCCAACCCGCTGGTGACGCCCGCGCATATCGTGCCGGAATGGTACTTCCTGCCGTTCTACGCCATCCTGCGCTCGGTGCCGGACAAGCTGGGCGGCGTGGTGATGATGTTCGGCTCGATCGCCCTGCTGTTCGCCCTGCCTTGGCTCGACACTTCGCCGGTGCGTTCGGCGAAGTTCCGCCCGCTGTATCGCCCGTTCCTGGCGGTGCTGGTAGTGGTGTGCGTGCTGCTCGGCATCGCCGGCGGCAAGCCGGCCGAGGGCGTGTGGGTGGTGATCAGCCGCGTCTGCACCGCTTGGTATTTCCTGCACTTCCTGGTGATCCTGCCCATCCTGGGCAAGCTCGAACGCCCGCTGCCGCTGCCCGAGAGCATCTCGCGCCCCGTCATCGGCGGGGGAGGGGGCGGGCCGATGCCCGGTGCCGCCATGGCCAAGCCGATGGAGAAGGCATGATGCGCATGATCCGTATGGCCCTTGTGGCCCTCGCTTTGGGTGCTGCCAGCCCCGCGCTGGCAGCGGGCGCCGCGCCGGCCCTGCCGGAGGTGAAGTGGAGCTTCGCCGGCCTGTTCGGCACGTTCGACCGTGCCTCCGCCCAGCGCGGCTTCCAGGTCTACAAGGAGGTCTGCGCCTCCTGCCACTCCGTCAAATACGGCTACTACCGCGACCTGCGCGGCCTGGGGCTGACGAGCAAGGAAGTGGAGGCGCTCGCCTCCGGCTACATGGTGCCGACCACCAATGACGACGGCCAGCCGGCCGAGCGCCAGGCCCTGCCGTCCGACAGGTTCCGCTCGCCGTTCCCGAACGACAAGGCGGCGCGCGCGGCCAACAACGGTGCCCTGCCGCCCGACCTGTCGGTGATGACCAAGGCGCGGGAGAACGGCGACAACTACCTCTACGCCCTGCTGGTCGGCTATGAGGAGCCGCCGGCCGGCGTCACCCTCGGCGTCGGCATGTATTACAACAAGTATTTCCCCGGCAATCAGATCGGCATGCCGCAGCCGCTGCGCGACGATCAGGTGACCTACGCGGACGGCACCAAGGCCACCGTGGACCAGATGTCCAAGGACGTGACCACCTTCTTCGCCTACATCGCCAACCCTGAGCTTGAAACACGCAAGGCGCTGGGCGTGAAGGTGATTCTGTTCCTCATCGGCCTGACCTGCGTGACCTATGCGGTCAAGCGCAAGGTCTGGTCGGACGTCGAACATTAAGGCGGGAGCACCAGGATGAACACGCCGATGGACGTGATCGAACCCGTCATCGGCATCATCGGTGGCTCCGGTCTCTATGATATCGACGGGCTGGAGGACAAGGCGTGGCGCCAGGTGGACACCCCCTGGGGCCCGCCGTCCGACGCGTTGCTGGAAGGCCGGCTCGGCGGGGTGAAATGCGTGTTTCTGCCCCGCCACGGGCGCGGGCACCGCACCTCGCCCACCCATCTCAACTACCGCGCCAATATCGACGCGCTGAAGCGGGCCGGCTGCACCGATGTGCTGTCGCTCTCCGCCGTCGGCTCGCTGAAGGAGGAGCTGCCGCCCGGCCATTTCGTCATCGTCGATCAGTTCATCGACCGCAGCTTCGCCCGCGAGAAGAGCTTCTTCGGCGAGGGCTGCGTGGCCCATGTCTCGGTCGCCGATCCCGTCTGTTCGCGCCTGGGCGATGCGCTGGAGGACAGCGCGCGCACCATCGGCCTGCCGGTCACCCGCGGCGGCACCTACCTCGTCATGGAAGGCCCGCAGTTCTCCACGCGCGCCGAGAGCAACCTCTACCGCTCCTGGGGCTGCTCGGTGATCGGCATGACCAACATGCCGGAAGCCAAACTCGCCCGCGAAGCCGAAATGTGTTACGCAACCGTAGCGATGGTGACCGACTACGACTGCTGGCACGAGGAGCATGAGAACGTGACGGTGGATATCGTCGTGCGCGTCCTGCTCTCCAACGCCGAGAAGGCCCGCGCTTTGGTGCAGCACGTGGTCCCGTTCATCGGCGCCCCCCGCGGCCTGTGCCCGGCCGGTTGCGACCGGGCGCTGGAATACGCACTGATCACCCACCCCGACCGCCGCGACCCCGCGGTGATGGCCAAGCTCGACGCGGTTGCCGGTCGGATGCTGCGCGCGGGCGAGTAGGAAGCCGGCACCGTCGTCTGAGCTACCAAACGGCCAAACGTTTTTTGGTTCTTTTTTTCAAAAAAGAACGCCTTCCTTACTTCCCCTTCTCCCAGACCATCAGCACAAAAAACGGCACCCGCCGGTGCCGGGCGATCTGCGCCGGGTCGCCGGAATGCGGCATCGGTTCGGCGAAGTGGCGCAGCGTGAGGCCCGCGGCGAGGAACAGCTGCATGTAGGTCTCCAGCGGCCGGTGCCAGTTGAGGATGCGGATGCCGCGCCATTCCACCCAATCCGCCCGTTCTTCCATGTAGTGATCGATCGGCCAGCGCCCGTCCTGCCAGCCGCCGAGGGGGCCGGCGGTGTTGTAGCTGGTCAGGTTGGCCACCAGCAGCCGCCCGCCCGGGCGCAGGGCGCGGGCCATCTCGGGGATGGCGGCGGTGATGTCGGGGATGTCGATCAGTGAGAGGTAGCTGACCACGAGATCGAAGCTGGCATCCGCCACCTCCAGCGCCTCCGCCCGGCCGATCCGGTAGTCTCCGGCGGGGTCGAGGGTGCGGGCGCGGGCGATCAGGCTGGCGGTGGGGTCGATGCCGGTGGGGCGCAGGCCCTCGGCGGCGAGCATCCGGCAGAACCGCCCCTCGCCGCAGCCGACGTCGAGCGCCGTGGCGAAGCCGTGGCCGCGGATCTGGGCGAGCATCGGCCGGTCGAGCACGCAGCGGCGGGCGAAATCGCCGGCCTCGCCCTGTTCGGCTATCCAGGCCGCCGCCGAGATGTCCCACCCGTCCGACATCGCCGCCTCCCTTGCCCCGCGATCCCTGCTTGCCGCCGCTTTCGGCGCGATGCAACCCTGTGCTGCTGGTCAAACCGCCGGCGCGGGGCCATGTATCGAACCGGCGCATGAGGAGTACGTGCTTTCGAAAACACCGCCCCCCCTTCACGTTTCTCGGCGCCGCTGGCTCTGGCCGGGTTTGTCGGCCTGTGTCTGCTGGTTGGCTTCGCGACCTCCGGCATCACCGCCGGCTCTGTGCGCGGCTGGTATCTCACCTTGGCCCGCCCGCCCGGCACGCCGCCGAACTGGCTGTTCGGGCCGGTCTGGACGACGCTGTATGTGATGATCGGCGTCTCCGGCTGGCTGGTCTGGCGCCGGCCGCTGCACCAGGCGGCGCTGCGGCTGTGGGGCTGGCAGCTCGGCATCAACGCGTTGTGGACGCCGGCTTTCTTCGGCCTGCACAGCCCGGGGCTGGGGATGATCGTACTGCTGGCGATGCTGGTGGCGGTTGGGCTGACCATTCGCGCCTTCGCGCCGCTGTCGCGCCTCGCGGCTTGGCTGCTGGTGCCTTATGCCGCCTGGGGCTGCTATGCGGCTTATGTCAACGCCGGGTTTTTGTGGTTGAACGGATTTTAGGCTAAGAATGACGGTATGAAGATACTCCTCCTCGCGCTCCTGGGTCTGATCCTGCTGGCGGCGGTGCCGGCGTCGGCGCAACCGCAGAACCCGGGCATGGAGTCGCCGGAGCGCACGCAACGGCGCCTGCGCGCGCTGTACGAGCGCCCGGCGCCGCCCGCCGCCCTGCCTGGCTCGCGCGTGGGCCGTGGCGAGGTGGCACCGGCTGAGCGCCCGTCCTCGGAAATGTCGCCCAACGAGGCGCTGTTCGATGCGGTGAACCGCGGCGACATGGCCTCTGCGCGCGATGCGCTGACCCGCGGCGCGGATATCGAGCAGCCGAACGTGCTGGGGTTAACCGCACTCGATCTCGCGGTGGACCTCGGCCGCAACGACATGACCTTCCTGCTGCTGTCGATGCGCGGCGCCGCTCCCGGGGCGCGCAGCCCGCTGGCGCCGCCGGCCAAGCCGAGTGCTGTCACTGCCGCGCGTCCGGCCGCGCCACCGCGCGCGGTGGCGGAGCCGGCGGTGGTGGCCCCGGTCGCGCGGCGCGCGCGCCTGGCTGGCGATCCCGGCACGCCGGCCCCGCAGGCCGGGTTCCTCGGCTTCGGCGGCGGCGCGCTGCAATAATCTTCCACGGCAAGGCAGGGGTAGAACATGGAATACCGTAATCTCGGCACGTCCGGGCTGCGCGTCTCGGCGATCGGGCTGGGCTGCAACAATTTCGGCGCACGGATCGATCTGGAAGCCGCGCGCGCGGTGATCCACAAGGCGCTGGACCTCGGCATCACCCTGTTCGACACGGCGGATGTGTACGGCGAGCGCGGCGGGTCCGAGACGGACATGGGCAAGATCCTCGGCGCCAACCGGTCCAAGATCGTGCTGGCCAGCAAGTTCTGCATGCCGATGGACGACACCGGCCACGCCCAGGGCGCGTCGCGCCGCTACATCATGAAGGCGGTGGAGGCGAGCCTGCGCCGCCTGCAGACCGACCATCTCGACCTCTATCAGGTCCACCGCTACGACCCGCTGACGCCGATCGAGGAGACGCTGCGCGCGCTCGACGATCTCGTCACCTCCGGCAAGGTCCGCTATGTCGGCTGCTCGAACTGGGCGGCGTGGCAGATGAGCGAGGCCGCCTGGATCGCCAAGACCGGCGGCTACGCGCCCTTCGCCTCCTGCCAGGACGAGTATTCGCTGGTGATGCGCGGCGCCGAGAAGGAGCTGATGCCGGCCGCGCGCCACCTCGGCATGGGCCTGCTGCCGTATTTCCCGCTCGCCTCGGGCCTGCTCACCGGCAAATACCGCCGCAACGCCCCTTTGCCCGAGGGCGCGCGCCTGACCAACACGGAGCGGCTGGCCGAGCGCTACCTCACCGATCGCAACTGGCAGATCAGCGAGAAGCTGATCGACTATGCCGAGGCGCGCGGCCACACGGCGCTGGAGCTTGCCTTCAGCTGGCTGCTCGCCCAGGCCCCGGTTTCCAGCGTCATCGCCGGCGCCACCAAGCCCGAGCAGCTGGAGCAGAACGCGGTGGCCGGCGGCTGGAAGCTGACAGCCGAGGACCTGGCGGAGATCGACGCGATCAGCGCCTGATCGCGCGAGGCGCGGCCGGGGCTCTCAGAGAGTTCACTTGTCCTGGCCAGCCTGCCGTCCTAGCACTACGAACATTGTCAATGACTTTGTCGTGACGCCAGCTTTTTCGGACGGTAACGATTACAATGCGTCTGTTGCGTTCCTGCGCGCTGATTTTCGCCCTCGCCCTGGCCGCCGCCCCCGCGTCCGCCGTGCCTATCCTGACCACCGGAATCTTCGGCAGCCCTGGCCAAGCCTCGCAATTCGCCAACCCCGCCACCCCAGACGGCGGCTTCACCGCCGCCGGCGGCTCGACCATTGAGAGCTTTGGGTTCGAGGGCCTGCCCGGTCAGACCGGGCAGCGGCTGCGGCTGAACGCGCTGACTGCGCCGAACACCTTCACCTTCTCGGTCGCCTCCAGCCCCAGCTTCGTGTTCGTCAGCGGCCGGGAATACAGCTTCACCGAGTCCTATTCCGGTGACGCGACCAAGCAGGTGAACGTGCAGGTTGTGGACACCACCACGTCCCTCAACGTCGCCTCGCTCGTCTATACGGCGAACTACGGCAACACCCAGTCGCTGATCGTGCGCCAGCGGGTGCGCAACAGCGCCACCTCCAACGACAGCGTCACCTTCCGCCATCTTGCCTTGGCCGGGACCAATTTCTCCGACGTGATCACGCTGAACAGCACGGCCGGCATGGATCTGGCGAACTACTTCCAGATCAGCAATTTCGATTTCACCGGCGCCTGGACGCTCTCGGGCATCTTCAGCGCCAGTTGGACCGCAGCACCCTCCGGCAGTTCGATGGGCTTCCAGGTGAAGGCCTGGCAGAGCGAGGTGGCCGTTGCTGAACCGGGGACCGCCGCCCTCCTGGCGGCGGGCCTGTTCGGCATGGCGGGGTTGCGGCGGCGCCGGGCCGCCTGATCAGGCGGCGGCGGACTTGGCGGCCTCGCGCTCGCGCGCCGCTTCGGACAGCAGCCCGCGCAGGTCGGTCAGCAGCGCCTGCCCCTTGCGGGTGCGCAGCACGAGAACCGAACGGCGGTCACGCGGGTCGGGGCCGCGGCGGGCGAGTTCGAGCTCCTCCAGCCGGTCGAGCGAGCGGGTGATGGCCGGCTTCGAGACGCCGAGCCGGGCGGCAAGATCGCGCACCGTATGCTGCGCGTCTTCCAGATAGCAGATGAGGAATACGCCGAACTGGCGTGCAGACAGGTCCGGGCCGTCACGCCGGACGGTTCCGACGATCGTGTCCCGCAGTATTCCCAGTAGGCGGTCGGCGTTTGCAGTGGGGGCCATGCGGAGTCTCCTTATCGAAATGGCCCGGCTTTGCCGGCCACTCCTCCCTGTTCGCATGCTGTCAGGTGCATGCCTGGTTACAACAATCCAACGTGAAACTTACGTCAATAGCCTGATTCACCACGTGAAAACACGTATTTGCCTAAACGCTTAAATTTTCCGAAGGAGAATCAATGGCTACCGTGCCGTAAGGTATCGCGGCAGACTGCAACAAATCTTTCGCATGGCTCCCTTCCGCTCATGTCCACCGCCGCCCCGGCCGCGAATCCACTGCAGCAGCGCCTGCTCGCCAAGATGGAGGCGGAGGCGGCGATGATTGCCAGCCCAAACGATACGGGAGCCCGCGCAGCCGCCTTCGCGGCCCTCGCCCCGCTGGTGGCAGGGCGGACCGGCCTGCTGCATCTCGTCCTCCCCGAACTCGGCCAGCCGCTGCACCTGCGCGCCGGCGGTGACGACCTCGATTCGCTGCGCCGCAGCTTCGCCGCCGAGCGCCACCCCTGGTCTCCCGCCCGCCCGCCGCGCCGTATCCTCGATCTCGGGGCCGGTGCCGGCTACGCCGCGGTGGCGCTGGCGCAGCGTTGGCCGGATGCGGAGATCCTGTGCGTCGAGCCGGACCCGGCCAGCCATCGCATGCTGACGATGAACACCCTGGCCTGGCCGGCCATCCGCCGCAGCCCGGCCGCGGCGTGGCACAGTGCCGCGATGCTGGGGGCCAGCGGGCCGGGGGCCGCGCTGTCGGACGGTGTGCTGCCGGCACTGCGGACCATCCCTGCCTTGCCGGTCGCGGCCCTGCTGGAGCAGGCGGGCTGGCCGGCCGCCGATCTGCTGCTGTGCGACATCGACGGCGGCGAGGCGGCCGTGTTTGCCGACCCGCATACTGCCTGGCTGCGCCATGTCGAAACCGCGGTGATCGAGATCCGCGACGATCTCGCGCCCGGTGCCGGCGCCATCGTGCGGGCCTGCTTCCCCGACAGCCTGTTCGCCGGCGGGCAGGTCGGTAGTGCCTTGATCTTCCGCCGCCACACCGCCCTGGCCTTCCCGCCGCCCGCCGCGCCGCGCCGGCTGGCGCTGCTGCATGCCAGCCCCGGGCTGCTGCCTTTCGTGCTGGAAGACATACCGCCCGGCGGCTTCGCGCTGCTCGGCGATGACGGGATGCGCCTGCGCACCGGCAGCGTCGCCTTCCCGCGCACCCTGTCCGGCCAGACGCATCTGGTGGCCCGGCTGCGCCATCCCGGCGGGGGCGCGCCGCTGGGCTTCGCCGCCACCCTGGCCGACATGGCCGGCACCGCGCTCGCCCATACCGCCCTGACGCTGGACGCCGGGGCGGAGGCGACTCTGAGCCTGCCCTTCGCCCAGCCGATGCACGGCCGCTGCCGGCTGATCCTGCGGACCGCACCGGCGGAGGACAGCGAGACACCCGCCTGGGGGGAGTGGCTGGCGCCGGCCCTGGTGTGAGGCGGGCGGCTGGCAATTCTCCGGGATTGCGCCACAATGTTGCCGCCAGGGCGTGCGATCCTCGCCCTCGTATCGTCAGGCGAGGAAAACGCACCCGTGATCAAGCCGCTGCGCAAGGCCGTTCTTCCCGTGGCCGGACTGGGCACGCGCTTCCTGCCCGCCACCAAGGCGATGGCCAAGGAGATGCTGCCCGTCGTCGACAAGCCGCTGATCCAGTATGCGATCGAGGAAGCCCGGGCGGCGGGCATCGACCAGTTCTGCCTCGTCACCGGCCGCGGCAAGACCCAGCTCGTCGAGCATTTCGACGTCGCCTACGAGCTGGAGGCCACCCTGCGCGGCCGTGGCAAGGATGCCGAGCTGCGCGCGCTGCGTGAGGCGCAACTGCCCCCCGGCTCCATCGTCACCACCCGCCAGCAGGAGCCGCTGGGCCTCGGCCATGCGATCTGGTGCGCGCGCGCCTTCATCGGCGACGACCCCTTCGCCATCCTGCTGCCTGACGACCTCGTGCTCTCCGACACGCCCTGCATGAAGCAGCTGGCGGATGCCTATCAGGAGACCGGCGGCTGCGTCGTCGCGGTCACCGAAGTGCCGCGCGACCAGACCAACCGCTACGGCATCCTCGACATCGGCAGCGACGACGGCCGGCTGGTGGACGTCAAAGGTCTGGTGGAAAAGCCGAAGCCGGAGGATGCGCCGTCGAATCTGTCGATCATCGGCCGCTACGTGCTGCTGCCCGAGGTGCTGGCCTGGCTCGCCCGCATGGAGCGCGGCGCCGGCAACGAGATCCAGCTGACCGACGCGATGGCGCGGATGATCGGCCAGGTGCCGTTCCACGGCCTGCGCTATGAAGGCCGCCGCTTCGACTGCGGCGACAAGATCGGTTTCCTGGAAGCCCAGATCGCCTTCGCGCTGAAGCGGCCGGACATGGCGGCCGCCGTGCGCGGCTTCCTGCGTGGCTACTGCGCCGACCTGCAAGCCTGAATCCGGAGACACGACATGGCCTTCACCCACCAGTTCGACGGCACGATGCTGCGCGAATACGACATCCGCGGCATCGTCGGGCGCACCCTGCACACCGCCGACGCGTTTGCCATCGGCCGCTGCTTCGGCACCATCGTCGCGCGCGCGGGCGGCAGCACGGTGGCCGTCGGCTATGACGGGCGGGTCTCCTCGCCGATCCTGGAGCCGGAGCTGGTGGCAGGCCTGCGCGCCTCCGGCATGGAGGTGATCCGCATCGGCCGCGGGCCGACGCCGATGCTGTATTACGCGGCGACCGTGCTGAAGACCGGCGGCGCCATCATGCTCACTGGCAGCCACAACCCGCCTGATTACAACGGCTTCAAGATGATGCTCGGCGGCAAGCCGTTCTTCGGCCAGCAGATCAAGGACCTCGGCGCGATGGCCGCCGCGGGCGACGTGGTGGCCGAAGCGGCCGGCAGCGAGCGCAGCATCGACATCTCCGAGGAATACATCACCCGCCTCGCGAAGGATTGGGACGGCGGCGACCGCGCGCTGAACGTGGTGTGGGACAACGGCAACGGCGCGGCCGGCGAGGTGCTGGAACGCCTCGTCAAGAAGCTGCCGGGCACCCACACGATTCTGTTCCCCGAGATCGACGGCGGCTTCCCCAACCACCACCCGGACCCGACGGTGGCGGCCAACCTCGTCGCCCTGTCCGCCGAGGTGGCCAAGCGCCGCGCCGACATCGGCATCGCCTTCGACGGCGACGCCGACCGCATCGGCGTGGTGGACGGCAACGGCGCCATGATGTTCGGCGACCAACTGCTGGTCGTCCTCGCGCGCGACGTGCTGAAGACGCATCCGGGTGCCACCATCATCGCCGATGTCAAAGCCAGCCAGGTGCTGTTTGACGAGATCGCGCGGGCAGGCGGCGTGCCGCTGATGTGGCGCACCGGCCACAGCCTGATCAAGGCGAAAATGGCCGAGACCGGCTGCCCGCTGGCTGGCGAGATGAGCGGCCACATCTTCTTCAACGACCGCTGGTACGGCTTCGACGACGCGCTGTATGCCGGCGTCCGCCTGCTCGGCATCCTCGCCCGCGCCGGCGATAGCATCACCCAGATGCACGACGCGCTGCCGAAGGTGATCAACACGCCGGAGCTGCGCTTCAACTGCGAGGACCTGCGCAAGTTCCACGTCATCGAGGAAGTCGCCGGGCGGCTGCGCGCGGCGGGGGCCACCATGTCCGATATCGACGGCGTGCGCGTCTCTACCCCCGATGGCTGGTGGCTGCTGCGCGCCTCCAACACCCAGGCGGTGCTGGTCGCGCGCTGCGAAGCCTCGAGCGAGGCGGGGCTGGAGCGGCTGAAGGCGGCGCTGGTCGTGCAGCTTGAGGCCTCCGGCCTGGAAGCCCCGGACTTCTCGGGCACCAACGCCGGGCACTGAGCGCGGCTGCGCCGCCCGCGCAATCACTTGACGGAATATTGTTTGGACGCGGATGAATTCCGGCCGTGATACTGGCGCCCAGCGTCAATCCGGCGGGGGGTTCTTGCCATGTGGTATCTGTTTGAACATCAGCTCGGCCACCACGGCCTGGCGCTGGGCTTTCCCAGTATCGACGGCTGCAACGCCATCTGCCTGCAGACGAAATCCGGCCTGTTCGGGCTGCATGTGCTGGGTGCTGCCGCCTTCAATCACATCTCCCAGGCGATGGAGAAGCGGGCGGCGGCGTTCGCCTCCTTCGTGGCGAACCATCCTTCCGGCGGCGAGTTCCTCAATCTCTACAGCGTCTGCTTCCACGGCAAGCGCGGATGGGAGAAGGGGCGGACCTGGAAGGACGAGATTAAGGTTTACGCCAACGCCCTGAAATACTCCGGCCGGATCAGCGGCTTCGACCTCAGCACAGTGCCGGGCTGGCCGAATTTCGGCAACGCCTCCGATTCGGCCTATGTGGAGTTCCGCAGGGTCTTCGATTCGGTGACGATCCTCTACAAGCCGTGGCATAGCTGCGTGCCGTCCACCGAGATCAAGGCCAGCGCGATCACCGACGGGGTCAACTATCTCGGTGTCGATCACAAGGGTGTGGTTTCGAACAAGTTCTGGATCGACAAGGCCATCACATCGCTGGCCACCAATGGAACCGGCTTCGTGATCTCTCCCGAATCCCTGCGGCTGTCGTTCAAGCACACCAGCGCCTGACAGCCTTGGGGACGAGTCCCCAAGGGCGCCTCCGTTTGATCCGCCGCAGACTGATACTGGGTGAATTCCGTCCCTGCCGCAGGGCGATGCGCCAACCTAGGT
>CAMCJI010000113.1 GCA_945874805.1 Asaia bogorensis | reverse complement strand
CGCCTGCAGGTGCTCGCCATGCCTGACGTGCCGCCGCTGCGCTGTGCTGCCGCCATCTCCGTCCTGGTCCGCCGGCCGAAGCCCGAGGCCTTTCTGCGCTTCCTCGCCAGCCGCGAAGCGACGGTCCTGCTCGCCGAGGCGGGGCTTGCCGCATGAAACAGGTGCAAACCCACGCGCTGGCCGTGCGCATCACCCATTGGCTGATGGCGATCAGCACGATCGTGATGATCGCCAGCGGCTGGCGGATCTACAACGCGCATCCCATCCTGCCCTTCACCTTCCCGCTCTGGCTCACCCTCGGCGGCAACGTGGAAACAGCGCTCGCCCGCCACGGCGACCCCGGCGTGGCCTCCGCCCTGCTGTGGCATTTCGCCGGCATGTGGGTGCTGCTGGCCGCCTATCTCGGCTTCGTGCTGTGGGGCACCTTCTCGGGGCATTTCCGCCGCGACTTCCTGCCGGTCGGCCCGAAGAGCTTCCTGCGCGACTTCATCGCCGCCGCCACCTTCCGCCTGCCGCATAAGCTGGGCGAATACAACGCGGTGCAGAAGGCGTTTTACTGGGGTGTGCTGCTGGCGATGCTCGGCGTCATCGTCTCCGGCGTCGTCCTGTGGAAGCCGGTGCAGACCTACCCGCTGGAGTTGCTGTTCGGCGGCTTCCAGGGCGCCCGCATCGTCCATTTCATCTGCATGGCCGGCATCGTCGGCTTCGTCTGCTTGCATCTCGCCCTCGTCGCCCTCGTACCCAGCACGCTGAAGGCGATGATCACAGGGCGCGCCGAACACAAGGAGCATACCAAATGAACCGCCGCATTATGCTCGGCCGCGGCCTCTCGCTTGGTGCCCTCAGCCTGCTCACGGGCTGCAATTTCTCCGACGACGACAACGTGCAGGCAGCCCTCGCCCGCGTGTCCGAGTGGAACGACCGGGTGCAGGCGGCCCTGTTCTCCGGCCAGCGCCTGGCCCCTGAGTTCCCCGCCGACCTCGCCGACAACCCGCACCGCTACAACGCCTGGTACGGCGAAGACAAAGCACCGAAGCTCGACGCCGCGGACTTCCGCCTCACCCTGGCCGGCCGCATCGCCCGCCGCACCCCCTGGACGGTGCCGGACCTGCACGCCCTGCCGCAGGTCACCCAGGTTACCCGCCATATCTGCGTCGAAGGCTGGAGCCAGATCGGCGCCTGGTCCGGCACGCCGCTGCGCACCTTCCTCGAACGCATCGGCGCAGACACCACCGCGCGTTATGTCGGCTTCGAATGTGCTGACGGCTACTACGAGGGCATCGACATGCCCACAGCCCTGCATCCGCAGACCCTGATGGCTTTCCGCCTGGCCGGTGAGATCCTGCCGCAGCGCCATGGCTACCCGTTCAAGCTGCGCATCCCCACCAAGCTCGGCTTCAAGAACCCGAAGTTCATCACGACGATGTACGTGACCAACCAGCAGCCCCCCGGCTACTGGCCCGATCGCGGCTACAACTGGTTCTCAGGGCTGTGAGCCCCCCTGATACAATCGCAATCGGGGTGATGGCCAAGGCCCCGCAGCCCGGCCGCTCGAAAACCCGCCTCTGCCCGCCGCTGACCCTCGAAGAGGCCGCTACCATGAGTGCGGCCTTCCTGCGCGACATCACCGAAAACCTCGCTTGCGCCGCCCGGCAGGCGCCAATCACCGGCCTGATCGCCTATGCGCCCGCCGGTAGCGAGGCACTGTTCGACGGCCATCTCGCTCCCGGCACCGGCCTGATCCTCGCCGACGGCATCACGCCGATGCCCCCTGGCGTCACCGGCTTCGGCACCTGCCTGCTGCACGCCATCGAGGCGATGCTCAACGCAGGGCATACCGGCGCCGTGGTGCTGAATTCCGACAGCCCGACCCTGCCCACAGACTACCTCGTGCGCACGGCCTGTCTGCTGCTGGCCCCGGGCGACCGTGCCGTGCTCGGTCCGGCGGAGGACGGCGGATACTACCTGCTCGGCATGACCCGCGCCCACGCCCATCTGTTCCGCGACATCGCCTGGAGCACGGCGGGCGTGGCCGAAGCCACCCGCCAGCGCGCCGCCGAAATCGGCCTCGAACTGGTCGAGTTGCCTGCGTGGTACGACGTGGACGACGCCGGCGCGCTCGCCCGCCTGCGGGCCGAGACCGCCCGGCCCGGCCCGCATTTTCCCGCCCCCGCGAGTGCCGCTGCCCTCACCCGTCTCGACGCCGCCATGCCACGCGCGGCCGAATGAAGGCGCTCGCCGTCCTCGGCACGGCCCTGCTGGCCCTCACCCTGGCGGCGCTGGCGCTTTACGAGCCCGGCGCGCTGGTGGTGGCGCAGAAGAATCTGTTCGTCGCCCTGCTCGCCGCCGCCGCGGGCGTCTACTTCCTCGCCGTGCGCACAGTGCTGACAAGCCCGCCGCGCACGATCTGGCTGATCCTCGCCATCGCCGCCGCCATGCGTCTCGCCGTGCTGTTCGCCCCCCCCTTCCTCTCGTCGGATGTCTACCGCTACGTCTGGGACGGGCGCGTGCAGGCGGCGGGGATCAACCCCTACCTGCACATTCCCGCAGATCCTGCCTTGGCGTCCCTGCGCGACGACGCCGTCTATCCCAGGATCAACCGCGCCAGCTACGCGCCGACCATCTACCCGCCCGCCGCCCAGGCGATCTTCGCCGCCGCCGCCCAAATCGCCCCCGGCGTCACCGGCATGAAGGCGGTGATGCTGGGCTTCGAGGCGCTGGCGATGCTCTGCCTCTGGCATCTCGGCGCCGGCGCACGGCTGGCGATCTATGCCTGGAACCCGCTCACCGTCTGGGCCTTCGCCGGCAACGGCCATGTCGATGCCGCCGCCATCGGCCTGATCGCCCTCGCCCTGCTCCTGCGCAGCCGCCTGCACCACGGCTGGGCCGGCATGGCGATCGGCGCGGCCGTGCTGGTGAAGTTCCTCCCAGCCGCCATCCTCCCCGCCCTCTGGCGCCGGCCGGACTGGCGGCTACCTCTCGCCGTGTTGGCCACCATCGCCGCCCTCTACGCGCTCTATGCCGGCGCCGGCACCAAACTGCTCGGCTTTCTCGGCGGCTACGGCGCGGAGGAGGGGCTGCGCGATGGCAGCGGCCTCTGGCTCCTCGCCGGCATCGGCCGTCTGACACCTCTGCCCGCCTGGGCCGCCCCCGCCTATCTCGCCGCCGCCGGAGCCGCCCTGCTTGCACTCGCCTGGCGCATCGCCCGCCGCCCCGCCCACGACATTGCGGCCGATGCCGGGCTGCTCGCCGCGGCACTGACCGTCGTCATCAGCCCGCACTACCCCTGGTATTTCGCCTGGCTCTCGCTGTTCGCAGCCCTGGCCCCCTCGCGCACGCTGATCTGGCTCGGGGCGGCCCCGGTGCTGCTCTACGTCAACCCCGGTGGCGATCAGTTCCTCTGGCCCAGTCTCGTCTACCTCCCCGCCCTTGCCCTCACGATCGCCCAGTATCGGAGACCGACATGAGCATCCTCGCCAACCCCACCCGCTACTTCGAGACCGTCGCCAGCCGCGAGGCCACCGCCGAGACCATGCCGGTCTGCCTCTATCTGGAGGTGACGAACCGCTGCAACCTGCTGTGCGAAACCTGCCCCCGCACCTTCGAGGAGCTGGAACCCCCCGCCGATATGAGCTGGGAGCTGTTCACCCGCATCACCGACCAGGTACCCAACATCGCCCGCGTGGTGCTGCACGGCGTCGGCGAACCGATGCTGGTAAAGGACATCCACCGCATGGTCCGCCACCTGAAGGACCGCGGCACCCATGTGCTGTTCAACACCAACGGCACCCTGCTGACGCCGAAATCCTTCGACCGCATCATCGACTCCGGCCTCGACGAGATGCGCGTCTCGCTCGACGCCGCCGACCGCGAGAGCTATCTGCGGGTGCGCGGCAAGGATTTCTTCAACCGCATCGTCCGCGATGTCGGCCGCTTCATCGAGCACCGTAACGCCCGCGGCAGCGCCACCCCCGCCGTCTCGCTGTGGCTGACCGGCCTGAAGGAAACCGTGGAGCAACTGCCCGATTTCGTCCGCCTTGCCGCCAGAATGGGCGTGACCGACGTCCACCTGCAACGCCTCGTCTTCGACCAGGCCGGCTTCGGCCTCGCCCGGCCCGAACACTCGTTGTTCGAGCAGACGCGGCTCGACGAGCAGGTCGCCATCGAGCAGGCACAGGTGCTGGGCCGCCAGCTCGGCGTCACGCTGGACGCGTCCGGCGCCACCGAGCCCGGCCTCAGCCTGAAGCGCGCGGCGGACGACAAGCCACGGGCGACCTGCCGCCGCCCGTGGTCGCTGATGTATTTCACCGCCCATGGCCGCGCCCTGCCCTGCTGCATCGCCCCCTTCTCCGCCCGCGGCTACGAGAACTACACGCTCGGCGACGCCACCCAGCAGAGCCTGCGGGAAATGTGGAACAGCCCCGCCTATCAGGGCTTCCGCACGTCCCTCCTCGGCGACACGCCTCCCGCCCCCTGCCAGAATTGCGGGCTGCGATGGAGCCTCTAGTCTCCGTCGTCATCCCGACCTGGAACGAGGCCGAAGCCATCGGCGCCGTCATCCGCGAAATCCCACGCGCCTATGTCCGCGAGATCATCATCGCCGACAGCGGCAGCACTGACGGCACGCCAGCCATCGCCGAAGCCGCCGGCGCGGTCGTCATCCAGACCGGCCGCGGCTACGGCCGGGCCTGCGCGCTGGGCGCGGCCGCCGCCCACCCCGACTCCCAGGTGATCGTTTTCCTCGACGGCGACGGTGCGGATCGCGGCGACCTCATTGCCCGCATCGCCGGCCCGGTGCTGGCGGGCAGGCAGGATCTAGTTTTGGCCAGCCGCACCCTGGGCCAGCGCGACCCCGGCTCCATGCACTGGCATCAGGTCCTTGCCGGCCGCGTCTTCGGCTTCGCCATCGGCGCCCGCTACGGCACGCCCTACAGCGACATGTGCGCCTTCCGCGCCATCAGCCGCCCCGCGCTGGCGGCGCTGGACATGCGCGAGATGACCTACGGCTGGAACATCGAAATGCAGATGAAAGCCGCCCGCGCCCGCCTGCGCATCAGCGAAGTGCCGATGCCCTACCGCCGCCGCGCCGGCGGCACCTCAAAAGTCGCCGGCTCGCTCGGCGGCACGCTGCGCGCCGGCGGCAAGATCATCTCAACCTTCCTGCGGGTGGCCAGCAGCTAGAGCGAAGACTGTCCAGTGTGAGTCGTTTTGGGATTCCCCGACGCGGCAGAAGCGTGATTCACCATGCAGGCTGGGCAGGGGGCCAGCGTGCATCGGTAAGCCGCTTTCCACGGATCTTCGATCTCGCCTGGTTGCTGCTGTTGCTGGTGGCCTGTCTCGTCGTGCCGCGGCCGAGCAGGAACGGCCCGACGTCGCCGCCCGTCGCAGAGCTTGGTTCGCGGCCCAGCCTGACTTCGATCCAGAGCATCTGGTCTTCATCGATGGTTGAGCTCCGAAGGAGATCGACGGCGCTTCGACCAAGATGGCCCGGCTGAGGGGGCGAGCGCCGCGGGGCCAGCGCTGCCGCGCCGCCGTCCCGCACCGCCATTGGAAGACGACGGCCTTCACCGGCGCCTTGCGCCTGGCCGGCATGACCGCCCCGATGGTCCTTGATGGGCCGATGAACCGAGCAGCGTTCCAGGCCTACGTCGACCAGGTGTTGGTCCCGACCCTGCGGCGGGGCGATACCGTCATCATGGACAACCTGCCCGCACACAAAGGGCCGGATGTGCGCCGGGCAATCGAAGCCGCCGGGGCCACGCTGAGCTACCTGCCGCCCTATTCCCCAGACTTCAATCCGATCGAAAACGCCTTCTCCAAGCTCAAGGCGTTCCTGCGAAAGATCGCCGCACGAACCATCGACGATCTCTGGGATGCTATCGCCGATGCCCTGCCGCTGTTCACCCCAGACGAATGCGCAAACTACTTCACCGCAGCAGGCCAGTAGCAGTCGACGCTGGGAACGAAAATTCGCGGTCACGCGTGGAGCCCATCCCCGCCCATCGACGCTAACCAGCGCCGAGACGCGCGATCTCCGCCTCCAGCTCGGCGATGCGCTGCTCGCGCGCCGCCAGCGCGGCGGCAACGTCCGCCGCCTCGAAGCGCTGCGGGATATGCTGCGGGCAGTTCGCGTCCCAGGCCTGCACGGTGAACAGCAGCACCTGTTCGGGCCGCGCGTCGTAGCCCGCCGGCATCAGCCGGGCGGTCAGTTCCGCGTCGCCCTCGACGATCCGGGCCTCGCCCCAGATCTTGATCCGCCGCCGATGCGCATAGTCGATCAGGAACAGATGCGCCTTCGGCCGTTCCGCCAGGTTGCCCTGGGTAATGTACTGCCGGTTGCCGGCGAAATCGACGAAGCCGATGGTCTGTTCGTCCAGCACTCGCAGAAACCCCGCCGGCCCGCCGCGATGCTGGATATAAGGCTGCCCCTCGGCATTCACGGTGGCGAGGAACGCGCTGGTCTGCGCGGCGAGGAAGCCGGCCAGCTCGGGGGTAATCGTGGTCTGCCAACCGCCACGCGCCTCCATGCGGGCATAGGAGCCACGCGAGCCCTTGCGGGCCTGGATGGCCTTCACGACGGGGGTGAAGGCGATATCGCTGCTGGGGAGAGGGTCGCTGGACATGGTCGTTGCTTTCAGGGGTCGGGAACGCCCGGCTTCGGGGTAACAGGGTTGCGTGCGCCCGGATGGATCGGCAGGGATTGGCCGCCCGGCCGCGCCTGGGGCGCGGCCGGGCGCACTTCGATCAGGCTGCCTGGTGGGCGGCAGGCACGGCGGGGAAATCGATCACAGTGCCGGCGACCTCGTTGACGTAGTTGGTCAGCGTGTTCAGCGCGACATGCAGCACGATTTCGATCAGTTCGGCGTCGCTGAAACCCGCCAGCCGGGCGGCAGCGATATCGACATCCGCCACATGGCCGCGGGCGTTGACGATCTTCACCGCCAGCCGCACCGCCGCATCCGCCGTGGCGTCGTTGGAACGGCCATGCCGGTTGGCGGCGATCTCCGCCTCATCCAGCTTGGCAACGTTCTTGCCCAGGTAGGTGTGTGCCGACAGGCAGTAGTTGCACCCGTTGATCTCGGCCACGGCCAGGGCGATCCGCTCGCGGGTGGCCGGCGCCAGCGCACCCTTGGCCAGCGCGCCGCTGAGGCCGAGATAGCCCTCCAGCGCCGCCGGGCTGTTGGCGATGACGCGGAACAGGTTCGGCGCCATGCCGATCTGCTTCTTCACTGCGGCGAGCAGCGGCTGTGCGGCGACGGGGGCGGCTTCGATGGTGGCGGGGGTTGGGATGCGGGACATGTCTGCTTCCTTTCGGTTGGCCGGGATGGCCTGACGGACGCAGAGATGCCTCTTTCCATCGTCGCCCAATAAACGGCAATATCGGGACTTATCCTTCCAAAATATGGAACCCAAGATGGACCGCCTGGAATCGATGTCCACCCTGCTGACGGCGGTGGAAACCGGCAGCCTCTCGGCCGCCTCGCGCCGCCTGGGCATGCCGCTGGCCACCGTCAGCCGCAAGGTGTCCGAGCTGGAGGCGCATCTACGCACCCGCCTGTTGGTCCGCACCAGCCGCAAACTGTCACTGACCGATGCCGGGCGGGCCTATGTCACCGCCTGCCGGCGCATCCTGGAGGACCTCGGCGAGGCCGAGCGGGCGGCGGCTGGCGAATACAGCGCGCCGCGCGGCGAATTGCAGATCACCGCGCCCGTGGTTTTCGGCCGGCTGCATGTGCTGCCCGTCGTCACCGCGTTCCTGGCGGCGTTTCCCGAGATCAGCATCCGCTTGGTGCTGGCCGACCGCATGGTCAATCTGCAGGAGGAACATGCCGATCTTGCGGTGCGGATCGGGGCGCTGGCGGATAGCGCGCTGGTGGCCACCCGCGTCGGCTCGATCCGTCGTGTCACCTGTGCCAGCCCGGCCTATCTTGCCGCGCACGGCACGCCGTCACACCCGGACGATCTGGCCGCCCATAGCTGCGTGACCTTCGAGACGCTGATGTCGCCCACAACCTGGACCTACATCGAGGGGCGCGAGACCCGCCCGGTCGCCGTGCGTTCGCGCCTGGTGGTCAGCACGGCCGAGGCGGCGATCGATGCCGCAGTCAGCGGCATCGGCATCACCCGCGTCCTGTCCTACCAGGTCGCCGCGGCGGTGGCGGCGGGGGCGCTGGCGGTGCTGCTCGCGCCGTACGAGCCGCAGCGCTCGCCGGTCAGCCTGGTGACCAACGGCCAGGGCATGCTGCCGCAGAAGCTGCGCGCCTTCCTCGATTTCGCCACGCCGCTGCTGCGAAGCCGGCTGGAGCGGGCGGAGCTATAGGCCGGCGAACCAGTTGAAGCCGCGCTGCTCCCACTATCCCGGCATGCGGGGTTGGTCACATCAACGGCGGTAATCCATTTCGGGTTCTTCCGGCCCATGCCGCATCGCCGGTCGGCGGGGGCCTTCAGAACCGGGTGATCAACTCCACCCACCCGTCAGGCAATGCCGCCGTCAGCACTGCCTCCACCCGCCGGTCGAGGCCGGTCAGCATGGCCACACCAACCAGAGCGAGTACGCCGCCCAGCGCCGGCCGGCCCCAGCCGCCGGCATTGGCAAGGCGCTTGCGCAATCCCGGCATGGCGCTGCGTGCGACGGTGCCCAGCGCCAGCAACGGCAGCGCTGCACCCAACGCGAAGGCCGCCATGACGAAGGTGGCCTGCGCTGCCGTCCCGGCCTGTGCGGCCAGGCCGAGCGCCGCACCCAGGGCTGGCCCCGTGCAGGGCGCCCAGGCCACGCCGAGGACGACGCCCAGACCGAACTGGCCGCCCAGCCCCTGCGCCGGCATCCGTTGTGCCAGGGCGGAGATCGGCGCCATCAACGCCTCCCCCGCCGTGGTGAGCCGTGTCGCCAGGCCCGCGACCAGCAGGGCGAGCCCGGCCAGCAGCAGCATCACGGCCGACCCGACCCTGAGCACGTCGGGATCGAAGCCGAGCGACGTCGCCAACAGGCCGAGCACCACGCCCAGCCCGGCAAAGCCGATCACGAGACCCCCGGCCAGGGCAAGCGGCGCCAGCCGGTGCTCCGCGGTTGCCGCGCCGAGCACGATCGGCAGCAGCGGCAGCACACAGGGCGAAAGGCTGGCGAGGATCCCCGCCAGGCCAGCCAGAAACAGCGTTCCCATCGTCGTTGTGTCAGACAGCGCTTCGGATCAGGTCACGGATCTGGCCGGCATCGGTTACCCCGACAATCCGGCCGCGCTCCTGCGTGCCCTTGAAGGCGATGATGGTGGATTGCCGCTGCACCCCGAGGCGGCGCAGCGCATCCTTCTGCGAATCGAAATCCACCGTGAGCAACAGCGCAGACGCCAAAGCCGGATCCGCCAGGGCCGACGTCACATGCGGCGCCTGGGCGCGGCAGGTGGGGCACCACGGCGCCGTTACCTCGACGATCAGCGGGCGCCCCTCGGCCTGAGCGGCGGTGAAGGCAGCGTCGGTCCAGGGCGCGCGCTGGGCGGCGCGGGCCGTGGATGCGGTCGTGCCAACCCAGCCGAAGGCGAGGGCGGCAAGCAGCGGACGGCGGGACAAATGCGGCATGGCGGAAGTTCTCCTGGATGGGGCGGGCATCACGGCTCATTTCCTGTTCGCAGGGCGCCGATCAAAGGTTACGCGGGCTGGATAAAAATTCGGATATTGCCGACGATCTACGATTGATTTATAGCGATTGATCTAGAATACCACAGGCCGTCCCCTCATGCCGCGCGCCCGCGCATTCGACGACGCCGTCGTCCTCGACGCCGCAATCGACTGTTTCTGGCAGCAGGGGTACGCCGCGACCTCGGTGCGCGACCTCGGCGCGGCGATGGGGCTGGTGCCGGCGAGCCTCTACAACGCCTTCGGCAGCAAGCACGCCCTCTTCGCGCTCTGCCTCGAACGCTACCTCGACCGCAACATGCGCGAACGGATCGAGCGGCTGGAAGCGCGGCATCCGCCACGCGCGGCCATCGAGATCTTTCTCAGCGAGATCGTTTCGCGGTCCCTGGCCGATCCACGCGGCTGCCTGCTGGTCAATTCCGCGCTGGAAGTCGCACCGCATGATGGCGAGATCGGTGCTGTCATCGCCGCGCGGCTGGGCGAGTTGGAGGCGTTCTTCCATCGCTGCATCCTGGCCGGGCAGGGCAATGGCAGCATCGCCGCCACACCCTGCGCGCGCGACCTCGCGCGGCTGCTGCTGACCACCGTGATGGGCTTGCGCGTTCTGGCACGCAGCAAGGCCGAACCCGCCCTGCTGCACGGCGCCGCGCGCCAGGTGCTGGTGCTGCTCGATCCCCCCGGCGCGGAACCGCCGACATGACCGACCTGAAACCGGAGACACGCCCATGATCCGCTTCTATTTCCACCCCACGCCGAACCCCGCGAAGATCGCGCTGTTCCTGGAGGAAGCCGGCCTCCCCTATGAGACCGTGCCGGTGGACACGATGAAGGGCGAGCAGCACGAGCCGGCCTTCCGTGCCATCAACCCCAACGGCAAGCTGCCAGCCATCGTCGATACCGATGGCCCGGGCGGCACATCGGCGCGCGTCTTCGACAGCAGCGCCATCCTGCTCTACCTCGGCGACAAGACCGGGCAGTTCCTGGGTGCGCCCGCCGATCGGCCGGAACTGCTCTCCTGGCTGTTCTTCATCGCTTCCGGCCTCGGCCCCTTCTCCGGCCAGGCGGTGCATTTCCAATGGGCCGCGCCGGACGGGCTGGAGTATGCCCGCAACCGCTACCGGCGCGAGGCGGAACGGCATTACCAGGTGCTGGAGGACCACCTCGCCGGGCGCGATTTCGTCGTCGGCGACAGCTACACCATCGCCGACATGTCGGCCTGGGGCTGGATCGACCGGGCAGCGCGCGTGATGAAGGGCGAGGCCGATCCGCTGGCCGGCTTCCCGAACATCAAGCGCTGGTTCCAGGGCATCGACGCACGGCCCGCGGTCGCCCGTGCACGCGCCGTGGGGAAGGATCATGTCTTCAAGAAGGACGCGGACGAGCAGACCCGCCGCGCGATGTTCCCCTCCAACTATCCGCGCGCCTGAAACTGACCGAGGAGCGTCACCCATGACCCAAACCACCAAACTCGCCGCCGGCGCGGCGTTTCCCGCGATCACGGTGCCGCGCCTCGGCGGCGGTGAGATCGCGCCCGCCGCCATGCCGGGCTGGCGCCTGCTGATCGTCTATCGCGGCAAGCATTGCCCGCTGTGCAAGCCTTATCTGGGCACGCTGGACAAGCTCATGGAGGAGTTCGCCGCGGCCGGTGTCGCGGTGATGGCGGTGTCCGCCGACCCTGAGGAGAAGGCCGCGGCCGACCACGCCGAATTCGGCTGGCGCTTCCCGCTCGGCTTCGGGCTGAACGTCGGGCAGATGCAGGCGCTGGGGCTGTATGTCTCCAACCCGCGCTCGCCGCAGGAGACCGACCGGCCGTTTGCCGAACCCGGCCTGTTCCTGATCAATCCGGCCGGCGAGGTGCAGCTGATCGACATCTCCAACGCACCCTTCGCGCGGCCTGACCTCGCCGGCATCGCGCGCGGGGCGAAGCGCATTCAGGAGATGAACTACCCGATCCGCGGAACATTGGTCTGACGGAGGTCCGCTCGCCCATTTCCACACCAGCGCGGTAACAATGCGGCCTCGTCGCCCGAATGATGGGGAGGGCAAGTGACAGGCGGATCGCAGGATGACCGTTGGGGCGACCTGATGCGCGCGGGGCTCGCGGGTGATGAAGCGGCCTATCGTGCGCTGCTGGGCGAGTTGGCGCGTGCGCTGCGCGGCACCGTGCGCGGTGCATTGGCCCGCACCGGGCGCGGCGGCAGCGATGTGGAGGACATCGTGCAGGAGACCTTGCTTGCGGTGCATCTGAAGCGGGGCACCTGGAATACCGCGCTGCCCTTCGCCCCCTGGGTGCTGGCGGTCGCGCGCTACAAGGTGATCGACGCCATCCGACGGCAGGGGTTCCGCAGCCATGTGTCCCTCGACGACCTGGTGGTGGAAATCGCCGCCCCAAGCGACGATACCAGCGACACGCGCGATGCCGAGCGGCTGATCCTGCAACTCGGCGAGCGATCGCAGCGGATTGTGCGGATGATCTCACTGGAGGGGCGCTCAGTTGCCGAAGTCGCCGGCGTCCTTGGCATGAACGAGGTTGCCGTCCGCGTCTCCCTGCACCGCGCGCTCAAGCAGCTTGCGGTGCTGTATCGAAAGGACGGGGCATGAGAACCGAGGATCTGATCGCCTCCTTGGCTGCTGACAAGACAGTGGAGCCTGGCGCGGATGCACGCGGTGTTGCCCTGGCCTTGCCCTTGGCAGTCATGTTCGTTGCCGCGGTATTCTTCGGTTTTGCGGGCATCAGATCGGGCCTTGGCACCTGGCCGGTGGCGCTCGCGGTGGGCACGAAGCTGGCCATCACACTGGCGGCCGCCGGCATCGGCCTATCGCTGTTGCGCCATCTGGCCGACCCCGTAAGCGGGGAATCGAGCGGCATCAGCCGGTTCGGCTGGCTGGCGGTGCTGCTGGTTGTGCTGATCGCCCTGGAGGTCTGGCGCCTCGGGGGGGCTGGCTGGCAAGGGCGGCTGATCGGCAGCAATGGTTGGCGTTGCCTGGCGATGGTGCCCCTCCTCTCGACCCTGCCGTTCGCGGTCTTGATGGTCGGCCTTTGCCGGGGAGCGACAACGCGCCCGACCCTCGCAGGGGCTGTGGCAGGGATTGCGGCGGCTGGGCTGGGGGCGAGTGTCTATTCGCTGAATTGCAGCGAGGACAGCATGTTTTTCGTCGCCGTCTGGTACGTTGCTGCGGGCGCGATTTTGGCCGCCGCCGGCGCCCTCTGCGGGAATGTTTTTGCCCGATGGTGAACGCAATCACGTGTCGGCGCCGTGAAGAACATCACTCCCCCAGGACCCGCGTCAGCACATCGATCACCGCCCCCTCGTTCCGACGGCCTGACCCGTCGTATCATCAAACAGGGCTCCTGCCGTGCGGGGGAGATGGCTATTGCCTGACTGATTATCTCTACAGTCGCCTGAACCGCCCAGGCCGCCTCGCGCCGTCCCTCTTTTGGCCGAAGTGGATGTCGGAAAGATGGACAAACACTCCCGTCAAGATTGCCCCCGTGCCATCGAGCTAATTTCTGGAACAATGGGCGAACAAGCCGTGGGCGTGGAGTTCGCCAGATGCGGAGAGGGGCCTAGCAGTCGTCTGCGTCGACCGCCGACCTCTTGGATACTGCTCGCTGCGAAAGAGCGGGAAGGTCGGGCACGCCCGAGCCACTGCGCACCCTGCCCGCACTCGGCTCGCCGCGCCGGCATTGCCGCGCAATTTCCGCACCTCTCGCGGCCATCGGCAGTGGTTTATGGGATCGGCGTAGAATAGGTGGCTTGCACCCCGAGGAGACAAGGCGAGCCAATCGAAACATCAATGCGCCTTCAATAGACTTGTTGCGAAAGTCTGCGGCCTATTTCGACCACCAGTTCGTGGCACCGGGCCAATCTGTCGGGCTTTTCAGAATGGCATGAACCCCGCTTCGATGTTCACCAGCCCCGCGATGATCGACGTTTTGGTGTGATGGGTGTCG
>CAMCJI010000112.1 GCA_945874805.1 Asaia bogorensis | reverse complement strand
GGGGGCGGCCGGCGGCACCGTGCTGATCCGCCGCCGCGCACTCACCCGCATCGGCGGGATCGAGGCGATCCGCGACGCCCTGATCGACGACTGCATCCTCGCCGCGAAAGTGAAGGCCGGCGGCCGCATCTGGCTCGGCCACACCACCCTGGCCCGCTCCATCCGCCCCTACCCGGCGGCGGCCGACATCTGGCGGATGATCGCCCGCTCCGCCTACACGCAACTCCGCCGCTCGCCGCTGCTGCTGGCCGGCTCCACCCTCGGCATGGCGCTGCTCTTCCTCGCTCCCCCCGGCTTCGCCCTCTTCGGCGAGGGCTGGCAGCGCCTCGCCGGCGCGCTCGCCTGGCTCGCCATGGCCGCCAGCTTCCAGCCGACCCTCGCCCGCTACCGCCGCTCCCCGCTCTGGGGTCTCGCTCTGCCCGCCATCGCCGCCTTCTACATGGCGGCCACCATCGGCTCCGCGATCGACCACCACCGCGGCCGCGGCGTCGTCTGGAAAAGCCGCGCCTACGCAGGAGGCAGCGCATGAGCGAGTCCGTCGAAGTCTGGTCCGGCAAATCCGGCAAGGACGAGAACTTCCCCGTCGGCTCGGTGCTGATCGCCGCCCATCTGCGCCCGCACATGCAGGCCTTCTACGCCTTCGCCCGCAACGCCGACGACATCGCCGACAGCCCCGACCTCGCCCCCGACGACAAGATCCGCCGGCTGGACGTCATGCAGGCCGTCCTCCTCGGCCAGGCGACCGAAGGCAGTCCCAGCGCCACCGGCCTGCGCGCCAGCCTCGCCGCCACCGGCGTCACCCCCCAGCACGCGCTCGATCTGCTGATCGCCTTCCGCCGGGACGCGACGAAAACCCGCTACGCCAGCTACGCCGAGCTGCTGGACTATTGCCGCTACTCCGCCATGCCCGTCGGCCGCCACGTCCTCGACCTGCACGGCGAACAACACACCACCTGGGAGCCGTCAGACGCCCTCTGCGCCGCCCTGCAGATCCTCAACCACCTGCAGGACGGCAGCAAAGACCTCGCAGCACTCGACCGCTGCTACCTGCCGCAAGACCTGCTGACCCGCTTCGGCGGCGCCGTCGAACACCTCGCCGGCCCCGCCGAAACCCCCGGCCTGCGCGCCACCTTCAACGCGTTGCTCGACGAATGCGACGCCCTGCACGCCACCGCCACGGCCCTCGCCCCGCGCTGCCGCAGCCGCCGCCTGCGGCTGGAAACGGCGGTGATCCTCGGCCTCGCCCGCCGCCTCGCCGCCCGCCTGCGCGCCGCAGACCCGGTCGCCGGCCGCGTCAAACTGCTGAAAACCGACGTCCTCGGCGCGATGCTCGGCGCCCTGCGCTTCCTGCCATGACCACGACCCCCCTGGGCGCCGCCCCCGCCGACCTCGCCGCCGTCGAGGCGATCGTCCACGGCTCCGGCACCAGCTTCTACCGCGGCATGGCCATGCTCCCGCCCGACCGGCGGCACGCGATGTACGCCATCTACGCCTTCTGCCGCATCGTCGACGACATCGCCGACGACGATGCCACCCCGCTCGCCGACCGCGCCCCCCTGCTCGACGCCTGGCGCCCCCGCATCGCCCGCGCCATGGCCGGCGAGGCGGAGGACGCGCTGACCCGCGTGCTCGTCCGCGCCATCCGCGCCTTCGACCTGCGCGAACGCGACTTCCTCGACGTGATCGACGGCATGCGGATGGACGCCGAAGCCATCGTCGCCCCCGACCTCCTGACGCTGGACCGCTACTGCGACCTCGTCGCCAGTTCCGTCGGCCGCCTCTCCGTCCGCGCCTTCGGCGACGCCTCACCGCGCGCCGACGAGGTCGCCTACCATCTCGGCCGCGCCCTGCAGCTCACCAACATCCTGCGCGACATCGCCGAGGACGCGGCGCGCGGCCGGCTCTACCTCCCGGCCGAATACCTGCGCGAGGCCGGCGTGCCGCCCGACCCCGCCGCCGCGCTGATCCACCCCGCGCTCCCCACCGTCGCCCGCCGCCTCGCCGCCGACGCGCACGCGCATTTCCGCGCTGCCACCGCGGCGATGCGGCACTGCCGCCCGAAAGCGATGCGCCCCGCCCGGCTGATGGGCGCCACCTACGCCGCCATCCTCACCGCCGTCGAGCGCGCGGGCTGGCAGGATCTGCACACCCGCGTCCGCCTCTCGCGCTGGGAAAAATTGTGGATCTTCCTGCGCTACGGTCTCGTATGAGCACCGTCCACATCATCGGCGCCGGCCTCGCCGGCCTCTCCGCCGCCCTCGATCTCGCCGAGGCCGGGCGCCCCGTCGTCCTCTACGAATCCGGCCCCGCCGCCGGCGGCCGCTGCCGCTCCTACTTCGACCGCGAACTCGGCTGCCGCATCGACAACGGCAACCACCTGCTGCTCTCCGGCAACACCGCCTCGATGCGCTTCCTCGACCGTATCGGCGCGCGCCACACGATGGGCGGCCCGGGCGCCCCGGTCTTCCCCTTCATCGACCTCGCCACCGGCGAACGCTGGACCGTCCGCCCCGGCGCCGGCCGCGTGCCCTGGTGGGTGTTCGACGCCAGCCGCCGCGTCGCCGGCACCGCCCTGTGGGAATACGCGGCCATCGCCAAACTGCGCTTCGCTGACCGGGACGCCACGGTCGCGCAAACCCTGAACACCGGTCGCCCGCTCTGGCGCCGCCTGCTCGAACCTTTGGCCATCGCCGCCCTGAACACCCCGCCTGACGAGGCGCTGACCCGCCTGCTGCGCCCGGTGATCGACGAGACGCTGATGCGCGGCGGCGACGCCTGCATCCCGCTCTTCCCCAGGCTCGGCCTCTCCGAAAGCCTGATCGACCCCGCCCTCGCCCGCCTCGCCACCCTCGGCGCCACTCTGCACACCTCCCGCCGCATCGCCGGGCTGGAGATCACGGATGGCCGCGTCACCGCGCTCGCCACGCCCGACGGCGCGATCCCCCTCGGCGCGGAGGACGCCGCCGTCCTCGCCGTCCCCGCCTGGGTCGCCGCCAGCCTGCTGCCCGGCCTGACCGTGCCGGACCAGCACCAAGCCATCCTCAACGTGCATTTCCGCATAGATGCGCCGCTGCCCGCCGGCTTCCTCGGCGTCGTCGGCGGCACGGCGGAGTGGATTTTCGCCAAGCCCGGCATCACCAGCGTCACCGTCAGCGCCGCCAACCGCCTGATCGACCAGCCCGCCGACGTGCTCGCCGCCCGCATCTGGGCGGACGTGCGCGCCTGCCTGAACCTCCCCGAACCCATGCCGCCGGTGCGCGTGGTCAAGGAAAAGCGCGCCACCTTCTCCGCCACCGCCGCCCAGCACGCCCGCCGCCCGCCGGCCCGCACGGCGCTCGCCAACCTCGCTCTGGCCGGCGACTGGACGGCAACCGGCTTGCCCGCGACGATCGAAGGTGCCATCAGATCGGGTTGCACCGCAGCAAAGCTGCTTGGCCACGGACCCCAGCGCTGATGCCCGATACCCTGCTCGCCCCCCCGCTCGACGACGCCGTCGCCCGCGCCAGCGCCGCCCTGCGCCGCCACCAGCGCGCCGACGGCCATTTCGTCTTCGAGCTGGAGGCCGACGCCACCATCCCCGCCGAATTCGTCCTGCTGACGCATTTCCTCGGCCGGCCGGAACCCGCGCTGGAAGCCAAGATCGCCGTCTATCTCCGCCGCATCCAGGGCAGCCACGGCGGCTGGCCGCTCTTCCACGACGGCGCCTTCGACATCTCGGCCAGCGTGAAAGCCTATTTCGCCCTGAAGATGATCGGCGATGACCCCGAAGCCCCGCACATGGCCCGCGCCCGCGCCGCCATCCTCGCCGCCGGCGGCGCCGAGCGCACCAACGTCTTCACCCGCGCCCAGCTCGCTCTCTTCGGCGAAGTCCCCTGGCGCGCCGTGCCGATGATGCCCGTCGAGATCATGCTGCTGCCAAAATGGTTCCCCTTCCACCTCGACCGCGTGTCCTACTGGTCGCGCACGGTGATCGTGCCGCTGCTGATCCTGATGGCCCGCCGCCCGCGCGCCCGCAACCCGCGCGCCGTCCACGTCCCCGAACTGTTCCGCACCCCGCCCGAAGCCGTCGCCGACTGGATCAGGGGCCCCTACCGCTCCGCCTGGGGCCGCGTCTTCAAGCAGGTCGACCACGTCCTGCGCGCCATCGAGCCGCTCTTCCCCACCCGCCTGCGCGACCGCGCCATCCGCCGCGCCGTCGATTTCATCACCCCCCGCCTGAACGGCGATGACGGGCTGGGCGGCATCTACCCCGCCATGGCCAACGCCGTGATGGCCTACGACACCCTCGGCTACCCCCCCGACCATCCGGACGCCGCCATCGCCTGGGCCTCCGTGCGCAAACTATTGGTCGAAACCAGCGCCGAAGCCTACTGCCAGCCCTGCCTCTCCCCCGTCTGGGACACCGGGCTCGCCGGCCACGCCATCGCCGAAGCCGACGGCACCACCGACGCGGTGGCGGACGCCGCCACCTGGCTGCGCGGCAAACAGATCCTCGACGTCGTCGGCGACTGGGCGGCCGCCCGCCCGCACGCCCCCCCCGGCGGCTGGGCCTTCCAATACGAAAACCCCCACTACCCCGACGTGGACGACACCGCCCTCGTCGGCATGCTCCTGCACCGCGCCGAGGAAACCACCGGCGCCGACCACGCCGACTCCATCGCCCGCGCGCGGGACTGGATTCTCGGCATGCAATGCCGCGACGGCGGCTGGGGCGCCTTCGACGCGGACAACGACCACCACTACCTCAACCACATCCCCTTCGCCGACCACGGCGCCCTGCTCGACCCCTCCACGGCCGACGTCACCGCCCGCTGCCTCTCCTTCCTCGCCCAGATCGGCCTGCCCGCAACCCACCCCGCTTTGACCCGCGCCATCGCCTGGCTCCGCCGCGAACAGGAACCGAACGGCGCCTGGTTCGGCCGCTGGGGCACGAACTACATCTACGGCACCTGGTCCGTCCTCTGCGCCCTGAACGCCGCCGGCATCCCCCCCGAAGACCCCGCCATGCGCCGCGCCGTCGCCTTCCTGCTCGCAACCCAACGCGAGGACGGCGGCTGGGGCGAAGACAACGAAACCTACGCCACCGCCCCCGCCGGCCACCACCGCACCAGCACCCCCAGCCAAACCGGCTGGGCCCTGCTCGCCCTCATGGCCGCCGGCGAAACCGAAAACCCCGCCACCGCCCGCGGCATCGCCTGGCTCACCCGCCACCAGAAACCCAACGGCGAATGGGACGAAGCCCCCTACACCGCCGTCGGCTTCCCACGCGTCTTCTACCTGCGCTACCACGGCTACCGCCTGTTCTTCCCGCTCCTCGCCATGGCCCGCTACCGCAACCTCCTGCGCAGCAACGAACGGAAAGTGCAGTGGGGATTCTAGAAGGCAGCATCTTCTTTTTTGAAAAAAAGAAGCAAATCACTTTTGCCCGTTTGCTGTCTTGCTGATCGGCTTTGTCACCGGGCTCGCGGCTGAGGCGAGGCTATTGCCTGCGGCGCTGGTCGCCATCGGCGGCGGCACGCCCACGGGTGCCCGCCATGCCGCCGAACGGCTCATCGCGCAAGGCGCCGAGGCCCTCGTCAGCTTCGGCCTCGCCGGCGGCCTCGACCCCGCCTTGCCCCCCGGCACCATCGTCATCCCCCGCGCCGTACTGGTGGACGGCGTCCGCCACCCCACCACCCCCCTCCTCGCCTCCCCCACCCGCGACCTGATCCTCCAAACCCCCACCGTCCTCGCCACCACCGCCGAAAAGCGCGCCGCCTTCGCCGCCACCTCCGCTGCCGCCGTGGACCTAGAATCCGGCGCCGTCGCCCAGGCCGCCGCCGCCCACGCCCTGCCCTTCGCCGTCCTGCGCGCCATCTGCGACCCCGCCGGCCGCGACCTCCCCCCCGCCGCCCTCGCCGCCCTGGACAGCGCCGGCACCATCGGCCTGCTACGCGTCCTCGCCAGCCTCGCCCGCCACCCCACCCAACTCCCCGCCCTCCTCCGCCTAGCCGCCGACGCCGCCGCGGCCCGCCGCGCCCTCGTCGCCCACCTCGCGCAAACCCCACTTCAACCCGCGCCCCGCATGCTCTAGGTTGCCGCTTACGTAATCATACCGGCCCACGCGCCGAGGGGAGAGAACACGATGATGCAGCGTTTCGGACGGGTGGCCCTGCTGGCCGCCGCCGCATGGGGCACGATGCTCAGCCTCGCACAGGCCGGCGAAGTCACCTTCTGGACCTGGCGCCAGGAAGACCGCGCCGCCTACACCGAACTCTTCTCGGACTTCACCAAGAAGAACCCCGGCATCACCGTCAAATTCGAATCCTTCGCGGTCGAAAGCTACGCCACCACCCTCTCCACCGCGCTCGCCGCCGGCAAAGGCGCAGACGTGATCCACACCCGCGCCTATGGCGGGCTGGAGCAGTTCGCCAAGGCCGGCTACCTCCTCGCCCTCGATCCCGCCGCCGTCCCCGAACTCGGCAACCTCCCGGCGGACGCCCTGAGCTCCACCACCCTGCGCGCCGACAAGAAGGTCTACTCCCTGCCCTTCGCCAGCCAGACCCTCGGCCTGTTCATCAATACCGACGTCTTCGCCAAGGCCGGCGTCAAAGCCCCCGAGACCTGGGAACAGCTCCTCGCCGCCGGCAAGGCCCTGAAAGACAAGGGCATCACCCCGCTCGCCAACGGCGTCGCCACCGCCTGGATGGCCGAGGTCTTCACCTCCGTCTTCACCAACCCGCACCTCGGCCCCGATTTCGTGGCAGACCTGCTCTCCGGCAAAGCCACCTTCGAAGACGCCCGCTACACCGCCGCACTCGGCAAACTGCTGGAACTCCGCGACCTGATGCCGCAAGGCTTCACCGGCGTGGACTACGCCACCTCGCAGCAGCTCTTCCTCTCCGGCCGCGCCGCCATGTTCGCCGGCGGCAGCTTCGAAATCGCCAACTTCCGCAAGCAGAACCCCGGCCTGAAGATGGAGTTCCTCGCTCCCCCCGCCCCGGCCGGCAAAACCGCCTACGTCTCCAAATTCTTCGACGGCGGCTACGCCGTGAACGCCAAATCCACCAACCAGGCCGACGCCATCAAACTCGTCCGCTGGATGGGCACCAAGGAATTCGGCGACAAATTCTCCAACATGCTCGGCAACATCTCCCCGATCGCCGGCGTGCAACTGACCGACCCGATGCTGGCAGGCGTGGCCAAACTCAACGCCACCTCCATGCCCTACATCACCGCCGTCTACTTCCGCTACGACAGCCCCACCGGCTCGGAACTGCTGCAATCCGGCATCCAGAAAATGATGGCCGGCTCCGCCACCCCGGCCGAAGTCGGCGCCTCGATGACGCAAGGCATCAAGCGTTACTTCGCGCCGTTCCAGAAGTAAGGCGAAGGGGAAGGTCAGTCTTTTTTTTGTGAACAAAAAGAAGCAAAAAAACTTTATCCGTTGGGTTGGGGCTGCCCAACGGATTGGGGTTTCGCATCCGCGTTTCATGGCTTCGCCGGTTTTGAGCCGCCTATCCGACTGGACGGCGAAGCCAATAAACAAAAGTTTTTTGCTTCTTTTTTTTAAAAAAGAAGACTCTTCCCTTCCTCCCACCTGCCTGACTGATCTCCCATGACCCCCCGCCTGCGCCAGACCCTTTGGATTGCCTTCCTGCTGGCGCCGGCGTTGCTGGTGATGAGCTTCTTCGTCGTCTGGCCGCTGCTCTCGGCTTTCCGCTATTCGTTCTTCTCCTTCAAGGGCGTGGTGGCGGACAGTTTCATCGGCCTGGAGAATTTCCGGCAGGTGCTGTTTGAACAGCCGTTCAGCAGCTGGACCTGGCGGGCGCTGCGCCACAACGTCATCGTCTTCGCCAGCCTGATGGTCCTGCAGAACGGCGTCGCCTACCTGATCGCCTTCGCCTTGCTGAAGGCGATGCCCGGCCACCGCGTGCATCAGGTCATCGTGTTCCTGCCCGTCGTGCTGTCCGGCGTTATCGTCGGCTTCCTGTGGAAGCTGCTGCTGCATCCGCTGTTCGGCCTCGTCAACGCTGGCCTCGCCCTCATCGGCATCCAGGGCCCGCCCTGGCTCGGCAATGAGGAGACGGCACTCGGCAGCATCATCTTCACCAACGCCTGGCACTGGGTCGGCTTCCCCGCCCTGATCTTCCTCGCCGGCATGCAACGCGTCGGCAAGGAGACGCTGGAAGCCGCCCGCATCGACGGCGCCGGCGACTGGGTGCTGATGACCTCGATCATCTGGCCGCTCGTCGCCCCGGCGACGACCATCGTATTCACCCTCACCTTCATCGGCAGCTTCAACTGGTTCGAGCTGCCCTACGTCATGGCCGGCCTGAACGGCTCCCCCGGCGGCGCGACCGACGTGCTGGGCCTGTATTTCTACCGCACCGCCTTCGGCAACACGACCTCCGGCCTGCAGGATTTCGGCCGCGGCTCGGCACTCGCCGTGCTGATGTTCCTCTTCGTCGCCGTCTGCTCGGCCCTCGCCTTGCGCGTGCTCCGCCGGCGGGAGATCGAGGTATGACCGGCCGCGGCGAAGGCCTCAAAAACGGCCTGATCCAACTCCTGCTGGTGCTCAACGGCTTCCTGATGGTCTACCCGCTGTTCGTCATGGCGCTCTCCGCCTTCAAGTCGAACGCCGAGATCTTCTCCTCCCCCTTCGCCCTGCCCGCCATCTTCTCGCTCGCCAACGCCGAGAAGATCTGGGCCGAGACCAACTTCATCCGCTACCTGCTGAACTCGGTCATCGTCACCACCGCCTCGGTCGTCGTCATCCTCATCTGCGGCACGATGGCGGCCTACGCGCTGGGCCGCTACCGCTTCCGCCTGTCCTCCATCCTGTTCATGTTCTTCGTCTCCGGCCTGATGGTGCCGCTGAAACTCGCCATCATCCCGCTGTTCATCCAGCTCGACGCCCTGGGCCTGATCGACACACGGCCCGGCCTCGTCCTCGTCTACGTGGCGATGGGCCTGCCCTCGGCGGTGTTCATCCTCACCGGCTTCCTGCGCACCCTGCCCGGCGAGCTGGAAGAATCCGCCCGCATCGAAGGCGCCTCCGAAGCCCGCATCATGTGGTCGATCATGCTGCCCCTCGCCCGCCCCGCCATGGTCATCGCCGCCATCCAGAACGCCGTGCCGATCTGGAACGACTTCTTCTTCCCCCTGGTCTTCATCACCTCGGAAAAACTGAAAACCCTGCCCCAAGGCCTCACCGTCTTCATGGGCGAATACAACACCGACTGGGGCGTCCTCTTCGCCGGCCTCACCCTCTCCGCCCTGCCCATCACCTTGGTCTACATCCTGCTGTCCCGCCAATTCATCGCCGGCCTCACCCAAGGCGCCATCAAGTAAGGTAAGTCACAAGGAAAGAATCTTCTTTTTGTGAACAAAAAGAAGCAAAAAAACTTCCTCCATTTGGCACCCGGCCTCCCCACCACACCCCCGTCATCCTGAGCGCAGCGAAGGACCCACGCTTGCCTCCGATGCCCCGAACGCCACGAGGCAGTCCGGGGCTTCGCCGCCAACCCCACCCAAGCGTCCCAAAACGGCGAAGCCATCAAACCCAACCTCATCCACACCGCTCCCGCCCCCCAAAGCCCCACCCCAACGAACAACAGTTTTTTGCTTCTTTTTTTCAAAAAAGAAGACTCTTCCTTCCCTTTTCCCTTGCCCGCCCACCCACCCCTGGCGCTCCCCCAGCCAAGGCGCGACACTCCGTCCATGACCGATCCCGTCTCGCCCGCCGCCGCCACGCCGCCCGCCACTGAGCGGCGTACGCGGCTGACTGCGTTGATCGTGGCGTGTGCCTTGTTCATGCAGAATCTCGACAGCACGGTGATTTCGACCGCCCTTCCCACCATGGCGAAGGCTTTCGGTGCCGAGCCCGTGCACATGAATGTGGCGCTGACGTCGTATCTGCTCAGTCTGGCGGTGTTCATCCCGGCGAGTGGCTGGGTGGCGGACCGGTTCGGCGCCAAGCGGGTGTTCCGGGCGGCGATCGTGATATTCACGCTGGGTTCGGTGATGTGCGGCCAGGCGGATTCGCTGTCGTTTCTGGTGTTTTCCCGCGTGATTCAGGGTCTGGGCGGGGCGATGATGGTGCCGGTGGGTCGGCTGTTGCTGCTGCGCACCACGCCGAAGAACCAGATGGTCGCCTCGATGGCCTGGCTGTCCACGCCGGCGCTGATCGGCCCGGTGGTGGGTCCGCCGCTGGGCGGGTTCATCGTCACCTATTTCTCGTGGCGGCTGATTTTCGACATCAACATCCCGATCGGCATTCTCGGCTTTGTGCTGGTCACCCTCTACATTCCGGACGTCCGCGAGCCCCCCCGCGGCCGGTTCGACTGGGCGGGTCTGTTCCTCTCCGGCACCGCCCTGGCCGGCGTGATGTTCGGCCTGGAGACTCTGGGCCGCGGCGTGGTCGCGCCCGAGGTTTCGCTGGCGGTGCTGGGCGCGGGCCTGTTCGCCGGCATCGGCTACGCCTGGCACGCCAGCCGCCACCCCACCCCGCTGCTCGACTTCACGCTGTTGCGCATCCCCACCTTCCTGGTCGCGGCTGTGGCCGGCACGCTGTTCCGCGTCGGCATCGGCGCGATCCCGTTCCTGATGCCGATGATGCTGCAGCTCAGCTTCGGCAAAAGCGCGGTGGAGAGCGGCATGATCACCTTCGCCTCCAGCCTCGGCGCGCTCGCGATGAAAACCGTAGCCACCCGCGCGCTCCGTCGCTTCGGCTTTCGCGACACGCTGGTGGTCAACGGCGCCCTGTCGGCGGTGCTGCTGGGCATGGCTGCGGCCTTCAACCCCGGCTGGCCGGCTTTGCTGATGACGGCTGTGCTGCTGTTCGGCGGCTTCTTCCGCTCGCTTCAGTTCACCGCCTTCAACGCGCTCGCCTATTCGGACGTCCCCCGCCCGCAGATGAGCGGTGCGACCTCCTTCTACTCCACCCTGCAACAGGTTTCCCTGACCCTCGGCGTCTCCGCCGCCGCCGCCTCGCTCGCCATCACCATGTCGCTCGCCGGCCGCGATGCCCCGGAGCTCGCCGACTTCGCCGCCGCCTTCATCGTCGTCTCGCTGATCTCGCTCGCCAGTGTCCCCGCCTGCCTCATCATGCCCCGCACCGCCGGCGAGGAGACCTCCGGCCACGCCAGCCCGCGCGCATGACCGCCGAGGAGACGACCGCCCTGTGGCTCACCCTCGGCATTGCCGCCCGCGCGGTGGGCTTCGGCCTGCCGGTCGCCCTCGCGCTGGCCTGGCTGCTCGCCCGCCGCAGCTTCCCCGGCCGGGCGCTGCTCGACGTGATCGTGCATCTGCCGATGGTCCTCCCCCCCGTGGTGATCGGCTGGCTGCTCCTGCTGATCTTCGGCGTCCGCGGCCCTGTCGGCGCCTGGCTGCACGACTGGTTCGGCATCCGCCTCGTCTTCACCGCCGAGGGCGCGGCGCTCGCCTGCGCGATCTGTTCCCTACCCCTCATGGTCCGCGCCATCCGCCTCTCGCTGGAAGCGATCGACCCCGGCCTGGAAGCCGCGGCCCGCACGCTGGGCGCCGGCCCGCTCGACCGCTTCCTGACGATCACCCTGCCGCTCGCCGCCCCCGGCGTGCTGGTCGGCGGCATTGTCGGCTATGCCGCGGCCCTGGGCGAGTTCGGCGCCGTCATCACCTTCGCCGGCTCGGTGGAGGGCGAGACGCAAACCCTCCCGCTCGCCATCTACGCCGCCCTGCAGGTCCCCGGCGGCGAGGCCGCGGCCGCCCGCCTCTCGCTCATCTCCATCACGCTGGCCATCGCCGGCCTGCTCCTCTCCGACTGGGCCGGCCGCCGCCTGCGCGCCCGGATCGGCCGATGATCCGCGTCCGCCTGCGCCACCGTTTCCCCGCCCTCTCGCTGGACCTCGGCTTCGAAGCCCCGACCCCCGGCGCCACCGTCCTCTTCGGCCCCTCCGGCGCCGGCAAATCCACCCTGATCCACGCCCTCGCCGGCCTCTTCCGCCCCGACGAAGGCCTGATCGAGATCGACGGCGAAACCCTGCTCGACACCGAACGCGGCCTCTCCGTCCCCCCCGAGCGCCGTCGCATCGGCGTCGTCTTCCAGGACGCCCGCCTCTTCCCCCACCTCGCCGTCGAAGCCAACCTCCGCTACGGCCTGAAACGCGCCCCCCCCGGCCCCATCGCCTTCGACCCGGTCATCGACCTCCTCGGCATCCGCCCCCTCCTCGCCCGCCGCCCCCACACCCTCTCCGGCGGCGAGCGCCAGCGCGTCGCCATCGGCCGCGCCCTCCTCGCCCAGCCCCGCCTCCTCCTCATGGACGAGCCCCTCGCCAGCCTCGACACACCCCGCAAGGCCGAAATCCTCCCCTTCCTCCTCCGCCTCAAGGCCCAACTCGCGCTCCCCATCCTCTACGTCACCCACGCCTTCGAGGAGATGCAGGCCATCGCCGACACGGTCGTCCTCCTGCGCGCCGGCCGAACCCTCGCCACCGGCCCGATCGAGGCCCTGACCGCCCGCAGCGACCTGCCTTTGGCCCAGCGCGACGACGCCGGCGCCGTCCTCGCCGCCACCCTCACCGCCCACCTCCCCGACCGCGGCCTCTCCTGCATCGACGCCAGCGGCATGGCCCTGCTGGTCCCGCAGATCGCAGCCCCCCCCGGCGCCCGCCTGCGCCTGCGCATCCCCGCCCGCGAGATCATCCTGGCAACCGAACCCCCGCGCGGCATCAGCCTGCACAACATCGTCGAGGGCCATGTCCGCGCCATCAGCCCCGGCACCACCCCGCATCTGGCCATGGTCGAGATCACCGCCGCCGGCGCCACCCTGCTCGCCGGCATCACCCAGGACGCGGTGGCCCGCCTGTCCCTCGCCCCCGGCACCCCCGTCCTCGCCCTCATCAAAGCCGTTGCCGTCGAGGTACGGTTGACCGGCTGAAACCTTGCCTTGCGCGCGCCGCCTGTCCATACAGACGCCAGCGGCAAGGAGCGGAAGATGGGCGTCGAAGGCAAGGGTCTGGCAACATCCCCAGGCGCACTCGCGGGCATGAAGGTGATCGACCTCACCCGCGTCCTCGGCGGCCCCTACTGCACCATGATCCTCTCCGACCACGGCGCCGACGTCATCAAGGTCGAACCCCCCCAGGGCGACGAAGTCCGCGACTGGGGCCCCCCCTTCATCACCCACGCGGAAGGCGGCACGGACGCCAGCTACTTCCTCGGCGTCAACCGCAACAAACGCTCCGTAGCACTCGACCTCGGCAAACCCGAAGGCCGCGCCGTCCTCCTGCGCCTCCTCGAAGGGGCCGACGTCCTGATCGAAAACTTCAAGCCCGGCGGCATGGAGAAATGGGGCCTCGGCTACGAAGCCGACCTCGCCCCCCGCTTCCCCGGCCTCATCCACTGCCGCGTCTCCGGCTTCGGCGCCGACGGCCCGCTCGGCGGCCTGCCTGGCTACGACGCGATCCTGCAGGCGATGACCGGCCTGATGAGCATCAACGGCGACCCCACCACCGGCCCCATGCGCATGGGCACCCCTATCGTCGACCTCGCCACCGGCCTGTATTCCGCCAACGCCATCATGATGGCGTCTTCTTTTTGTGTTTCAGTGTCAATAAATGTCTTGTATAATCTTTTTTATTACACGTTAAGAAATCACAAATATCACAAGTAAATTTTAATGGGTTTTTGGGTAAAAAAATGTCTACCATTTGTCTTCTACTAAATAGTTAGA
>CAMCJI010000111.1 GCA_945874805.1 Asaia bogorensis | reverse complement strand
AGCTGCGGAACTGGTGGCCGTGATAGCGCAGCGACAGCGGCTGCGGCAGCGAGCCGGGCAGCGGCGTGAAGCGGCCGAAATGCGCGATCCACTCCTCGTCGGTCAGCGTGTCCAGCCCGACATGGGCGGCCTCGCGCTGGTTGCGGTGGCGCAGGATGTGCTGCGGGAATTCGGCGGCGGCCACCGCGTCATAGAAGGCATCGCCGAGATCGGCGTGGGCGGTGGCGGGGCGGTAGAGGGGGGATGCGGGCATGGCCGGAGTCTGGGCGAAGCCGCGGGTTTCGTCCACCATGCCGAATGCCCATCCGCAGAGACATCATCGGCTTCACCCAGCAGGTCACCCACGAGATCACACCGCGCTGGGTGCTCGCCTACGCGGCCAGCCTGGGCTTCGACGGGGCCTTCCTCGACGACGCCCAGCCCGGCGGGCCGCTGGTGCCGCCGAGCTTCTGCGTCTGCCCAGAATGGGCGCTGGTGGGCAGCGATGAACGCGCCGAACGCCTCGGCATCACGCCGGACGAGCGGCGCCGCAATGTGCATGCCTTACAGGACTCGACTTTCCACGCGCCGTTCCGAGCGGGGATGCGGCTGACCACGACCAGCACGCTCGCCTATGCGCGGGCGACCCGCGCCGGGGCGCTGGTGGTGACCAAGCTGGACAGCCGGGACGCCGATACCGGGGCGGCCATCGTCACCAGCTGGTCCACCGCGATCATGCGCGATGTGGACTTCGCCGGGGCGATGGAGGTTCCGGTGCCGGCGGACATGCCGGCACCCCCGGCCGGCGCGGTAAGCGGTGCCGCGACGGTGGTGCCGACAAGCCGGGGTCTGCCGCATCTCTATAGCGAGGCGGCGCGGATCTGGAACCCGATCCATACCGAACGCGCGGTGGCGTTGGCGGCCGGGCTCGAGGACATCATCATCCACGGCACGATCACCTGGGCGCTGGCCGGTCGGGTGCTCGGCGACGTGATGACGCTGCGCCGCCTGTCCGCCCGGTTTCGCGCGCCGGTCATTCCCGGAGAGAGCTTCACGGTGCAGGGCAGCGGCCCCGCCTTCACCGCGCTGACCCAGGACGGCCGCGTCGCCTTGTCGGACGGCTGGGCCGAGTACGCTTAGGCTTTCGAGTTCTTCCTGAGCAGTTCGAGGTTGACGCAATTCGTCAGCCGCCCGTCGCGCAGGTAGTAGAGCACCACCTCGGCCGCCTTGCGGCGGATGTCGATGTTGGCGGGCGGGCTGAAGAAAGCGGCGTGGGGGGTCAGCAGCAGGCGGTCCTTGATCCAGTCCTCGCCGGCCGCCAGCGCGGTCAGCAGCTTCGGCGTGGGCACCGGCGGCTCGTGCGGCAGCACATCCAGCGCAGCGCCGCCGATCCGGCCGGACTTCAGCGCGTCGTAGAGCGCGTCGAGGTCCACCAGCGGGCCGCGGGCGGTGTTGATGAGGATCAGGTCCTTCTTCGCGTGGGATAGCGCCTCGGCGTTGATGATGTGGCGGGTCTCGTCGGACAGCGGCGCGTGCAGGCTGACGGCGTCGGACTGGGCCATCAGCTCGGCGAGGCTGTGAACGCGACGGTAGCCGACGGCGAGCTCCATACCGTTGGGCTGGTGCGGATCGTAGAAGATCACTTCCATGTCGAAGCCGGCCGCGCGACGGGCGGCAGCGAGGCCGATCCGTCCCAGCCCGACCACGCCGAAGACGCCGCCGCGCAGCCGGCGCATCAGCGGCGCGCCAGGCGCCCAGCCCCAGTTGCCGACGGGGTCGGCAGCCAGACGCTGGTGGTAGTAGGCGGTGCCGCGCGCCAGCGTCAGCATCAGGCTGACGGCGTGGTCGGCAACCTCCGTCGTGCCGTAATCCGGCACGTTGCAGACCGGCACGCCGCGCGCGGCCCAGGCGGCGACGTCCAGATTGTCGTAGCCGACGCCCATCCGCACGATGATCCGGCAGTTCGGATACTGATCGACCGGGCCGACATCATGCTGAGCCGAGCCGGAAATGATGCCGCTGGCCTCGGCCATGAAGGCCGCCGGGGCGGGATCGGCGGGGTCGCCAGGGCCCTTGTGGAAGGAGATGTTGGCGAAGTCACCGAAGGTCTTGGCCTCGAGGCCATCAGCCGAGGGGCCGTAGTTCAGATAGAGCACGCGCATGGGTCGTCTCCGTCGTTTGGTAGGAAGGGAGGGTCTTCTTTTTGTGAACAAAAAGAAGCAAAAAAACTTTGTTCGTTGGTTGGGGGCTTTCGGGGCGGAGTGGGGTTCTTGAAGTCTGGGATTTTATGGCTTCGCCGTCTTGTCAGCCGACTGGGCGACTCGCGGCGAAGCCAAGGAATAAAAGTTTTTTGCTTCTTTTTTTCAAAAAAGAAGATTCTTGCCTTACGCTGCTTGCCTCACCGCATCGCGCCCGCGGATCAGGTCGGCGGCTTTTTCGCCGATCATGATGCACGGCGCGTTGGTGTTGCCGGACGGCATGGTGGGCATGATCGAGGCGTCGGCGATGCGCAGGCCGCTGATGCCGTGTACGCGCAGGTGGTCGTCCACCACTGCGTTGGGGCCGGGGCCCATGCGGCAGGTGCCCATGGGGTGATAGGCGGTCTCCGCCTTGGTGCGGATGTAGTCAATGATCTGTTCGTCGGTGACGACGTCCGTGCCCGGGGAGAATTCATCGCCGCGCAGTTCGTCCATCGCGGGGGCGGCCATGATTTTGCGCATCATGCGGAAGCCGTCGATCATCGCGCGTTGGTCGATGCTGTCGGAGAGGAAGTTGAAGCGGATTGCCGGCTGGGCGGCGGGGTCGGCTGAGCGGATATGGATCGAGCCGAGGCTTTCCGGGCGGAGCTGGTAGCAGGCGATGGTCATGCCTGGCCAGTCGTGCAGTTCGCGCCGCTTCGGGTTTTTGATGGCGTAGGGGACGAGGTGCATCTGCACATCGGGCGATTCCATGTCCGGCCGGGTTTTCAGGAAGGCGAGCAGCGGGGCGGAGGGCAGGCTGAGGAAGCCGCCGCGGGTGGTGGCGTATTTCAGCGCCTCGCCCACCAGCCGCAGGCCGCGGGATTTCAGGTTGTAGGAGGCGTCGGGATTGCGGATGCGCCACTGGATGCGGGCGTTCATGTGGTCGCGGAAATTCTCGCCGACGGCCGACAGCGCGTGGCGGACCTCGATGCCCTGGGCTGCGAGCACCTCGGGCCGGCCGATGCCGGAGAGTTCCAGGATTTGTGGGGAACCGATCGCTCCGGCGCAGAGGATCACCTCGCGGCCGGCGTGTTCGGTGATGACCTGGCCGGCGCGGCTGTATTCGATGCCGGTGCAGCGCGTGCCGTCCAGGATGACGCGGCGGGTCATCGCCTCGGTGACGACGTGCAGGTTGGGGCGCTTCATGGCGGGGCGGAGATAGGTGTGGGCGGTGCTCATCCGGATGCCCTTTCGGATGGTGGTCTGGGTTTTGACCACGCCCTCCTGGGTGGCCCCGTTGTAGTCCGGGTTGTGCGGGAAGCCGGCCTGTTTGGCGGCGGCGAACAGGGCGTCGTAGAGCGGGTTCTGGTCTGGCACTTCGCTGACATGCAGGGGGCCCCCGGCGCCGCGCAGGCCGTCATCGCCGCGTTCGAAGTCCTCCATGCGGCGGAAGACGGGGGCGACGTCGTCCCACGACCAGCCGCGATTGCCCATCTGCGCCCAGGTGTCGTAGTCGAGCGGTTGGCCGCGGACATAGACGAGGCCGTTGATGGCCGAGGAGCCGCCGAGCATCTTGCCGCGCGGCACGGGGATTTCGCGGTTGGCGGTGAAGGGCTCCGGCTCGGAGCGGAAGCGCCAGTTGGCGGCGGGATTGTCGATCAGCCAGCCGAAGCTGATCGGCAGGAACGACAGCGGATGGCTCGCCACGCCCGCTTCCAGCAGCAGCACACGCACGGCGGGGTCTTCGGTGAGCCGGGCGGCAATCACCGCGCCGGCGGACCCGGCGCCGACGATGATGTAGTCGTATTTTGGTTCGGCCATGGTTGTGTTCCCCGATTGCCCGCAGGCTAGACCCGAACCCGGCGGCGCGACAACACGGGGGCGCTTTACAAGGTTGACAATCTCGCTGCCGTCCGCCCACTCTGGCGAAAATTCCGGGAGACCCGTCATGAGCGTCGCAGACATCACCCGCATTCGCATCGAGCCGACCGGTGCCGCCCTGGGCGCCGACGTGTACGGCATCAATCCGGCCGATCCCTCAGCTGAGGACATGGCCGCGGTGAAGGCCGCACTGCGCGACCATCTCGTTGTCCGGCTGCGTGGCTATGAGATCAGCGATGTGCAGTTCAGCCGGTTCGCCGAGCAGTTCGGCGAGTTGGAAGGCTCGCCGGCCTATAGCCGCTCGCGGCCGGTGTATCTGGCGGAGACGCCGCACATCACCATCATCTCCAACGTGGTGGAGGACGGCGCGCCGATCGGCGAGCATGGCGACGGGGAGCTGAACTGGCATTCCGACAAGGGCTTCGTCGAGCTGCCATCGGCCTGCACGTTCCTCCTCGGGCGAGAGGTGCCGCCGAGCGGCGGGAACACGCATTTCTGCAACATGTACAACGCCGCCGATCGCATTCCCGCAGCGCTGCGCAAGGAACTCTCCGACCTCAAGCTGAAGCACCAGCGCAGCCATACCGCCCAGGGCACGCGCCGGCCGGGCTATGTGGATATCGGCACGGACGATCCGCGCGAACTGCCGGGGCCGCAGCATCCGATCCTGCGCACCCACCCCGAAAGTGGGCGGCAGGCGCTCTATCTCGGCCGGCGGTTCGGCGGCTACATCGTAGGCCTGCCGCTGGCGCGCAGCGAGGCGCTGCTGAGCGAATTGTGGGGCTATGCCGGCTTGCCGGAAGACAGCTGGGCGCAGGAATGGCAGACCGGCGATCTGGCGATCTGGGACAACCGTTGCACCATGCACCGCCGCGACGCGTTCCCCGGCATGGGCCGCCGGCGCATGCACCGGCTGACGACGATCAGCGAGCGGCCTTACTAATTGCCTGAACCGGCAACCACGCAAGCCGCTGCCCCCGCCAAGCCCGGCCAGCGGCTGGCGGAGATGGTGCATGTGCAGATGCTGCGGCTGCTGGCGCGCGGGGAGTTTCCGCGCGGCTGCAAGCTGCCGACGGAGGGGGAGCTTTCGGCCCGCTTCGGCGTCTCCCGCCCGGTGCTGCGCGAGGCGTTGCAGCGGCTGAAGGATGAGGGGGCGCTGCGGTCTCAGCGCGGCTCCGGCACCATCGTGGTGCGCGGGCCGGCGCCCGGGGCCGGGCTGCTGCCGCCGGTGCGCAACATGGCTGAGCTGCTGCGCGCCTATGAGTTCCGCATCACCGTCGAGGGCGCGACGGCGGCGCTGGCGGCCGAGCGGCATACGCCGGCCACGCTGGGGGAGATCCGCGCGGCATTGCAGGCGGCGGAGGCGGCGATCGGGCAGGCGACGCAGCAGCTTCTCGCTGACCTCAACTTCGACTTCCATCGCGCCATCGCGCGCGCGACGGCCAATCCCTATCACCTCGCGGTGGTGGAGGGGTTTCCGAATTTCATCGGCGCGGACCGGGTGAACATCGCCAGCTTCGGGCGTGAGGCGCTCGATGCGCGCATCCGCCGCACGCTGGAGGAGCACGGGCTGATATACAGCGCCATCGCCGCCCGCCAACCGCATCTGGCCCGCGCGGAGATGGAACGCCACATCACCGTCGCGCGCGATCTCGTGATGGAGCGCCAGGCGCTTGACTGAGCGCCGCGCTGGCCCGACGCTGACAACATTGTAAGCTGGAACCAATCCGGCACATCAGGGGAGACGACACCATGCTGACACGTCGCCAGGCTATCGGCACTGCCATCGCCACCCTCGCTGCCCCGCATGTGGCGCGCGCGGCGGAGAAGCTCGTCATCACCGGCCATGCCGTGCACAAGACGGCGGCCACCACCGGCGCCGGCGGTGACATCACGGAAGCCTGGCGCCGGGCCAACAATGTCGAGATCGAATGGCTGACCTTCGGCGTGGAAGCCGCCAATGAGCGGGCGCTGAAGGAGGCCAACCTCAGCCAGGGCAACGTGGATGTGTCCTTCCTGCTCGACCGCTACACGGGGCCGCAATTCGCAGGGCTGTTCGAGAATCTGCATGACTGGCAGAAGAAGGAAGCCATCCCCGCCTTCGCCGAAATCCCCGACGGGATGAAGGCGGCGCACAGCTTCGGCGGCAAGCTGACGGCCGTGCCGTTCCGCCACGCCACCCACGGCTACCACACCAACCGCACCTTCCTGGCCGAGCGGGGCATCAAGGCCCCGCCGGCCACCATCGCCGAGGCGCTGGCGATGGCGGAGACGCTGTCCTGGATGCGTGAGGGCACCCGCGTCTATGGGCTGGTGATCAACATGGACGATCCCTCCACCCCGATCGACTGGGTGCGCGGCTTCGGCGGCGACTTCATCACGCCGGATTACAAGGTTGTTGTGCAACAACCGGAGGCGGTGCGGGCGATGGAGGCGCTGGCCGGGCTGTTCCGCAAGAACGCCATGCCGCGCACGGTGATGAACATGAAAACCGAGGACATCATCACCTTCATGCAGCAGGGCCGCGGGGCGATGACCAACCAGCCGTTCAACCGCACCTTCAACTACAACGACGCCAAGGCCAGCAAGTTCCCCGGCGCCTTCGATGTCGGCCCGCTGCCGCTCGGCTTCGACGGCAAGCCGGTGGCCGCGAAGACGTCCGTCTGGGCGATGGCGCTGCCGGCGAACGGGCGGCGCAAGGAGCTGGCCTGGAGCCTGATCCGCCACCTTTCCACCCCCGAGGCCACGGTGCTGGCCGCACTGAACGGCAATGGGCCGGTGCGCCCCTCGGCCTATGCCGATGCGCGGGTGCAGAAGATCGTGCCTTATGCGGCGGCCGAGGCGGAGGCGCTGAAGACTGCCCGGCTGGTGGTGCCCGCCTTCGCCGGCAATGCCAAGGCGATGGACATGTTCATCGAGGAGATGGGCGCCTGCCTGCTGGGCACCAAGGAGCCGGCGAAGGCGATGGCCGACCTTGCCGCGCGGGTGCAGCCGCTGCTGCCGACGTGACGAAGCGGGTCTGACCTTGCCGCGCCGCAGAAGCCTGCACGCGCTGCGGCCCGTGCATTGGATGATGGTCGCCCCCGCTCTGGGGCTGGCGGCGGTGTTTCTGTTCCTGCCGGCGATCTATGTCGGCTGGCTCTCGCTGCACAGCTCCACCTACGGCCAGGCGGCGCAGTTCGTGGGGCTGGCGAACTATGCGGCGATCCTTGGCGATCCGGTGTTCTGGCGGGCGTTCTGGAACACGTTCTGGGTGGTCAACGCGGTGGTCTATGGCGAGCTGGTGCTGGGCCTCGGCCTCGCGCTGCTGATGGCAGCCCCGCTGCGCGGCAAGGCGCTGGTGATCGCCGGGCTGATCTCGCCCTACGCCATCACCGAGGCGAGTGCCATGACGATGTGGCGCAGCCTGCTGGAGCCGGATGTGGGCCTGCTGAGTCAGGCGCTGACCGCGCTAGGCCTGCCGCAGGTGGATTGGGCGGTGGACCCGATGCAGGGGCTGGCCGTCGCCTCCGTGGTGGCAGTCTGGCACCATCTGCCCTTCACCTTCCTGATCCTCTACGCGGCGCTGGCCACCGTGCCGCGGGAGCTGCATGAGGCGGCCTCGATCGACGGGGCCGGGCCGTTCGGGCGGTTCTGGCATGTCACCATGCCGATGATCCTGCCGGCGGTGCTGGTGGCGGTGCTGTTCCGCACGATCTTCGCGGTGCGGCTGTTCAGCGAGGTCTGGCTGCTGACGGAGGGCGGGCCGGCGCGGATGACGGAAGTGCTGTCGATCTACCTGTATCGCGCGACGTTCAAGTATCACGAGTTCGGCGCGGCATCGGCCACCGGGGCGGTGATGCTGCTGCTGTCGCTGCTGGTCGCCTCGCCCTATCTGTGGCGGCTGTGGCGGCAGATGCGCGCCGATGCATAAGCTGTGGAACGTCGCCCGGCTGGGGCTGATCGGGCTGGCGCTGGTGTGGTCGGTGTTTCCAATTTTGCTTGTTGTCACCTCGTCCTTCAAGGAGGCGCGGGACATCTTCGCGCAGCCGCCGCAATTCCTGTTCAGCCCGACGTTGGACAACTACCGCACCCTGCTGGCCGAACAGCCGGCCTTCTTCCGCGGGCTGGTGAGCAGCCTGCTGGTGACGATCGGGGCGACCATCGTCACCGTCGCCGTGTCCTGCGCGGCCGGCTACGTGTATGCGCGCCATCATGGCCGGGCGTTGCAGCTTTCGGCGTTCTTCCTGCTGGCGGTGCGGATGCTGCCGCCGATCATTATCACCGTACCGCTGTTTCCGGCGGTGAACGTGCTGGGGCTGAACGACACGCATACGCTGCTGGTGATGCTGTATGCCGCCTTCTACGTCAGCATCTCCACCTGGATCATGCGCGCCTTCATCAAGGCGCTGCCGCGCGAACTGGAGGAGGCAGCCGAGGTGGACGGGGCGGGGCTGGGGCATATCCTGCTGCGCATCATCCTGCCGCTGGCGGTGCAGGGGATGGCGGCAGCGGCGATCTTCGTCGTCGTGTTCGCCTGGAACGAGTTCGTCTTCGCGCTGATCTTCACAACGACATTGGCAAAAACCGCGCCGGTGCAACTGGCGGAGATGCTTGGCACCGTGGAAGGCGTGCAATGGGGCATGGTGTTCGCCGCCGCCACGGTGCAGTTGGTGCCGGTGCTGGTGCTGGTGCTCGCGCTGCAACGCTACATGGTGGCGGGGCTCACGGCGGGATCGATGAAGGGGTAGCTTTACACGCCCCCGGCGACAGCTAGACTCCGCCGCAACAAGGGGGAGACGATGCCAGCCCAAACCCGCCATCCCGGTGCCGGACGGGCGCATGCCCGCAGCACGCCGAAGGGGCGGCAGATCGACCCGGTGGTGCGCGGCCAGATGCGCGCGCTGCTGGACGACCGGCCGCGCCGGCGCGATCTGCTGATCGAGTATCTGCATCTCATCCAGGACCAGCTTGGCCGCATTCCGCCGGCGCATCTGGCGGCCCTGGCCGAGGAGCTGCATCTGTCGATGGCCGAGGTGTATGAGGTTGCGACCTTCTACGCGCATTTCGAGGTCACCGAGGCGCCGGCCCCGCCGCTGACCATCCGCGTCTGCGACGGGCTGCCCTGCCAGATGGCGGGGGCCGATGCCCTCGCCGATGCGGTGGCGGCCGGCTGTGCGGCGCGGGTGGTGCGCGTGCCCTGCGTCGGGCGCTGTGACACGGCCCCGACGGCGCAGGTGGGGCAGAACTTCATCGACTCTGCCAATGCCGGGGAGGTGCTTGGCGCTGCCGCGCGCGGCGAGACGATGCCGCAGATCCCGCCGGCCATCGGCCATGCGGCCTACGTCGCCGGCGGCGGCTACCGGCTGCTGGAGCAGTTGCGCAGCGGGGTGCTGGCGGACGAGGCCGTGCTCGGCGTGCTCGACGACGCCAAGCTCGCCGGCATGGGCGGGGCGGGCTTCCCCACCGGGCGGAAATGGCGCGCGGTGCGCGGCCAGCCAGGCCCGCGGCTGATGGCGGTGAACGCCGATGAGGGCGAGCCAGGCACGTTCAAGGACAGGCACTACCTGGAACGTGACCCGCACCGGATGCTGGAGGGCATGCTGATCGCCGCCCACATCATCGGCGCGCAGGACGTCTATATCTACATCCGTGATGAGTATCCGGCAGCCCGGCTGCTGCTGCGCCGGGCGATCGAGGAACTCGGCCCGGGCGGCCCGCGCATCCATCTGCGCCGCGGCGCCGGCGCCTATATCTGCGGCGAGGAGTCGGCGATGCTGGAGAGCATCGAGGGCAAGCGCGGCCTGCCCCGCCACAAGCCGCCTTATGTGTTCCAGAACGGCCTGTGGGGCCGGCCGACGCTGGTCAACAATGTCGAAACCCTGTGGTGGATCCGCGATCTTCTGGAACGCGGGGCGGGCTGGTGGGGCGCGCATGGGCGGCACGGGCGGCGCGGCCTACGCAGCTATTCGGTCTCCGGCCGGGTGCGCCAGCCGGGGGTGAAGCTGGCGCCGGCCGGGATCACCCTGCGCGAGCTGATCGAGGAGTATTGCGGCGGCATGGCCGAGGGGCATGAGCTGCGCGCCTATCTGCCGGGCGGAGCATCCGGGGGGATTTTGCCGGCGGCGCTGGACAACATCCCGCTCGATTTCGCGACGCTGGAGCCGCATGGCTGCTTCATCGGCTCGGCCGCCGTGGTGGTGCTGTCGCAGGCGGATGACCTGCGGGCGGCGGCGCTGAACCTGATGCGCTTCTTCCGCCACGAGAGCTGCGGCCAGTGCACCCCCTGTCGCGCCGGCACCGACAAGGCGGCGGCGCTGATGGCAAGGGCGGACTGGGATCTGCCGCTGCTGCACGAACTGGCGCAGACCATGCGCGATGCCTCGATCTGCGGGCTGGGCCAGGCCGCACCGAACCCGCTGCTGAGTCTGCTGCGGCACTTCCCCGAGGAATTCGCACGATGATCCGCTTCGAGCTCGATGGCCGGGTGGTGGAGGCAGAGGACGGCGAGACGATCTGGCAGGTCGCCCAGCGCCTGGGCACCGACATTCCGCATCTCTGCCATCGCCCGGAGCCCGGCTACCGGCCGGACGGCAATTGCCGCGCCTGCATGGTGGAGATCGAGGGCGAGCGGGTGCTTGCCGCCTCCTGCCTACGAGTGCCCGCACCGGGCATGGTGGTGCGCAGCGAGAACGACCGCGCCCGCGCGGCACAGCGCATGGTCGTCGAGCTGCTGCTGGCCGACCAGCCAAGCGAGGCGCCCGATCCCGCCTCCCATCTGCACGCCACCGCCGCGCGGGCCGGCGTGGTGGCCGGGCGCTTTCCGGGCGGGCAGCGCTGGGATGGCGATGCCAGCCATCCGGCCATGGCGGTGAACCTGGACGCCTGCATCCAATGCGGGCTGTGCGTGCGCGCCTGCCGCGAGGTGCAGGTGAACGACGTGATCGGCATGGCCGGGCGGGGCGCCCACGCCAAGATCGTCTTCGATTTCGACGCACCGATGGGCGAGAGTTCCTGCGTCGGCTGCGGCGAATGCGTGCAGGCCTGCCCCACCGGCGCGCTGATGGAGAAAGCCCTGCTCGGCGGCGTGCAGCCGGATCGGGAGGTGCGCTCGCTCTGCCCGTATTGCGGTGTCGGGTGTCAGGTGAACTACCTCGTCCGCGAAAACCGCATCATCGCCGCCGAGGGGGCGAACGGGCCGGCGAACCAGAACCGGCTCTGCGTGAAGGGCCGCTTCGGCTTCGACTACATCGCCCATCCGCACCGGCTGACCCAGCCGCTGATCCGGCGCGATGACGTCGGCAAGGATGCCGAGGACGATATCGACCCCGCCAATCCCTGGACGCATTTCCGCCCCGCGACATGGGAGGAGGCGCTGGACCGCGCGGCGGGCGGTTTCCTGCGCATCCGCGACAGCCACGGCCCGCGGGCGCTGGCCGGGTTCGGCAGCGCCAAGGGGTCGAACGAGGAGGCCTATCTGTTCCAGAAGCTGATCCGCACCGGCTTCGGCTCGAACAACGTCGATCACTGCACGCGGCTGTGCCACGCCTCCTCGGTGGCAGCGCTGATGGAGGGGCTGCATTCCGGCGCCGTCACCGCCCCCTTCGCCGCCGCGCTGGATGCCGAGGTGATCATGGTCATCGGCGCCAACCCGACGGTGAACCACCCGGTCGCCGCGACCTACATCAAGAATGCGGTGAAGCGCGGGGCGAAGCTGATCCTCGCCGATCCACGCGGGCAGACGCTGAGCCGCCACGCGACGCTGGACCTGCGCTTCAAACCGGGGACGGATATCGCCCTGCTGAACGCCATGCTGCACACCATCATCACCGAGGGGCTGACCGATCGCGCCTATATCGCCGCCCATACCGAGGGCTTTGCCGAAATCGCGGCGGGGATCGGGGCGTTCTCGGCGGAGGCGATGGCGCCGGTGTGCGGCATTCCGGCCGAGACTCTGCGCGCGGCGGGGCGGCTCTATGCCACCTCGCGGGCCTCGCTGATCTTCTGGGGGATGGGCATCTCCCAGCACGTGCACGGCACCGACAATGCGCGCTGCCTGATCGCGCTCGCCCTCGTCACCGGGCAGATCGGCCGCAAGGGGGCGGGGCTGCACCCGCTGCGCGGGCAGAACAACGTGCAGGGTGCCTCGGACGCCGGGCTGATCCCGATGTTCTTCCCCGACTACCTAGCCACCGCGGACGCCACCGGGCGGGCGCGGCTGGAGGGGCTGTGGGGCGCCGCACTTGACCCGCAGCGCGGGTTGACCGTCGTCGAGATCATGCACGCCGCCCGGGCGGGCACCATCCGCGGCATGTATATCGAGGGCGAGAACCCCGCGATGTCCGACCCCGATCTGCATCACGCCCGCTCGGCGCTGGCGACGCTGGAGCATCTGGTGGTGCAGGACCTGTTCCTGACGGAGACCGCCTTCCACGCCGACGTGGTGCTGCCCGCCGCCGCCTTCGCGGAGAAGGCCGGCACCTTCACCAACACCGACCGCCGGGTGCAGATCGCCCGCCCGGTGGTGCCGCCGCCGGGGGAGGCGCGGCAGGACTGGTGGATCATGCAGCAGATCGCCCAGCGGCTGGGTCTTGCGTGGAACTATGCCGGGCCGGATGCGATCTTTGCGGAGATGGCGCAGGCCATGCCCTCGCTGGCGCATATCACCTGGGAGCGGCTGATGGCCGAGGGGGCGGTGACCTATCCGGTCGATGGGCCAGGGCAGCCGGGCCACGAAATCCTGTTCGCCGAGCGTTTCCCGACGCCCTCCGGCCGCGCCCGCATCGTGCCGGCCGCCTTCGCCCCGCCGGATGAATTGCCGGACAGCGAGTACGACATGATCCTGTCCACCGGCCGGGTGCTGGAGCATTGGCATACCGGGGCGATGAGCCGGCGGGCGCCGCTGCTCGATGCGCTGGAGCCGGAGGCGGTCGCGCTCGTCAGCCCGCGCGAACTGCACCGCCGGCGCATCCCGGCGGGTGGGCTGATCCGGGTGGAAACCCGGCGCGGGGGGATCGACATCCATGTCCGCACCGATCCAGATGTGCCGGAGGGGATGGTGTTCATCCCGTTCTGCTACGCCGAGGCGGCGGCGAACCTGCTGACCAACGCAGCCCTCGATCCCTCCGGAAAAATACCGGAGTTCAAGTTCTGTGCTGCAAGGATCGTGGCGGCAGCGCCCCGAACAGAAGCCGCGTCAGCCCCCACGGCCGCACCAGGAACCACCACAGCCCGGCACTGACGGCCAGGGTGCCGAGCCAGATCAGCGGCGCCTGCACCCACCACGGCGCTCCGCTGCGCAGGGCCACCAGCGCCAGCAGCAGCAGCACCAGATGGTGCAGCACATAGACCGGCATCGCCGCCGGGCCGAGCACGCTTGCCCAGGGACCGAAGCGGCGGCCGCCGACGAGGCCGATGGCACCCATCGCCGCGCACCAGGCCGTCATGCCCACCGCCAGCCGGCCGGCACTGGTCTCGCCCAGCCAGGCGACGGCGGCAAAGGCGAGTGCGGCCACGGTCAGCAGCACCGGCCAGACCTGCCGCAGCCGCACCTCCCACCCCGGCCAAGCGGCCAGCCCGGCGCCCAGCGCGAAGCACACGCCGTAGTAGAGAACATTGCCCCAGTCCCGATACAGCGAGGGATAGTAGGGCCAATAACCATCCACCGCCGCCACCAGCAGCGCC
>CAMCJI010000110.1 GCA_945874805.1 Asaia bogorensis | reverse complement strand
GCCCGGTGTTGACGAACATCCGGTTGCCGGTGCTGACGAAGGCGTTTAGAGCGTCCTCCTTGAGGATGACGATGCGCACGAGCCCCGGGGCGATCCCGGCCGCGCGGAACAAGGGGTTGGAAAAATTGCGCAGCAGAGTCTCGGTCTCGGCGTCGCGTATGACGGTCACGCGCCCCCCCTCCTGCGCCCGCGCCGGCGCGGCGGCGAGCAGCAGTGACAGCACGAAGGTGAGGATGGCGCGCATGCTGCCCAACCTAGCCAAACGCGCCGCGGCCGTCATGCTCGGCGTGGCCCTGGCCGGCTGCGCCACGATCGACAGCCTGACCGAAGCGGTGATGCCGGCCTCGACGCCGCAGGGCACGCTCGGCGCGGTCGGCGGCTTCCTCGGCGGGGTGGCCGGCGATGAGCCGCTGGCGGTGCTGGTGGCACGCAACATCCTGTCCGCCGGCGGCAACGCCACCGACGCGATGACGGCGGGCGCGCTGGCGCTGACCGTCTCCCTGCCGTCGCGCGCCAGCCTGGGTGCGGGCGGCGCCTGCATCGCCTTCTCCCCCAAGCGCGCGGCCGGCGCCGGGCCGGAGGCGATCATCTTCGTCGCCCCGGCTGGCACGCCCGCCGGTGCGGACCGCCCGGCGGCGGTGCCGATGATGGCGCGCGGCCTGTATCTGCTGCATGTCCGCCACGGCAAGCTGCCGTTCGAGACGCTGGTGGGTCCGGCGGAGCAGATGGCGCGTGGCGGCATCACCGCCAGCCGTGCCTTCCTGCGCGACCTCGACATCGTTGCCGGCCCGCTCGCGGCCGATCCCGGGGCGGCCAGCGTGTTCTTCCCCGGCGGGCGCAAGCTGGCCGAGGGCGCGACGATGCAGCAGCCCGACCTTGCCGCCACGCTGAGCCAGATGCGTGTGGCCGGCGTCGGCGATTTCTACCAGGGCGGCCTCGCCCGCAGGCTTTCCGAAGGCGCCCAGGCGGCCGGCGGCGGCCTGACGCTGGCGGACCTGCGCACCGCCTTGCCGCAGGCAACGGCGACGCTGCGCCTGCCGCTGCGTGGCGGCGACGTGGCGCATTTCCTGCCCCCGCCCGCCGATGGCGGGCTGGCAGCCGCGGTCAGCTTCCGCGCCCTGCAGGCCAACCAGTCCGCTGATGCCCAGGCCGCCGGCCTGGGAGCGGCGACGCAATGGCGCCGGGGTGGCGCCGATGCCGCAGCCATCCTGGCCTCCACCAGCCAGCCCGCGCCCGCGATCGGCGCCCTGCCGGCCTCGACCGGCATGGTGACGCTGGATCGCGAGGGCAACGCCGTGGTCTGCGCCTTCACCATGAACAACCTGTTCGGCACCGGGCGCATCGCCGAGCGGACGGGCGTGCTGCTGGCAGCCTCGCCCCGTGCGCAACCGGCGGCGCTGCTGTCGGCCGGGATGGTGGTGAACCCCAACCTCACCGCCTTCCGCGCCGCGGCCAGCGGCAGCGGGCAGGAGGCAGCGCCGATGGCGGCGGCCTGGGCGCTTGCCCAAACGCTCGCCACCGGCACGGTGGACGGCGCCCCCGCGCCCGAGCCGGGCCGCGCCAACCTGATCGCCTGCTCCCGTTACCTGCCCGGCTCCACCGCGAGCTGCGCCTGGGCTGTCGATCCGCGCAGCAACGGCATCGCTGCCGGAAGCAACTGACGATGCTGAAAACCGGGCGCGGGGCCGCCGCCCCGCCGTTCATCGTGATGGACGTGATCGCCGCGGCCAACGCCCGCCAGGCGAGCCTGCCGCCCGGCGCCCCCGGCGTGATCCGCATGGAGGTCGGCCAGCCCGGCACGGGCGCGCCGGCCGGCGCGGTGGAAGCCGCCCGCGCCGCTCTCGGAGCCGGCCGGCCGATGGGCTACACTGAGGCGTTCGGCCTCGCCTCCTTGCGCAGCCGCCTGGCGGGCCACTACCAGCGCTGGTACGGCCACACGGCCCGCGCCTCGCACATCGCGGTGACGGTTGGGGCCTCCGGCGCCTTCCCGCTCGCCTTCCTGGCCGCATTCGACGCGGGCGACAGGGTGGCGATGGCGACCCCGTTCTACCCGCCCTACGTCAATATCCTGACCGCCCTGGGCATCGTGCCGGTGATGCTGCCGACCGGCCCGGAAACCCGCTTCCAGCCGACCATCGCCATGCTGGAAGCGCTGGACCCCCGCCCGGACGGGCTGATCGTCGCCAGCCCCTGCAACCCCGCCGGCACCATGCTGTCGCCCGACGAACTGGCCGGCATCGCCCGCTGGTGCCACGCCAACGGGGTGCGGCTGATCTCCGACGAGATCTATCACGGCCTGCACTACGACCGCCCGATCGCCACGGCCGCCGCCTACAGCCCGTCGGCCGTCGTCATCAACAGCTTTTCCAAATACTTCTCGATGACCGGCTGGCGGATCGGCTGGATGCTGCTGCCGGACGATCTGGTGCGGCCGGTGGAGTGCCTCGCCCAGAACCTGTTCATCTCCGCCCCGCACATCGCCCAGGTCGCCGCCGAGGCGGCGTTCGACTGTGACGAGGAGTTGCAGGCCAACGTCGCCCGCTACCGCCGCTCGCGCGATCTGCTGGTGGCTGCCTTGCCGGGTGCCGGCTTCCCGCATCTGAGCCCCGCCGAGGGCGCGTTCTACCTGTATGCCGACGTCGCCGGCCGGACCAACGACAGCCAGGCATTCTGCGCCCGCATGCTGGCCGAGGCCGGCATCGCCGCCTCCCCCGGCGTGGATTTCGACCGCCAGCGCGGCACCCATTTCCTGCGCTTCAGCTACTGCGGCCCGGAAGCCGACATGGCGGAGGCTGCCGCCCGCCTCGCGAAATGGCGGTGATCCGCCGCCCCACCGCTGACGAAGCCGCTGCCATCGCCGCCCTGGTGGACGAAGCCTACGCCCCCTGGGTCGCCCGCGTCGGCCGCAAGCCCGCGCCGATGCTGGACGACTACGCAGCCCGCATCGCCGCCAGTCAGGCCTGGGTGATCGGCGAGCCGGGTGCCCTCCTCGGCATTCTGATCCTTGAAGACAACCCCGACGGCTTCTTGCTGGAGAACATCGCCACCTCCACCGCCGCCCGCGGCCAGGGCATCGGCCGCCGGCTGCTGGAATTCGCCGAAACCCAGGCCCGCGCCGCCGGCCATGCCAGCATCATCCTCTACACAAACGCTCTGATGACAGAGAACATCGCCTTGTATGCCCGCATCGGCTACGTCGAAATCAGGCGCGTGGTGGAAAAGCGGTTCAGCCGCGTCTACATGGCCAAGATTCTGTAACAAAAAGGGGATTCCCGCCGGATGTATGATGTGATCATCGTCGGTGCCGGCTCGGCTGGCGCGCCCCTGGCGGCACGGCTGAGCGAAGACCCCGCCCGCCGTGTGCTGCTGCTGGAAGCCGGGCGGGACTGGCGGGCCGCCGAGGCGCCGCATGCCCTGCGCAGCGCCAACATCATTCCCTTCATGCACAGCCCCGCTCACCAGGCGGAATGGCAATGGCCCGGCCTGATGACGCGCCGCACCGCCGCCCAGGCGCCGCGCTTCTACTGGCGGGGCAGGGGGCTCGGCGGCTCCTCGACCGTCAATGCGCAGATCGCCATCCGCGGCGTGCCGGACGCCTTCGATGGTTGGGCCGAGATGGGCTGCGAGGGCTGGTCCGCCGCCGAGGTCATGCCGCTGTTCGACTCGATCGAGGAAGACCACGGCAAGGCAGGCCCGCTCCCTGTCTACCGCGCTCCGCAGGAAAGCTGGGGCCATGTCGATCGCGGCCTGCGCGACGCCGCCCTGGCCCTGGGCTATCCCTGGCTTGGCGACGTGAATGCGCCGGAGGGCGAGGGCATCGCCGCCAACCCGATCAACAGCCGCGACGGCAAGCGCGTCACCGTCAACGACGCCTACCTCGAACCGATCCGCCACCGCCCCAACCTGACCATCCGCGGCGGCGCCCTGGTCGATCGCATCCTGTTCGACGGCACAAGGGCCACCGGCCTGCGTGTGCGCTTCGGCGATGCGTGGGAGAGCATCGAGGGCCGCGAGATCATCCTCTCCGCCGGGGCCATCCACAGCCCCGCCATCCTCATGCGCTCCGGCATCGGCCCGGCGGCGCAGCTCCAGGCGCTCGGTATCCCGCTGCTCCAGCACAATCCGCATGTCGGCCAGCACCTGATGGACCACGCCGTGCTGCGCATAGGCCTCGCCCTGCACCCGCAATTCGCCGCGACCGACCCCGATGCGCGGCACACCAACATCGCCATCCCCTACAGCAGCCGGCTCGGCGGCGGCGGCCGGCGGGACATGATCATCGTCGGCTACAACCATCGCGGCCTGACCGACGGCCCCACGCCCGGTGCCACCGGCGCCGTCAGCATCGCCCTCTACGACGCATTCTCCCGCGGCGAGCTGCGCCTGACCTCGGCGGACCCCAGCGCCCATCCGGATGTCGACGAGAACATGCTCGCCGACCCCCGCGACCGCCTGCGCATGCGCGATGCCGCCCGCCGCATGGCCGCCCTGGCGGAGCAGCCCGCGCTCACGTCACTCGCCAGCCGGATCAGCTTCTGCGACCTGCCGATGACCCCCGCCGAGGCGGCAGCACTGCCGGACGACGAACTCGACGCGATCATGCTTGCCGAGGCATCGGACATCCAGCACGCGGCGGGCACCTGCCGGATGACCGCGCACGAAGACCCGCGCGGCGTGGTCAGCCCCACCCTGCACGTCCGCGGCACGCAGAATCTGCGGATTGCCGACGCATCGATCATGCCAGCCGACTGCCGGGCCAACCTGCATTTCACCTGCGTGATGATCGGCGAGCACCTCGCCCGGCAGATTCGCGCCGGCGGATAGCCCGCCCGGCACCACAAGCCATTGCTGGCCCGTGCCATATCGGGCAAGGAAGCGGAATGCAGCCCGCCGGCACCCTGGATGAGACGTCGTTGACAGGTCGCAGGGCCCTCGTCGCGGTGCGCGGCGCCACGGTTGGTCTGGCGATCGCCGGCTGGCTGCGCGGCTGGGGCCTGCACGTGACCCGTATCGACGATGCAGCGCAGGCGCTGGCCACCGGCAGCTTCGACCTCGTCATCGCCGATCTGCCCTGGGCGCCCTGCGATCTCGGCGCCGCTCGGCTCATCGTCATCTTCGGCCCCGACGAGGCGATCCCGCCGGGCGCCGCCGAGGCCCTGCCCCGGCCGGTGCAGGCGCCGGACCTGCGGGCCGCCGTCGGGCGCGTTCTCGCCCCGGCCGAGGAGATCGACCTCGCGGCCATCGAGCAGCTCTGGGGGCGCGCGGACAGCCCCGGCTTCCGCCGCGTCGCCGCGGTGTTTGCTGCCGAGGCGCCGCAGCGGCTGGACGCCATCACCGCCGCCTGGGCCGCCGGTCAGCGCGCCCTGCTGCAACGCGAGGCACATTCACTTGTCGGTGCCGCCGGGAATGTCGGCTGCCCTGCCCTCGCGCGCACCGCGCGGGCGGTGGAGCGCCTGGCGCCTGGGGGCGAGGCGGCGGCGATCGACAGCGCCATCGCCGCCCTCGCCGCCGCCCAGGCCCGAGAACTGCCCGCCCTGCGGCGCCTGACCCAGCTTGTCTGACCCATCGCCCTTGCCCGAGGAGCCGCCCCGATGACGGAGCGCCGCACCATCCTGATCGTGGAGGACAGCCCGACGGTGGCGATGACCTGCCAGGTGCAGCTGGAGCCGCTGGGCCACGACCTGCTGCTCGCCGCCGACGGGCGCACGGCGCGGGAACTGCTTGAGACCCGTAAGATCGACTGCGTGCTGCTCGACCTGAAGCTGCCGGATATCGATGGGCTGGAACTGCTCGACGAGTTGCGGACGTGGCCTGCCCCGCCGGCGGTGGTGGTGATGACCTCCAACGCCTCGCTCGCGACAGCCGTCCGCGCGGTACGTGCCGGCGCCTTCGACTATCTGGTCAAGCCCTTCGGGGCCAGCCGGCTTGCCACCACGGTGACCAACGCGCTGTCGATCAACGCGCTGTCGCGTGAGGTGGCCACACTTCGCCGCACCGTGGAGCCGGCGGAATTCGGCCGCTTCATCGGCCGCTCGCTGCCGATGCAGGCGGTCTATCGCATCCTCGAGGCGGCGGCCCAAAGCTCGGCCAGCGTCTTCATCACCGGTGAGAGCGGCACCGGCAAGGAACTGGCCGCCGAGGCGCTGCACCAGATGGGGCCGCGCCGGGACCGCCGCTTCGTCGCGCTCAACTGCGGCGCCATCCCCCGCGACCTGCTGGAGAGCACGATCTTCGGCCACGTGAAGGGCGCCTTCAGCGGCGCCGTCTCGGACCAGGAAGGGGCGGCCGCCCGCGCCGATGGCGGCACCCTGTTTCTCGACGAGTTGGGCGAGATGGACCCGCAGTTGCAGACCAAGCTGCTGCGCTTCATCCAGACCGGCAGCTACGACCGGGTGGGCGACCCGCGGCCGCACAAGGTGAACATCCGCTTCGTCGCCGCCACCAACCGCGACCCCGCCCAGGCGATCGCCGAGATGCGGCTGCGCGAGGACCTGTTCTACCGGCTGAACGTCGTGCCGGTGCACATGCCGCCGCTGCGCGAACGGGGCGAGGACATCGTGCTGATCGCCCGGCGCATGCTGGCCGACTTCGCGAAACCCGAGGGGCGCCACTTCACCGCCTTCGCGCCCGAGGTGGAAGCCAGGCTGCTGGGATACGCTTGGCCCGGCAATGTCCGCCAGCTGGAGAACGTCATCCGCAACATCGTCGTGCTGCACGATGCCCCGGTCGTGCAGCTCGAAATGCTGCCGCCGCTGCCGGCCGACCGGCCTGGCCCGGCCCCAGCCCCGGCCGAGCCGGCGCCCGCGCCCCCAGCTGCACCGGTGAACCCCCCGATCGGTCTGCCCGCGAGCGTCGATGCGATCGACACCCTGGCCCGCGCGGAGCAGCGCTATATCGAGCACGCCATCGCCCTGTGCGAAGGCAACCTGCAACTGGCCGCGCGCCGGCTGGGCATCAGCCCCTCGACGATCTACCGCAAGCGGGAATCCTGGGAGCGCGGCAGCGGCTGACCCCGCGCCTCGGCCAGCCCCTCCTCCAGGCCCCGCAGCGCCGCGTCCAACGCCTTGAGCCGGGCAGGGGCCGCGTCCGGCGGGGCGTCGATCAGCCGTTCGGCAGCGCGCAGCACCATCCCGGCCTCCAGCATGGCGGCACCCTCGTGCAGCGCCCGGGCGGCGCCACCCAGCCCTGGCCAGTCCTGCGTCTGCAAAGCCGCGTCCATCTTCTCCAGCTGTTCGCGGGCCTCGTGCAGGAAGCCGTGCAGCGCCTCCTGGGCGCTTTCCTCGCCCATCTCGCCCACCAGCCGCGCGATCGTCGCGGGCAGCGGCTCATCGGCGGCCGCTCCGCCGGGGTGGCGCAGCGTGCCGTCGATCGCGAGTGCGAGAATGCGGCGCAACTGTTGATCCATCAGCGGCTTGCCGAGAAAATCATCCATCCCCGCCGCGCGGCAGGCGTCCTGATGGCTGCGAAAGACATTGGCGGTGATCGCGACAATCGGGATATCGGCCTGCGGACTGGGCAGGGCGCGGATCCGGCGGGTGGCCGTCAGCCCATCCACCTGCGGCATCATCAGGTCCATCAGCACGAGATCATAGGGCGAGTCCTGCAACGCCCGCACCGCCGCCCCGCCATCGGCAACCGCGTCGACCCGATGGCCCATCAGCTCCAGCCGGGTGATCGCCACCATCCGGTTGGTGGCGTTGTCCTCGGCGAGCAGGATGCGCAGCCGCCGCCCCGGCGCGGCGGGCAGGGCTGCCGCCTCCACCGGCGCCGGGCGCGAGAAGTCGATGCGCATCGGCAGGCGGAAGCGGAAGGTCGAGCCTGAACCGAGGGCGCTGACGAGGCCGATCTCGCCGCCCATCCGCTCGGTGAGCCGCCGGCAGATCACCAGCCCCAGCCCCGACCCGCCATAGCGGCGCGAGATCGAACCATCGACCTGCGTGAAGGGTTCGAACAGGCGCGACTGCGCGGCCGGTTCGATGCCGATGCCGGTATCCGTCACCGCCACGTCGAGCATCACCCACGTGCCATCGCGCGGTTCGGCCGAGACGGTGATGGTCACGCCGCCCTCTTCGGTGAACTTGAGGCCGTTGGCGACGAGGTTGAGCAGCACCTGCCGCACCCGGCCGGGATCGCCGATCAGCCGTTCGGGCACGCCGGGCGCGAGGTCCAGCCGCAGATACAGCCCCTTCTCGGCCGCCTTGACCTCCATCAGGTCGACGACGCTGGCAGCCAGCGGTGCGACGGCGAAGCCGATCGTTTCCAACTCCATCCGCTCGGCGTCGAGCTTGGAGAAGTCGAGAATGTCGTCGATGGTTTGCAGCAACGTCTCCGCTGCGTCGCGCAGGGTGCTGGCGAAGCGCTGCAGATGTGGCGGCAGATCGCTGTCGATCAGCAGCCCGGCCATGCCGATCACGGCATTCAGCGGCGTGCGGATTTCATGGCTCATCGTCGCCATGAATTCGCTGCGCACGCGCGCGCCGGCCTCGGCGGCATCGCGCGCGGCGGCCAGGGCCAGCTCGGTGCGTTTGCGCTCGGTGATGTCGGTATAGGTGCGCACCGCGCCGCCGCCCGGCAGTTCGCGGGTCCGCACCTCCAGCACCGTGCCGTCCGGGCGCGCGCGTTCGTACATCGAAGGCCCCAGGCCGCCGCCGCGGGCAAGGGCGGACACGTCGGTACCGCCCTCCGTTCCGGGGGTGAATTCGTCATTGTCGAGCTGCCAGGACAGCAGGCTGCGGAAGCTCACCCCCACCCGCCCCAACCGGTCTGGCAGGCCAAGCAGCTGCACCGCGCGCTGGTTGATCACCGCCAGGCGGTCATCCGCGTCGATCATGACGATGCCCTGGCTCATGTTCTCCAGCGTCGCCGTCAGTTCGCGTTCCGAGCGCACCAGCGTGCTGCCTTGCCGGACCAGCAACCGCCCCACCACGATCACCAGCACCGACAGCGCGAGCCCGCCGAACCCGAATTGCAGGGCCGAGCGTTCGAAGGGGGCGAAAGTGTCGCTCACCCCAAGGCCGACCGTCACCGCCAGACCGTATTTCTCCAGCCGGCGATAGGCGTAGAACTGCTCGACGCCATCGATGTCGCTACGGCCCCGCCACGCCCCTGTCTCGCTCGGGCCGCGCAGCGCCTGCATGGTCTGGGCCCCGGCCGCAGCACCAAGCGAGGCCTCTCCCCCTGGCGCGCGGGCGCGATAGATGCCGTCCAGCCCGATCAGCGCGATGGTGCCCTGGCCGATGTCGAAGGCCTGATAGAAGCGGGCGAAGTAGGCCGGGTCGAGCGAGATGACCAGCACCCCCGCCATGGCCCCGCCGGGGCCGAACAGCTTGCGGGTGAGCTGGATCGACCATTTGCCCGACACCCTGCCCAGCACCGGCTTGCTGACGAACAGGAAATCTCCTGGCTGGTCGAGGTGCACCCGGATATGCTCGCGATCGGAAAGATCGATTGGCGGCCCGCCGAGGTTGCTCGCCGTCATCATGCCGCGGTTGTCGGTCACCGCCATCTGCAGGGTCAGGTCGGTCAGCACCTGTCCGCTGGGCGCCAGCGTGCGGATGTCGAACCGGTCGGGATTGGCGCGGTGGAAGGCGCGCAGCAGGGCGAACACCTGATCCATCGCCTCGATCGTGCGGCTGATGCTCTCCGCGAAGCCGCGCGCGAGGTGGACGGCGTCGCCATAGGCCTCTGCCTCGTAGCGCCGGCGCTGGTCGTACAGATAGGCGCCGATCGCCGCCCAGGCGAGGACCAGCGCCAGCACCACCAGCGCCAGACCCAGCGGCGGCCGGGGCTTCGCGGGCTCGCGGGCAGGGGGGGGCGCAGGGTCGGGGGAGCGTGCCATCGGGTCGGTGTCAGGCGGCGGCGAGGCGCGTCGTCGCATCCAGGCCCATCGCGGTCGCCAGCCGGTCCAGCCGGCGGGTGACGCTCTCACCGGCAAACACGCCGCCGCCCTCGGCCAGTTCCAGCGTGAGCGTCTGGCCGGTGCGCAGATGGGTGCCGGCCAGCAGGGCGGTCGTGCCGGCGGAGAGCGTGTAGGCCAGCCGCAGCGCCACGCCGAGCACGGTGGCACGGCGGATATCCTCCGGCCCCAGCAGCGCCCGGGCGGTGGCGAGGAAGGGGGATTCCGCCTCCGCCTCGTAGCGCAGCGCCAGGGTCAGCGCGAGGAAGGCGCGGGCGTGGTGGTCCAGCCCGATGCCAGGCTGGCGCAGGATGCGCAGGAACGCCTGTTCGGCGCGGTACTCCGGGTGGTCGTGGCTGCCGATATCCGACAGCCAGCAGGCGGTGATGCGCAGGCGGTACTGCGCCGGGCTCTCACCGGGGAACAGCGGATCGGTCCAGGTGACCAGCGCCGGCGGCAGCGTCGGGTCGCGGCCGAGGCGCTGGGCGTAGTCCTGCCCGGCGGCGAGCATCGCATCGCGGCGGCGCTCCTCCTCGGGGATCTGGTGCATGTACCAGCCCTCGCGCAGCCCGTTCGCGCTGAACACGACGCGCCTGGCCCCGGTGGCGCGCAGCATACGACGCAGCGCGATGGCGGCGTAGGGCAGGTCGGCCACCCGCCGGCGCGGCGCGCCCGGCAGGCGTTCGAGCGTGCGCGGACTGGCGCCGGCGATCACCCCGGTCAGGTCGCGCACCTCGTCGCGGCCGATGGTGTAGTGGTGCACCATGTTCAGCGGATAGCCGGTCTGCGCGATATGGATGCGCGCCAGTGCCCGCCAGGCGCCGCCGACCGCATAGAGGTCGCGCCCCGCGCCCTCGGCCAGCCACGGAACCTCCGCCAGCTCCGCCTCGGCGATCGCGCGCGCGCGCACCAGATCGCCCTCGGCCCGTTCGGCCAGGCGAATGGCGCCAAGCCGGGTGGAGGCGCTCTGCCGCTTGCGGCCGTGCACGAGTTCCACCACCTCCAGGCTGCCGCCGCCGAGATCGGCGAGGATCCCGTCCGCTTCCGGAATGCCGCAGAGCAGCCCGTCGGCGGCGAACTGCGCCTCCTCCTCGCCGGTCAGCACGCGGATCGGCATATCCGGCAGGCGGGCGGTGAGGGCTGCGACGAAATCGGCGCCGTTGGCGGCATCGCGCACGGCCGCGGTTGCCAGCACCTCGGCCCGAACCGCCCCCATCGCCCGGGCGATGGCGCCGTAGCGGTTCATCACCGTCAGCGTCTGAACCACGGCCTCCTCGTTGAGGCGGCCAGAGTTCTGCATCCCCCGGCCCAGCCGCAGCACCGCCTTTTCGTTGAAGATGGCAACGGGATTGCGGCTGTACCCCTCAAAGATAACCAGTCGGACGGAGTTGGAGCCCAGATCGACAACTGCAAGGCGCGGCAGCGAGGCGGGGGTGATGTAAGGCAAATCGTCAGTCCTGGGTGAGGCGGTCAGGCTTGCGGGTGACGGTGATCGGCGCGGGGAGGCCGGTGCCGTGCAATGCCGAGCCACGGCCGGACAGCGAGGGATTGGTCATGAAGTAGTCATGCGCCGAACTGCGCTTGCGTCCGCTGCCCGGCGGCATCCGGTGCCACGTCCCGTCCGGGCCAAGATCCCAGGATTGCATCGTATCGCGCAGGTTCTGCACCATGATCTGGTCCAGCACCTGGGTGTGGACGGTGGGATTGACGATCGGCACCAGCGTTTCTACCCGCCAGTCCATGTTGCGGGCCATCCAGTCGGCGGAACTGATGTAGACGCGGGCATGCCGGCTGGGCAAGGCGTGGCCGCCGCCGAAGACATAGATGCGGCTGTGTTCGAGGAACCGGCCGATGATCGACTTCACCCGGATATTCTCCGACAGGCCGGGCACGCCGGGCCGCAGGCAGCAGATGCCGCGCACCACGCAGGCGATCTTCACCCCCGCCTTGCTCGCGGCATAGAGCTTGTCGATCAGGATGTCGTCCACCAGCGTGTTCATCTTCAGCCAGATCGCCGCCGGCTTGCCGCCCTGTGCGAAGGCGATCTCGCGGTCGATCAGTTCGATCAGGGTGGAGCGCGTGGTCAGCGGCGAGAAGCTGATCGCGTCCATCCGCTCCGGCTTGGCGTAGCCGGTCATGTAGTTGAACAGCCGAGCGGCATCGCGCGTCAGGTCGGGGTCGCAGGTGAAGAAGGACAGGTCGGTGTAGATGCGTGCGGTGATCGGGTGGTAGTTGCCGGTGCCGAAATGCGCGTAGCTGCGCATCGTCGCCCCCTCGCGGCGGACGACGAGTGACAGTTTCGCGTGGGTTTTCAGCTCGGTGAAGCCGAACACCACCTGCACGCCGGCGGCTTCCAGCAGGCGGGCGAGGCGGATGTTCGCCTCCTCGTCGAACCGCGCGCGCAGCTCCACCATGGCGGTGACGGACTTGCCGGCCTCGGCCGCCTCGATCAGCGCCTTGACGATCGGGCTGTCGCGGCTGGTGCGGTACAGCGTCTGCTTCACTGCCACCACGGCGGGGTCGCCGGCGGCCTGGCGGAGGAATTGCACCACCACGTCGAAGCTTTCGAACGGGTGATGGACGATGATGTCCTTGGCGCGGATGGCGGCGAAGCAGTCGCCGGCGAAATCGCGGATGCGCTCGGGGAAGCGCGGGGTGTAGGGCGGGAACAGCAGGTCCGGCCGATCATCGACGATCAGCTGCTTGAGATCGACGAGGCCGAGGATGCCGTCCTGCACATGCACATGGTCGCTGTGCGCGTCCAGCTCGTCCACCACCAGCGCCCGCAGGTCGGCGGGCATCCGCGCGTTGACGGAAAGCTGGATCGCCACGCCACGGCGGCGGCGCTTCAGCGCGGTTTCGTAGGAGCGCACGAGGTCCTCGGCCTCTTCCTCGAACTCCACGTCGGTATCGCGGATCAGGCGGAACACGCCGTGTTCCAGCAGGCGGAAGCCGGGGAACAGCCGGCCGAGGAACATCTCCACCAGATGCTCCAGCAGGATGAAGCGGATGCCGGGATTGGTCTCATCGGTCGGCAGCCGCACGAAGCGCTCCACCTGCGCGGGCAGCGGGATCAGCCCGCGCATGCCCACCCCGTCCTCCTCACGCACTAGCTTCAGCACCATCACCAGCCCCATGTTGGGGATGAAGGGGAAGGGGTGGGCGGGGTCCACCGCCAGCGGCGTCAGCACCGGGAACACGCGCTCCATGAACCACGTGTCGAGCCAGAACCGGTCGCTGTCGGCAATTGCCTGCAGCCCGGGCAGGGCGATGCCGGCCGCGGCAAGCTGCACCCGCAGCGCCTTCCATACCCGCAGCTGCTCGTTCATCAGGCTGGCGGCTTGTGTCTCCACCTCCGCCAGCTGCTGCGCCGGCGTCAGCCCGTCATCGGACAGCTTGGAGACACCGGCGCGCGCCTGGCCGATCAGGCCGGCCACGCGCACCGAATAGAACTCGTCGAGATTGCCCGCCGAGATCGAGACGAAGCGCACCCGCTCCAGCAGCGGATGGCGGGGATTCTCCGCCTCCTCCAGCACGCGGGCGTTGAAGGCGAGCCAGGACAATTCGCGGTTGATGAACCGCTCCGGGCTTGTTCCGATCGAAGCGCTGCCGGCCGGATGCGGTGCGGCCGATGCGTCAGGCGTGCTATCGGGGGCGTTCATGCTGCCGTCCTGAAAAGGGCGTTGGCTGGAATTCGACGCATATTCCTCATGCGCACGCGTCTCAGTGTAGCGCAAGACCAGCCTGACCTGCGAGGGTGGCGCGAAATCTTCATCGTTGGGAGGCGCGCTTCCTCCGGCCGCGGCACACGGCCTGACCTCAGCCGGGTGCGGCGCCCGCCGTCGCTTCGATCA
>CAMCJI010000109.1 GCA_945874805.1 Asaia bogorensis | reverse complement strand
ACGGGCTATCTGCGCGATGGCGCGGCCGGGCCGGTGGCGCCGACGGGGGAGGGGGTCGATGAGGTGCTGGTCTCCGGCGGCGGGTCGGCGGCCGGGTTGCCGCTGGCGCGGCTGGCGGTGGCGGCGGCGGAGCTGACGCCGGGGCGGCGCTGGCGGGTGCTGCTCGGCCAAGGCGTGCCGGCGGCCGAGATGGCGGCGTTGCAAAGCGGGGCAGCGATTGTCGAGCGGGCGCGGGCGGATTTCGGCTCGCTGCTCTCGCGCGCGGCGGTGTCGGTCAGCCAGGCGGGGTACAACACGGTGCTGGACCTCGCGCAGGCCGGGGTGCCGGCGGTGCTCGTGCCCTTCGATGCGGGGGGTGAGCGGGAGCAGACGATCCGGGCCGAGGCGCTGGCCGGGCGGGGCTTGGCGCGCGTGCTGCCGCTCGCGGGGTTGACGCTGGCTGGCCTCGCCGGGGCTGTCGCGGAGGCGCCGCGGCCGGACTGGTCCGGGGTGGCGCGGGACGGGGCGGCGCGGTCGGTGGTGCTGATCGAGACGGAAGCGGCGGCGGCGCGGGCGCGAGATGTCGCTTGGCGGCGGCTGGAGGCGGTGCTGGCAGCGCGAAGCGGCCCGCCGGTGCCGGTCTGGCTGCGCGACGATGACGCGACGGCGGCGACCCCAGCGTTGGAGGCGTTTCTCGCAAAGCTGGCCCGGCATGGGCTGCCGGCGTGCCTCGCGGTGATTCCGGGGGCGTTGGAGGCCTCGCTGGGCGGGCTGCTCGGACGGTTCGGCGATACGCGAGCGCTGGTGCATGGCTGGCTGCACCGCAACCACGCGCCGAAGGGCGCGAAGGCGGCGGAGTATCCAGAGAGCCGGGCGGCGGCGGAGGTGGCGGCGGAACTGGCCGAGGGGCTGGCGACTGTGCGGCGGATGCTGCCGGCGCAGGCGGTGGCGGTGTTCGTGCCGCCGTGGAACCGCATCGCGCCGGTGCATGTGCCGGCGCTGGCCGGGCTGGGCTATGCCGGGCTCTCCTGTTTCGCGGAGACGCGCGGGGGGGACGATCCGTTCCGCTGCGACACGCATTGGGACCCGATCGCCTGGCGCGGCGACCGGGGGCTGCGGGAGCGGGCCGGGCTGCTGGATTGGCTGTCGCGCCTGCTGGCCGAGCCGGGGGCGGCGCCGCTGGGGTTGCTGACGCATCATGCGGTGCATGATGTTTGGGTCGACGGGTTTCTCGACGAGGTGCTGGGGGTGCTGGCGGCCTCCCCGGCTATCCGCTTTGTTGCGGTGCCCGATACAGGTAGTAAGCATCCGCCGGTGCACCCGCCGGCAGGTCCAGCGGCGTGAAGCCTGGCAGGTCGAGCGGCAGGTCGGACATCACGTAGCCGCCGGGGGCCATCGCCGGCGGCAGGATGCGCGACATGGCGGTCGCACTGGCGGTGTTGCGGTCGCGGTCGAAGCTGCCGATGTCCGAATTCGCCAGGATGACGCCATGCGGGAAACGCTCGGCGAAGCGGGGCAGGGTTTCGAATATCTCGCCGAGGACGAGGAATTCCGGGTCCGGCTGGCAATCCTTGTAGGCGTCGTTGGCGCGGTCGAAGGCGTAGATCGGGTGGGTGAGGTGGCGGCGCAGATGGTCGAAGGTGCGGCCGTGGCCGAGGCCGAGTTCGGCGACGACACCGGGCTTGCCGGCGATGGCGGTGAACAGCATGGCGAGGCAGGCGTGCTGCGCCTGCAGCCGGAAGAGGGTTTTTTCCAGGCGGGAGATCGTGCGCATTGCTAGCGTTCTTCGTTCACGAATAAGGGTCCGCCGCATCCCGCAGCCCGTCGCCGAGGAAGTTGAAGGCGAGGATGACGATGACCACCGGCACCACCGGCAGCATCAGCCAGGGATACAGTGCCACCACGTTGATGTTCTGCGCCTCGTTCAGCATCACGCCCCAGCTGGTGATTGGCGCGCGCAGGCCGAGGCCGAGGAAGGAGAGGGCGGTTTCGCCCAGGATCATCGAGGGGATGGTGATGGTGGCCGTGGCGATAAGGTGGCTCATGAAGCCCGGCACCATGTGGCGGAACACGATGCGCCCGGTGCCGGCGCCCATCAGCTGGGCGGCCACCACGTAGTCGTCCTCGCGCAGGCTGAGGAGTTTGCTGCGCACGGCGCGGGCCAGGCCGGTCCAGTCCATCAGGCCGAGGATGACGGTGATGCCGAAATAGACCAGCACCGGCGACCAGTTCGGCGGCATGACCGAGGACAGCGCGAGCCAGAGCGGGATATGCGGGAGGGACTGCACGATCTCGATCGTGCGCTGCACCAGCATGTCGAAGGTGCCGCCGAAATAGCCGGCCAGCCCGCCGATGATGATGCCCAGCGTGAAGCTGACGGAGATGCCGAGCAGGCCGATGGTCAGCGAAATGCGGGTGCCATAGACGATGCGGCTGAGCATGTCCCGCCCCAGCCGGTCGGTGCCGAGGAGGAACAGGGTGCCGCCCTCGGCCGGGCAGGCGAGGTGGAAGCGGGTTTCGAACAGGCCCCAGAATTCGTACTCGTCGCCCTGGCAGAAGAAGCGGATCGGGAAGACCTTGCTGGGATCTGCAGTGTATTCGCGCGTCAGGCGTTCCATGTTGAGCAGGTAGTTCTGGCCATAGACGAAGGGGCCGATGAATTTCCCCTCGTGGAACAGATGGATCGCCTGCGGCGGGGAGCGGATGTATTCGGTGTTGCGGGTGGTCTGGTTGTAGGGGGCGATCACCTCGCAGAACATCGCCACCAGATACAGCGCCAGCAGCAACCCGCCGGCGACCACGGCCAGGCGATGGCGGCGGAATTTGCGCCACATCAGTCGCCATTGCGAGGCGAAGTAGAGGTCGCGCTGGGCGGCGGTCAGCTGGTCCGGCGCATTCGCATCGAAGGGGGCGGTGGAGACGAAATGCGGCAGCGGGGCGCCGGAGGGAGGGATCGCGTTCATTTCGTCGCTCCCCCGCCGAGGCGGATACGGGGATCGAGGATGCCCAGCGCGATGTCGGAGATCAGCACGCCGATCACTGTCAGCACCGAGAGGAACAGCAGGAACGAGCCGGCGAGATACATGTCCTGCGCCTGCAGGGCGCGCAGCAGCAGCGGCCCGGTGGTTTGCAGGGACAGCACGACGGCGGTGAGCTCGGCGCCGGAGACGATGGCGGGCAGGATGTCGCCGATGTCGGAGATGAAGAAGTTCAGCGACATGCGCAGCGGGTATTTCACCAGCGCCCGGCGTGGCGGCATGCCCTTGGCCTTGGCGGTGGTGACGTATTGCTTCTGCAATTCATCGAGCAGGTTGGCGCGGATGCGGCGGATCATCGTGCCGGTGCCGCCGGTGGCGATGATCAGCACGGGGATCCACAGATGCGACAGGATGGACTGCAGCTTGTCCCAACTCATCGGCTGGTTGAAATACATCGGGTCCATCAGCCCGCCGATCGACAGGTCGAACCACTGGTTGGCGAAGTACATCATCACCAAAGCGAGTAGAAAATGCGGGATGGCGATGCCCAGCAGGCCCAGCGTGGTCAGGCCGTAGTCCCCCCAGGAATACTGGTGGGTGGCGGAATAGATGCCGATGGGGAAGGCGATCAGCCAGGTGACCAGTACGGTGGTGAACGATACGAGCATGGTCAGCACCAGCCGGTCGCCCACCACGTCGCGCACGGGCATGTCGTATTCGAAAGAATAGCCGAAATCGCCGCGCACGAAGCCGCCGATCCAGCGGAAGTAGCGTTCGACGACCGGCTTATCCAGGCCGTACTCGGCCTTGAGGAACTCCACCCGGCTCATATCGGCGCGCTCGCCCTGGGCCTGCATTTCGGCGACATAGGTCTCGAAATAATCGCTGGGCGGAAGCTGCATGACGGTGAAGATCAGCGCGCTGGTGACGAACAGCGTGGGGATCATGATGAGGATGCGGCGGAAGATGTAACGGAACATCAGATCGGTCCTAAGCCACGCTCGGGTCGAACCAGTAGGCGTCGGGCATCGTGACGCCGAGGAACGCGCCCGGCTCGAAGTTATATACCGCCGTGGGCGGCACGTTGCGCAGCCGGTTGGAGACGACGATGGGCTGGGCGCAGCCGTTGACGATGCCGATGGTGAAGACCTGCTGGGCGTTGATCGTCAGCATCTTCATCCAGATGTCGCGCCGTTCGTCGTGCGTGGTGGAGACGCGCCAGTCTGCGTGCAGTTTCAGCAGTTCCTGCGGGGCGGGCATGTCTGGGGCCTGGCCCTCCGCGCCCATACTTTCCGCGTGCTTGCCCCATTGCGGCCAATGCAACTGGCTGGAGTTGGTGGGTGCCAATTGTTCGGGGTCCATGTCCGGGCCGGGGTAGCCGTTCTCATAGCCGGTGGAGAAGGCCATGATCGTCTGCCCGGCGGCGATCCGCCGGCGAAACACGTCGCGCTGGGTGGAGCGCGCGAAGGCGCGGATGCCCAGCTTGTACCAGTCGGCGCAGACGAGTTCGATGATGTCGATCTCCTCGCCGTTTTCGGCCGCGGTTTCGATGGTGATCTCCATCCGCCGGCCGTCCGGCAGCAGGCGCGTGCCGTCGAGCGCGCGCTTGTCCAGCCCCGCCTCGTCGAGCAGCCTGTTGGCGAGCGCGATGTCGTGCTGCGCCCAGGCGGCGTCCAGCGCTGCATTGTGCAGGCTGCTGCCGGGCAGCACCGCGTTGGCGCTCTCGCGCGCCAGGCCGAAGAAGATCACGCGGTTGATGTCCCGCCGGTCGATCCCGACTGAGAACGCGCGGCGGACCCGCACGTCGCGCAGCACGGCGCGCCAGCCCAGGTCGGCGGCGTTGAGGTTGGGCAGCAGGGCGGCGTAGCTGCCTTCCCCGCGCGTCCAGAGGCGCACGCTGTAGTTGTGCCGCTTTTCGGATTCGCGCAGGAACGTGTAGTTCTCGAAACGGATATAGCGCGGTTGCAGGTCCGTCTCGCCTGAGCCGACCTTGGCCGCGATCAGCGAGCCCGAGGAGACCGAGAGGGTCACGCGGTCGATATACGGCAGTTGGCGGCCGGCGTTGTCCACGCGATGGAAATAGGGGTTGCGCTCGAAGATGAACTGCTCGGCCGGGGGCGCGGTGCGGTTCAGCCAGGGGTCGAGCATCGGCAGGTCGGGGTTTTCCGGGCGGTACTGGCGGGAGCGGCGTTCGAACAGCGCGCCCCAGTCGCGCACGCGGGCGGCGCGGACGAGACCGGTGAGCGCCTCGGCCGGGGCGTGGCGGGTGTGGAACTGCTTGAGGTAGTGCGCCGGCAGGAAGATCGACATCGGCTGGGCGGCTGCCAGTGCAGGCAGGAACACCGGGTTGGGGACGGCCCAGGTGAAGCGCACGGCGACGGGGCTCAGCACCTCGAACGTCGGGGGTTTGCCGCCGACCATCATCGGCGCCGGCAGGCCGGAGGGGGAGAGGCGCTTGTTGTTGGCCACATCCTCCCACCAGAAGCGCAGGTCGTCGCTGGTGAAGGGCGCCCCGTCCGACCAGCGATGGCCGGCGCGCAGATGCAGGGTGAAGCTGCGGCCCTGCTCGACGGTGAAGCGGTCGAGGATGTCCGGGACCAGCTCGCCCTTTTCGTCGAAATGCACGAGCCGGGCGTAGCCGAACATGGTCATCAGCCGAATGTCGCGCTGGCCGGCGATGAGCATGCGCCACGTCCCGCCATGCACGCCCTCGGTGCGGCCGAGCACCGGCATGTCGATGATGCGCGGCGAGAGCGGCAGCCGGCCTTCGATCGGCGGCAGCTTGCCCGCGGCGATCGCCGGCTCCAGCGACGGGGTCTCGATCCAGGGGTTGAAGGCGCGGGCGGGGCGGGTGGCCAAGGGGGCGGCCAGGGGAGCGGCGAGCGAGGCGGCGAGCAGCGTGCGGCGGCGGAGGGTCATGCGGCGCGAGCTCCTGCAACGATGCTTTCGGCGCTGGCGCCCTGGGCTGCCAGCACCATGTGGCCCTCGCCCAGATCGACCGGCACCAGCTTGCCGCCCGGGCCTTCCGGGCGGAAGGGGGCGGGCCAGTCCATCGGGTTGGAGACGCTGGGCAGCGGCGGGCCGTCGAAATCCAGCCGCCTGTCGAGATCGGCATAGGGCACGGCGCGCAGCAGCGCCTGGGTGTAGGGGTGGGCGGCGGCATGGAACAGAGTGCGGCGCGGCGCGAGTTCCACCAGCCGGCCGCGTGCCATCACCGCGATGCGATCGGCCATGTAGTTCACCACCGCGAGGTTGTGGGAGACGAACAGGAAGGTGAGGCCGAGGGCGGCCTGCAGGTCCTTCAGCAGGTTGAGCACCTGCGCCTGCACCGAGACGTCGAGCGCGGAGACCGGTTCGTCGCAGATGATCAGGCGCGGCGCCAGCGCCAGCGCGCGGGCGATGCCGATGCGCTGGCGCTGGCCGCCGGAGAAGCTGTGCGGGTAGCGGTTGAGGAAGCGCGGGTCGAGGCCGACGACGCGCATCAGCTCGCCCACCCGGTCCTTCTGCTGGGCCAGGCTGCCCTTGCCCTGGACGATCATCGGTTCGCGGATGATGTCGAAGATGGTCATGCGCGGGGAGAGCGAGGTGACCGGGTCCTGGAAGATCATCTGCATCCGCGGGCGGAAGGCGGTGAGTCCGGCGCTGTCCAGGTGGAGGACGTCGATCTCCTCGCCCGCATCGCGGTAGATCACACTTCCGGCATCGGCCGTGCGCGAGCGCATCAGCATGTTGCCCACCGTGGTTTTGCCCGAGCCGGATTCGCCCACGAGGCCGAGGCATTCGCCGGATGCGATGTCGAAGCTGACATCGTCCACCGCCAGCAGCCCGGCGGGTTTGCCACCGAACCAGCCGGTGCGGCGCATGCCGTAGATCTTGCGCAGGCCCCGCACCTCCAGCAGCGGCACCGTCGTCGGCGGGCGCGGCGGCTGCTTGGGGATCGGCAGGGTTTCAACATTGCGGAGCGAGACGAGGCGCTCGCCCTCGGCCATTTCCATCGTCGGCGAGGCGCGCAGCAGTGCCTTCAGGAAGGGGTGCTGCGGGCGGCGGAAGATGTCCTCCACCTCGCCCGCCTCCATGATCTCGCCGCGATAGATCGCCACTACCTCGTCGGCCATGCTGGCGACGACGCCGAGGTCGTGGGTGATCAGCAGGATGGCCATGCCGATGCGGCTTTGCAGCTCGCGCATCAGGCGCAGCACCTGGGCCTGGATGGTCACGTCCAGTGCCGTCGTCGGCTCGTCGGCGATCAGCAAAGCGGGCTGGCAGATCAGTGCCATCGCCAGCATGCCGCGCTGGCGCAGGCCGCCGGACAGCTCGAAGGAATAGCGGTCGTAGTCGCGCGGCGGGTCGCGGAAGCCGACGAGGCCGAGCATGTCGACCGTGGTGCGCTTGGCCTCGGCCTTGGAGAGGTTCTTGTGGAGTTGCAACGCCTCCTGGATCTGGTTGCCGACGGTGTGCACCGGGGAGAGCGAGGACATCGGCTCCTGGAACACCATGCCCATGCGCTTGCCGCGCAGGGCCTGCATCTGCTTGCCGTCGCGGTGCAGTTCGGCGATGTCGATGGTGGTGCCGGGGGTGGCGGGGTCGTGGAACAGGATGCGCCCGCCGGTGATCCGCCCGGCGCGGGGGAGCAGGCCCATCACCGCCTGGGAGATCACCGTCTTGCCCGAGCCGCTCTCGCCCACCAGCGCCACGGTGCGCCCGTTCGGCACCCGCAGGCTCACACCACGGACCACTTCGACCGCTTCGTTGTTGGTGACGAAGCTGATCCGCAGATCTTCGATACGCAGCAGGTCGCTGGGGGCCAGGGGGGGCGTAAGGGGGGGCGGGGTGCTCATGCGGTCTCCTCGGCGGTCGGCGCCACGGGCTTGTCCGGCATCCGCACCTTGCCCTTTTCGAGCACGGTCAGCAGCGCCGCGGCGTCCCGCATCGCATAGGCACGCACGGGCTTCTCCTGCCCTGAGAGTACGATATCCCGCACCGGCACATCCGTGAAGTCGAAACCCGAGGCTTGGGCGGTGGCCTCGGAGACGAGGCAGTCGGCCAGGGCCTCCTTCGTCGCGTCCTCCAGCAGCTTGGCGATGTTGACGGTGGGGCCGAGCGCCATCGGGTGGGCGCCGCGGCTGTCCTCGCCGATGCGGGCCAGCAGCACCTCGCCGGTATGGATGCCGATGCCGGCGCGGATCGGCAGCGCCAGCGCCCCGCCCATCTCCCGGTCGATGGCGGCCAATACCCGGCCGACGTCGCCGGCCGCGCGCAGGGCGGCGCGGGCGCCCTTGTGCGCGTCCTCCTCCACGCCGAACACGGCGATCAGCCCGTCGCCGTAGAACACGCCCACATCGCCCTTGTGATGGTGCACCGCCTGGGTCATCTCGGCGCGGAAGCGGTTGACCAGCACCGCGATCTCGTAGGGCTGCTGGCTGCGCACCAGGGTGTTGAAAGCGCGCATGTCGACGATCAGCACGGTGGCGTCCTGGTTCACCGCCCATTCGCGGCTTTCCGCATCTGTCAGCTCGCGGCTGCCGCGGCCTAGCACTGGCAACAGGATGGAGACGCCGATATTGCCGGTGGGGCGCAGCTGGCAGGCCAGCCGCACATCCGCCGGCGCGCCGATGCCGGCGAGCACCGAGCGCTCGGCCGCACCCGCTTCCGGCAGTCGGTCGAGGCGGGAGGTGATGTGGACGCGGCAGGTGGCGCAGCGCCCGCGCCCGCCGCACACCGAGGGGTGGGGGATGGCGTTGACGCGGCTGGCCTCCAGCACGGAGGTGCCGCGCGGCACCCGGACCGGGCCGCGGCCGCGATAGGTGATCGTCACCTGCTGGGCGGCGCGGCGCTTCAGCACCCCCGCGCCCACCAGCACCACCGCCAGCAGCCCCAGCGCGCCATAGCCGGTGAAGAGCTGCATCGACGCCTGGCGCAGCATCTGCACCTGTTCCGGCGACCGGGGGCTGGGCGGCGGCATCATCGCCCGCGCCTCCCGTCCGCCGGCGACGAAGCCGGCCAGCGCCAGCACCGGCACCAGCACGGCGGCCACCAGAGCGGCGGCGCGCCAGCGGATGTAGAGCTTGCGGAAGCGCATCACGTGGTCGATGCCGATGCAGCCATGCGTCCAGGCCACAACGACCAGCGCCGATTGCCACCAGGCGTAGGCTGGCCAGAGATTGGCGAGCACCGAGGTATAGTGCAGGTCGGCATCGAACCGGTTATAGGCGATGCGGGTGCCGACGATATGGCCGATCAGCAGCGCGGGCACCGCCATGCCAAACACGATCTGCACCGCGTCCGACAGCGGCATCCGCATCGTCTGGCGGGCGACGACGCGCTTGACCGTCAGCGCGATATGCACGGCGAAGCTGGCATAGAGCAGGATCAGGCCGGGCATGGTGCCGAAGCTCGCCCAGCGCAGGCCCTGGCCGAACTCCAGCGCCTCCGGCCCGAACAGGCCGAGCATGTGGTTCAGCAGATGCGTCGAGACGAAGGCGAACAGCACCAGCCCCGACCACAGCCGCAGCCGCCTCTCCCATACCGCCGGGGACAGGGCGCCATGCCCCGCCGTGGCGCTCACGAAGCGATCTCCGCACCCCGGTCGGTGATGAGGTCCGCCTCCGCATCATTGACGGCGCGTTGCGCGAGATAGCCGTTCACCAGATCAAGCTGGCGCGCCAGTTCCTTCAGCACCGCGAAGGCGAAGGCGGGCATGTCGTGCAGCAAAAGCTGGAAATCCGCGGCAGGGATGCGCAGCGCCTCCACCGGCCCCTCGGCCAGGATGGTCAGCGTGCGCCTGTGCTCGCAGAGCAGGCCGGATTCGCCGAGCATGATCGCCCCCTCGCTGCGCGCCACCTGCACCAGCCCGGCGCGGCCTGTGACGTGGATGCCGACGGTGCCGGACAGCACGATGAACACCGCATCCGGCAGGTCGCCATGGCTGAAGATCGCCTCGCCATCGGCGAAATCCACCCGCTCGCCCACCACGGCGACCAGCTTGAGTTTCGGCATGTCCAGGTTGTGGAACATCTTCAGTTTCCGCAGCTGGATGATGTCGGTCTCGAGGCTCATCGGCTGGTCTCCAGAACAGGGGCGGCTGGGGTGGCTCCGGCGTCGCGGACCAGTTTCGGGCCGTCGAAGCTGATGATGCGCGTGAAGCCCTCGGCCGCATCGGCATCGGGGAGGGTGGCGATCAGGGTGCGCCCGGCCCAGGCGGCGCGCAGCCGCGCGAGGGTCGCCGGCGCATCCCCGCCGAGGGCGCCCAGCGCGTTGTCGAGGATCAGGATGTCCGGCTGGCGCAGCACCGCGCGGGCCAGGTGGACGATGGCGCGCATGCGCGGGCTGAGCAGCTTGCCGGAGGGGCCGACCTCCATCTCCAGCCCGCGGCGCAGGATCAGCGGCAGCAGGCCGGATTCGGCGATCACCGCATCGACCACCGCCTCCACTTTCGACCGCGCACCGGCAACCCCATGCCCCAGCCGCCCGAACAGCAGGTTGTCCATCACCGGGGCGGCGGCGAGGATGCTGTCGGGCTGGTAGAACTCGATCCCCGCCCCGTAGGTCGCCGGCATGTAGCGGCGGAAGCTCTCGCGCGCGCGCAGCAGCCGGGCCCGCAGCGCCTCGTCCAGCACGCCCAGCCGGTGCCGCGGCTCCACATAGGTGAGGGCGTAGCCGGCGAACTTGCGCACCAGCGCATCGGGGATGCGCACCTGCCCCTCTCGCAGGGTCACCGCCTCCACATCGCGTTGCAGCGCATCGAGGTCCTGGCCGGCGACGGCGGCGTAGCGCTCCTGCAGCGGATGGCCGGGGGGGAGCTGGGCGAACACCTCGATCGCCGTCTCGGCCATGCGCAGGCCGACGCGCACCAGCGGCAGCACCAGCGCCTCGGCATCCAGGATGGCGCGGAAATGCGGGTCGCCCACCACCTGATCGACCGCCAGCGCCTGCGCGCTCGCCACGCCGAACAGGATGTTCTCACCGATCGTGGCGCTGTTGTTGAAGCGCTCGGGGTCGAAGGGTTCGACCAGCCGGGTCAGCCCGGCCTCGTCCAGGCGGCGGCGGATTTCGGCGCGGGCGGCCACCACGCGCGCGGCGGTGTCGGCATCCGGGGTGCCGAGGGCCACCGCACTGCCGGCATGGAACACATCGTCATACCCGCCGACGAGGCGCAGCGCCTCGCTTACCGCAGCGTCGAGTGCTGCCTCATCGGCCAGTGCGAGGCCGGCATAGTTGGTCCAGTCAGCCGCCGCGCTGACGGCGGGGTTGCCGGTGCGCTGCGCCTCCCGCAGGGTCAGGCCGGCGAGGCCAGCAGGCGGGCGGGTTTGCAGCACGAGGCGGATGTTCTCGCGCATGGTGCCGGAAACCAGGCCCGCATCCGGCCCGACATAGACGAGGCTGCGGCTGGCGGTGCTGTGCGCCATGTCGCGCAGGTCCACCCCGCCGAGGCTGGCGACGCCCTGATAATCGCTGATCTGCCGGCCGATGATGCGCGCCAGCACCTCCGCCCCGCTGCCGCTCCCGCCCAGCAGGGCGATATGCGCCGGCCGGTCGAGCCGCAGGTTCAGCCGGTCGAGCAGCAGCGCCCCGCGCCGGTCTGCCGCCCGCACATCGGCCAGCAGCAGCGGCGCATCGGCGGGCGGCGCCGGCTCGGGGGTGGCGGGCTCGGCGGGGGCGTGGCTGTCGCCGAACTGGGCGACGACCTGCTCGAACTTCAGCGAGGCGTCCGCCCGCTCCTGATCCCAGTCGATCAGCTCCTTGATCGGCGGCGGCAGGTCGCGATAGGCGGCGATGATGGCGACGAGCTGGCCGATATCCAGCTGGCCCATCAGCGCGAGATAGCCGCCGATGGTGTAGAAAACGAACGGCGTTACCTGGGCGAGCAGGTTGTTGAGGTATTTCACCGCGAACTTGCGGCGGAACAGGTCGGCGCGGATTCGATACAGCGTGCCCAGCCGGTCGCCGATATCGGCGCGGCTGTACTGGCCGAGGCCATGGACATGCAGCACCGGCGCGCTATCGACCAGCTCGCTGATCCGCCCGGCGAGGCGGCGGGATTCGAGCTGGCGCAGCCGCCCCAGCCGCAGCTGCTCGCGCCGCAGCCGGGGGATGACGAGCCCCTGGGTGGCGATCACCCCCAGCGCGATCAGCCCGAGCATCACGTTCTGCGCGAGGATGAAGATCAGCGCCGTCATCGCCTGGGTGGAGAGCCGGGCCGGCGTGATGAACGCCTCGCCGAAGAAGCCGCCGATTGGCTCCACCTCGTCCTTGATCATGGTGGCGACCTCGGCCGGGCGGGCGGCGCGCACGGCTTCGGGGGACAGGCGCAACAGCCGGTCGAACAGCTCGAAGCGCAGGCGGCGCAGCAGCCGCTCGCCGAGGATGCCCTTGCGGATGTTGATGACGTATTTGAAGGCGCCGTTGATCAGCACCAGTGCGAGGAAGGCGCAGCTCAGCGCCAGCAGGAACTGCAACTGGCGCAGTTGCAGGCCTGGATTGTCGATCAGCGTCCAGCCGCCGAGCCAGTCCGGCAGCGCCAAAGTGAAGGCGAACAGCTTTGCCTCGACCGCCCCCTGCGCGAAGGCGCGGCCCTGGATGGCGTCGTTGACGATGCGCTTGGGCAGGTCGAGCGAGAACCAGTAGAATGGCAGGGAGACCAGGACCATCGCCAGCACCACCAGCTGCTCGCGCCGGCTGTGCTTCCAGGTGTAGCGAAAGAGGCTGGTCTCCATCATGCCTTCACGACATGCGCCCCCCCGAGGCCCCGTTTGGCAAAGGCGTTGCGGGTATCGACGATCAGCCGCGCGTGGGCGGCGATCAGCGGATAGTCCAGCGCGTCATGGTCGGTGGCGAGCAGCACCGCGTCGCACGCCGCCAGGCTCTCGGCGGTGGGGGTGAGGCTGGTCATGCCGGCGAGGCCTGCATGTTCGCGGGTGCGCGGGATCGCGGCCACCAGCGGGTCGGTGTAGGTGCACACCGCACCCCGCGCGCCCAGCAGCTCCATCAGCCGCAGCGCCGGGCTTTCGCGGATATCGTCGATATTGCGCTTGTAGGCGATGCCGGCGACGAGCACCCGCGCGCCGGCCAGCCCCCGCCCGTGCCGGCGGTCCAGCGCCTGCGCCAGGGCGTCGACCACCAGATGCGGCATGCGGGTGTTGATCTGCCCGGCCAGCTCGATGAAGCGGCTCTCGACGTCGAACTCGCGCGCCTTCCAGGTCAGGTAGAACGGGTCGATGGGTATGCAGTGCCCGCCCAGGCCGGGGCCGGGATAGAACGGCATGTAGCCGAAGGGCTTGGAGGAGGCCGCCTCGATCACGTCCCACACGTCGATGCCCATGGCCGAATAGACCGTCTTCAACTCGTTCACGAGGGCGATGTTGACGGCCCGGAAGATGTTCTCCGTCAGCTTCACCGCCTCGGCCGCGCGCGAGGAGGGCACGGGCACCACGGTCTGCGCGAGCTGGCCGTACAGCGTTCGCACCAGCCGTGCCGCGCCGGCGTCATCGGCGCCGACCACCTTGGGGATGGCGGCGAGCACGTGGGTGGAGCCGGGGTCCTCGCGCTCCGGCGAGTAGGCGAGGAAGAAGTCGTGCCCGGAGCGCAGGCCGCCGGCCTCCAGGATCGGGCGCACCACCTCGTCTGTCGTGCCCGGCCAGGTGGTGGATTCCAGCACGACGAGCTGCCCCGGCCGCAGAGTGGCGGCGATCTGGCGGGATGTGGCCTCGATGTAGGACAGGTCGGGCATCTGCTGGCGGGTCAGCGGGGTCGGCACGCACAGGATCAGCGCGTCGCAATCCGCCATCAGCGCCATGTCGGCGGTCGGCTGGAACCGCCCGGTGGCGCGG
>CAMCJI010000108.1 GCA_945874805.1 Asaia bogorensis | reverse complement strand
TCATCACCCCGGCGGGCGTGGCGCCTGAGCCCTCGGCGCGGCCGGCCACGTTGCGGCGCAGCAGGGCGCGGATGCGCTCGAGCAGCAGGCGCTGGCTGAACGGCTTGGTGATGTAGTCATCGGCCCCGAGGCGCAGGCCCATCACCTCGTCCACCTCCTCGTCCTTGCTGGTGAGGAAGATCACCGGCAGGGAGGTTCGCAGCCGCAGCCGCTGCAGCAGCTCCATCCCGTCCATCCGCGGCATCTTGATGTCGAGCACGGCGAGATCGACCGGGCGGGCGGTGATGCCCTGCAGCGCGCTCTCGCCATCCGTGTAGGTGCGGACCTGGAAGCCTTCCTGCTCCAGCGTCATCGACACTGAGGTGAGGATGTTGCGGTCGTCATCGACCAGGGCGATTGTCTGTTTCATGGCGCGTGTTCCGTCCGGCGGTGGCGTGGGCAGAATGTGGCAGGAGATTGTGGCGCAATGAGGATAGAAAGCGAACAGAATATGGCGCCGACGGAAGACACGCCCTGGTGGCAGGCGCGCCGCCTGCTGCGTGCGGCCCGCGCGGGCACGCTGGCGACGACGATCTCCGGCCAGCCCTTCGCCGCCCTGGTGACGCCGGCCTGCGGGCATGATCTCTCGATCCTGCTGTTCCTGTCCGACCTGTCCGAGCATACCCGCCACCTGCGCGCGGATCCGCGCTGCGCCGTCCTGGTTGTTGGCGCGGCCGAGGGGGCCAATCCGCAGACCGCCCCGCGCCTGACCGTCACCGGCCTCGCCGCCCCGGACCGCGACCCGGCACTGAAGGCGCGCTGGCTGGCGCTGCACCCTTACGCCGCGCTCTATGCCGATTTCATGGACTTCACGATCTGGCGCATCCGGCCGGCAGCCGGGATGTTCGTCGGCGGTTTCGCGCGGGCGACGCGGCTGAAAGCGGCTGAGCTGCTGCCCGATGCAGGTTCCGCAGCCGTCCTGGTGGCGGCGGAGCCGGAGATCATCGGCCATTGCAACACCGACCATGCCGACGCGATGGCGGCAATCGGCGCGGCTTCGTCAGGCACCGCCGGCGCCTGGCGGATGGTGGCGGCGGATGTGGACGGCTGCGACCTGGCGCTGGGTGAGCGGGTCGTCCGCGCTGCCTGGCGCGGCCCCGTCGAAGGCCCCGACCAGCTGCGCGGCGAACTGATCCGGCTAGCCCGATCCGCGCGCAGCGCATAAGCTGTGGCATATCGGTGCTTGCAACACGCCGATACACAGGTTCATAGTTATATCAGCCGCCTGTGTTGCATCATTCGAGTGAGACATGAGCATACAGCCCACGGCGCCTGCCCCTTTGGCCAGTACCCCGGAGACCTGCCGTGAACGTGTCACGCCGCGCCCTGATTGCCGCCCTCGGCCTCACCTTCTCCACGGTCGCGGCGGAAGCCGCCACCACGAAGAAGAAGCCCGCCAAGACGTCGAAGACCGCCAAGGCCCCGCGCCGTCCGGCCAAGCCGGCCACGAACCAGGGCTGACCCCGGCCCACCGGCCGCCAGGCACCGGCGAGCGGCGCAACAGTCGGCGCGGCCTGCGCCTGCTGTGCGCCGCGGCCCTCGCCTGCCTGCTGTCGGGTGCCGCCCTGGCGCAGAAATCCGCGGATACCCTGCGGATCGCGTGGCGCGACGCGGTGCCGAACCTCGACCCCTACTACAACCAACTCCGTGTGGGCCTCGTGCTGGCGCATCATGCCTGGGACGGACTGGTCTATCGCGATCCCGAGACCTTCACCCTGCGGCCCCTGCTGGCAACCGCCTGGCGGGCGGTGGGCGATACCGCCATCGAATTCGACCTGCGGCGCGGCGTGACCTTCCACGACGGCAGCCCGTTCACCGCCGATGACGTGGTGTATACCGTCAGCACCATCCTCGCCGACCCGCTGATCGCGGTGCCAAGCAACTACGCCTGGCTGGAGGGCGCGGAGAAGATCGACAGCCACAAGGTGCGGCTGCGGCTGAAGCGCATCTTTCCCGCAGCCCCCGAATACATCGCCATGGTGCTGCCGATCTGGCCGAAGGCGACGCGCGAGGCGATGGGCGAGGACGCCTATGCAAAGGCCCCGATCGGCGCCGGCCCCTACCGCATCGCCCGGCCGGAGGGCGGCAGCCGGATCGGGCTGGATCGCTACGAGGGCTATTACGCCGAAAGCCCGAAGGGCAAGGCGAGCATCCGGCGCATCAGCGTGGAGGAAGTGCCGGACGCCGCGGCCGAGCTGGCGGCACTGGCTGGCGGCACCGCGGACTGGATCTGGAACGTCTCGGCCGAGGGGCTGGAGAGCATCGGCAAGCAGGCGAACCTGCAGGTGCTGCGCTCCGAGAGCATGCGCGTCGGCTACCTGCAGATCGACGCCACCGGCCGCACCGGGGCGGACAGCCCGCTGACGAAGCTGAAGGTGCGCCAGGCGATCATGCACGCCATAGACCGCCCCGGCTTCGTGCGCAGCCTGGTACCGGGCGGCGGGCGGGCGCTGGATGCGCCCTGCTATCCCACCCAGTTCGGCTGCGACCTCGCCGCCGCCGTGCGCTATGAGTTCAACCCGGACAAGGCGCGCGGCCTGCTGGCCGAAGCCGGCTACCCCGCGGGGTTCGAGACGGAGCTGGTCACCTATGCCCTGCCGTCCTGGGGGGCGGCGGTGCAGGCGCAGCTCAAGGCCGTTGGCATCACGGCCAACATTTCGCAGATGCAGGCGGCCGCGGCGATCGCGCAGTCGCTGGAGGGGCGCTCACCGTTGCAGATGGGCTCCTGGGGCAGCTATTCGATCAACGACGTTTCGGCCTTCCTGCCGTTCTTCTTCAGCGGCAATGCCAACGACTATGCGCGCGACCCGGAACTGCAGCGGCTGATCGAGGCGGGCGGGGTCAGCACCAACCCCGATGAGCGCCGCAAGCTGTACGGGCAGGCCATCAGGCGCATCACCGAGAACGCCTATCTGCTGCCGATGCACAGCTTCGTCACCACCTACGGCATCAGCCGGGCGCTGGCCTTCAAGCCACACCCGGACGAACTGCCGCGGTTTTATCTGGCGAACTGGCGGTAGGCGGAGCGCCCTGTCAGGCCGCGCGACGGGCGTGGCCGGTGACTTCCTGGGTGTGCGTCAGGGAGTGGACCTCGATGATCTGGCGCAGGTTGCCCTCGACCAGATGCACCATCTCGGCCGGCATCCGCTGCATCGTGATGTCGATGCGCAGGGTGCCGTCCGGGTTGCGGCGGGATTCCAGCGTGTCCGGCGTCAGGTCCCGCCGGGCGAAGGGGGCGAGCAGGCGCGGCAGCACGCCGGGGGCGGCCTCGGCGACGACGGTGAAACGGACGGAGGCGTGCAGGCCCACGAGGGACCAGGGTGCGTTCGGCATGACAGGTGACACTCACGATAAAGACGGACAGCAGGAGGGATAGGCGAATAAGCCCCGGCTGCTCAGGCAGCCGGGCCGGTAATTCGCGTGCTGGTCCGGTGGAATGTCATCCCGCTCCGATAGCAGGTCATGGCGGGCCTGGCCAGGGCGAGGCAGGGATGCGCCCCAGGCGGATGCGGCCGACGGCAAGCTCGCGGCGTTGCAGCGTCATCATCGCTTCGGCGAGCGGGCGGGGGCTGTCCTCCCCCCCGCGGCGGAGCAGGCCGAGGCGGGCGACCTCGGCGGTGGCGGCGGGCAGCAGGCCGGCGGCGGTGAGGGCGGCGAGGGTTTCGTCATGCCCGAAGCTGCGCAGGTTGGCGGCCCCCATCGGCTGCGCCTCGTCGTCCAAGGCGAGGGTGGCGCTGCCGATCAGGTCGAGCGGGCCCCAGACGAGGCCGATGCGGCGCAGGGTCAGCGCGCCGCCCCGGTCGCGCCACTGGGCCGCCCGCCCGCCGAGCGGGCCGAGGCGGGGCCAGGGGCCAGTCGCCGCCCCGTCCAGCATCACGCGGGCGATGCGCGGGCCGAGCGGCCAGGGCGCATCGGTGGGCGGCAGGGTGATGCCCTGGGCATCGAGGCTGAGCGCCACCGCGGGCTCGCCCTGGGCGGCGGCGGGGTGCAACTCGCCGCGCAGGGTCAGCCAGGCGACGGTGAGGCCGCCCATGGGCAGGCCGGCGCGCAGGTTCTCGATGCGCAGCACCACTGCGGCGGGCGGGGCGAGCGGACTTTCCAGGCGCAGCGAATCGGCGGTGAAGCGGATCTCCGCCGCCTCGCCGATGCGCAGCGACTGCCGGCCCTCGGCCTGCACCAGCAGGCTGCGGGGCCAGGCGAAGGCCAGGCGCAGGATCAGCCGCTCGCCGCGCCAGGCGAGGCGCTGGCGGGGATCGGCATCGCCGTTGTCGAGCGCGAGGTCGGGGATGGTCAGGCGCACCGAGAGCGGCCAGCCGCCGCGCATGGGCGGCGCGTGGGTGATCGTCCAGCCCAGGGCGCGGCGGGCGGCGGTGGTGGCGGCGAAGTCCCGCTCCAGCCGCTGCGCCCCGTTGCGCCAGAGCAGCGTATGGCCGAGCACCATGAGCGCCAGCAGGGCGAGCAGGATGGCGGGCAGCCGCCGCCGCCAGGCCGGGCTGGGCGGGTTCATCCCCAATCGCCCGCGGACGGCGGAAGCTGGGGATGGATTCGAAATATGTCCATACCGGTCAATGGATTGCAGCCGTCATCTCGGGCCGGATGTGAAACCCGAAGGGGGGGTTCCCACAGAGTTGTCCACAGCCCCCGGCACGCCGGCGGCGTAGATCGCATGCAGCCGCGTCAGCAGCTCCTCGCGCGGCAGGTTGGCCGGCAGCGGCGGCTGGATGGCGATGCGGATGACGCCGGGAATCTTGCGAAAAGCCCGCCGGCCCCAGTGCCGCCCGGAATCGGTGACCACCGGGATCACCGGCAGCTTGGTGCGGCTGGCCAGGGCGGCAACGCCGGGATGCAAGGTGCCGACGGTGCCGGGGGCGACGCGCGTGCCCTCGGGGAAGATCACGATGACGCGGTTCTCGGCCTTCACCTTGTCCGCCGCGCGCAGCAGGGTGCGGATGGCGTTCGCCCCCGACCCGCGATCCACCGCGATCATGCCGGACAGGCGGCACATCGCGCCGAACAGGGGTATGCGCATCAGCTCCTGCTTCAGCACGTAGGAGGGCTGATGCAGCAGCGTCAGCCAGACCATCGTGTCGAACGCCGACTGGTGGTTGGAGGCGACGAGGCCGGGCGCGTTGCGCGGCAGATGCTCGGCGCCGGTGACCTCGTAGCGGATGCCAACGATCGGCTCCATGCCCGCCAGCACGCTCTTCGCCCAGCGCCGTGCCAGCGACATCGCCCAGACCGGCGTGCCGCCGAGCATCAGCACCCGCCCGGCGAGCGAGGAGACAGCGAATATCACCGTCAGGCTGTAGAAATAGATGTTGAAGATCAGCGAGCGCAGCCATGTCATCGGGTTGGGTCCAGCCGTGAAAGGCCGATTTCGGCGGCCAGGAACTTGGAGAATTCGCCGGCCAGCAGCCGCAGCCGCGGCCGGTCTGCGGGCAGCAGCACCGGGACGGGGTGCAGGCGGCGGTTCGGCAGGGCGTGGCGCAGTTCGGCCAGCGCGCGCGGCATGTGATAGCCGGAGGTGACGACGATGAGCGCGCCGTCCCGCCCGGGCAGGCCCTTCGCCCACTCGGCGGCCTCCTGCGCGTTGCCTCGGGTGTTCACCGCGGTGCGGCCGAGGGTGACGCGCGGCGCCAAAGCAGGGTCCACCCCGGCACGGGCCGCGAGTTCGGCGAATTCGGTGCGGCCGACGCCGGAGATCAGCAGCCGTTCGGCCCGGCCCTCGGCCAGCAGATGCAGCGCGCGTTCAACCCGGCCGGCGCCGCCGGTGAGCACGATGATGCCGTCGGCCTGGGCCGGCGGTGCCTCGCCCGGCGCCTCGACGCGGGTGATGAACCACAGCAGGCCGGCCGACCAGATCAGCAGCAGCGCGAGCACCGCGGCCAGCAGGCGCAGCGCGATGCGGGGCAGCCGCTCTGTCATGGCAGGCCGCGCAGCCAGGACTGCACGCTGAGCCAGGCGGTGGCGAAGCCGATCGCCGCGGCGGCGACCGGAAGGGAGGCGAGGCCCGCCCACAACAGCGGCGGCACCATCCGAGCCCAGTCCGCCGCTGCCTCCGGCGCCGCGGCGGGGCTGGCCAGCAGGGGCACGGCCAGGCTGGCCAGCCCGATCACCATCGGGGCGGCCAGGCCGGCACCGGCGATGCCGCCAGCCAGGGTCAGCAGGGTTGCCCGCCCGGCGAAGCGCAGGGCGATGAAGCCGTCCGTCGCGCCCAGGCCATGCACGATATGCACCGAGTCCCGCCGGGCGGAGAGGCCGGCGCGGGTGGCGATGGCAACCACCGCAGCCCCGATCCCGCCGACCAGCACGAGTGCGGCCAGCGCGCAAAGCTGCAGGCTGCGCGCCAGCCGGCTGATCCGCCGCACCCAGGCGTCATGCAGTTCGATCGCCGCCCCGGGAACCGCCTCCTCCAGGCGCTTGCGCAGGCCAGCGGTGTCGGCATCGGCGGCCAGGCGCAGGCTGATCACGGCGGGCATCGGCAGGGACATCGCATCCGCCCCCGTGCCCAGCCAGGGGCGCAGCAGGTCGGCCAGTTCCGCCTCCCCCAGCGGGGTGACGGCGAGCACGCCGGGGGCATCTCGCAGGGCCGCCAGCGCCCGGTCGCGGCGGGAGGCCTCGCGCTCGGCGGCATCGGGCAAGGTTTGCGCCGGGCGCGGCACCTGGACGGTGGCCAGCGCTGAGGCGCCCTGCTGCCAGTGCCGCGCCAGCGCCGCCGTGCCCTGCACCGCCGCCAGAGCGAGCGCTGCCAGCAGCACCATCGCAGCCGTGGTCGCCGGCAGCATCAGCCCGCCGGGCATCCGCCGCAGGCCGAGCGTGTCAACCCGGGCCATCATGCACCAGCCGGCCGGCCTCCATCACCAGCATGGCGCCGGGATGGCGCGCGACCAGCGCCTCGCTATGGGTGGCGACGATCACCGTGGTGCCGATGCGGTTCATCTCGCGCAGCAGCAGCATCAGCTGTTCGGCCTGTTCGTCGTCGAGGTTGCCGGTGGGCTCGTCGGCCAGCAGGATCTGCGGCCTGGCGACGACCGAGCGGGCGATCGCCACGCGCTGCTGCTCCCCGCCCGAAAGCGCGGCCGGCAGGTCGCCAGCGCGGCCGGCGAGGCCGACCCAGCGCAACAGCTCCACCACATCCTCGCGCGTCTGCGCCTCTGCCTGACCGGCCAGGCGGAGCGGCAAGGCGACGTTGTCGAACACGGTGAGATGGCCGAGCAGGCGGAAGTCCTGGAAGACCATACCGATCATCCGCCGCAGCCGCGGCAGATCGCGCCGCCGGGTCGCTGAAATCTCGGCCCCCAGCAGATGCAGCTTGCCCCGGCTGGGCCGAGCGGCGAGGTGCAGCAGGGCCAGCAGCGAGGACTTGCCGGCGCCGGAGGGGCCGAGCAGCCAGCGGAAGCCGCCAGCGGGCACACTGAAGGAGAGGCCGGTCAGCACCTCCGCCCCGTCATAGCGCAGCCCCACGCCTTCCAGCCGAATCATGCAGCGCCCGATCCCCTGAAACCTGCTTCTGCCACCGATCGCCCTTGCGCAGGAAGGGCGGTCTGTTGTCAACGATGATCCGCTGCCGCACCATCACTGCCCGCACCGCCTGCCGAGAGAGCCCATGCGCATCGTCTGCCCCGCCTGCGAAGCCGAATACGAGGTGCCGGAATCGATCGTGGCCAATGGGCCGCGCAAGGTCCGCTGCCACAAATGCGCGCGGGAGTGGCAGGTGATGCCGCCGCCGGGCATGGTGGTAACCCCGCCGCCCCCGCCACCTCCCCCCGCCGCCATGCCGGGGCCGGAAGCACCCCCGCCCGCGCGCGCCGCATCCCCGGCGGGCGGACCCGCCCCCCTCGCCGAATTCGCCCCGCCTCTGCCCGATCCCCGCACGGCCAAGCCGATGAAAGTGAAGGGCGGCGCCCCATCGCTCGGGCTTGTCATGGCCTGGCTGCTCACCCTCGCCGTCATCGGCGGCGGCCTCAGCACCGCCTGGCTGATGAAGGCGGAAATCATCGCCTTCGAGCCACGGTTGGCGAGGGTCTACAAGCTGCTGGACTTGAATTAGGGGAAGACAAGGGTCAGTCAGGCAAAGGGCAGGACGAGTCTTCTTTTTTGAAAAAAAGAAGCAAAAACCTTTTGTTCATTGGGTTCGAGCCTGGGCGGCGGGATCGGTCTTGGCAACGTTGGGTTCGATGGCTTCGCCGACGGGCCGGACAGGCGGTTTAAAAACCGGCGGAGCCAAAAAATCCACCCGCGACAAAAACCAATCCTGCCGCCGAAGCCGAACCAAAAATGACGAAGTTTTTTTGCTTCTTTTTGTTCACAAAAAGAAGATTCTTGCCTTTCCTACCCCGCCAACCCCAACACCGCGTCGCACACCCGGTCCACGGCTGCTGCGTCCAGGTCGGGGTGGATTGGCAGCGCGAGGATGCGCGTGGAGATGTCTTCGGAGACCGGCAGCGCCGTGCCGTCATGGCTGGCGGCGTAGGCGGGTTGGTGGTGCAACGGCTTGGGGTAATAGATCACGGTCGGGATGCCTTGGGCACGCAGGCCGGCCTGCATCGCGTCGCGTTTGTCCTGATCGGGGAGAAGGATGGCGTAGATCGCCCAGGCGCTTTCGCTGTTGGGCACTCGCTTGGGGATGGCCACCGCGTTGCCGAGCCGCGCGTCGTACTGGGCTGCGATGCGGTGGCGGATGGCGAGTTCCGCGTCGAACACGGTCATCTTGCTGAGCAGGATGGCGGCCTGGAACGTGTCGAGCCGGCCGTTCATGCCGGTGCGCATCACCTCGTAGCGGGTCTTGCCTTCGCCGTGGGAACGCAGCGAGCGGTAGAGCTCGGCCCGTTCGTCGCTTTCGGTGAACAGCGCCCCGCCGTCGCCGTAGGCACCCAGCGGCTTGGAGGGGTAGAAGCTGGTCGCCGTCGCATCGGCCGCCGCACCCAGGCGCCGGCCGTGCAGGCTGGCGCCGAAGCTCTGGGCGCAGTCGTCGATGGTGAACAGGCCTTCCTCGGCGGCGATGGCCTGGAGCGCGGTCCAGTCGGCCGGCTGGCCGAACAGGTCCACGCCGATCACCGCGCGGGGGGTGAGCTTGCCGCCGGCCCGCACCTGGGCGATGCGGGCGCGCAGATGCGCGGTGTCGATCTGGAAGGTCTCGGGGTCGATATCCACGAACACCGGGGTGGCGCCGAGCACCAGCGGCACCTCGGCGGTGGCGGTGTAGGTGAAGGCGGGCAGGAACACCGCATGGCCCGGCCCGATGCCCTCGGCCATCATCGCGATCTGCAAGGCGTCGGTGCCCGAGGAGATGCCGATGCAGTGCTTGGCCCCGCAGAATTCCGCCAGCACCCGCTCCAATTCGGCGACTTCCGGCCCGCCGACGAACTGGCAATGCGCGAGCACCGCGTCGATCCGCTGGCGCAGATCAACGGCGATGCGCGCCTGCTGGGCTTTGAGGTCGAGGAAGGGGACGGGGGCTGGATCGGGCATCTTGGTTCCTTCAGGCGCGAGCGGCAGCGGCTGAGCCGTCCGCGTTGTGGGCGAATTCCGGCACGAGACGGCCGAGCTGGGCAAGCGCCAGCCGGGGGTTGCCGGCGCGGCAGGCGGTGGCGATCTCATCGATCGCACGGCTGACGAGGGCGGGGTCGGCGGTGCGCGGGGTGGCCGTCATCAGGCCGGGGCAGCCGGTCGGCACCGCCGGTTCGCTGCCGTGGAACAGCTCCTCGAACAGCTTTTCGCCGGGGCGCAGGCCGGTGAAGCGGATATCCACATCGATCTCAGGCCGCAGCCCGGCGAGGCGGATCATCTGCCGGGCGAGATCGACGATCTTCACCGGCGCGCCCATATCGAGCACGAAAATGCCGCCCTGGGGGAGGAAATGCGGCGAGGCGGGGTCGCTGCCCACCACGGAGGCTTGCAACACGAGGCCCACCGCCTCGCGCACCGTCATGAAGTAGCGCTGCATGTCCGGATGGGTGACGGTCAGCGGCCCGCCGCGGGCAAGCTGGCGCTGGAACAGCGGCACGACCGAGCCGGTACTGCCGAGCACATTGCCGAAGCGCACGGTGACGCAGCGCATGCCGCCCCCTTGGCCGCCGTTGGTCCGCGCGGCGGAGTCGAGCCCTTGGCAATACATCTCGGCCAGCCGCTTGGTGGCGCCCATGATGCTCGACGGGTTCACCGCCTTGTCGGTGGAGATCAGCACCATCGCCAGCACGCCGCAGGCCCGCGCGGCATCGGCGACGATGCGGGTGCCGAGCGCGTTGGTCAGCATCCCCTCGGCGGGGTTCGCCTCCACCAGCGGCACGTGCTTCAGCGCGGCCGCGTGGAACACCAGCTCGGGGCGGCACTCCTCGAACACCGCGCGGATGCGCGCTTCGTCGCGCACATCGGCGATCACCGCGCGGCGCGGCACGTCCGGCGCGGTTTCGGCGAGTTCGAGGTCGATCTGCCAAAGGGCGAATTCGCCGGAATCGAGCAGCACGAGCTCGGCCGGGCCAAGGCCGGCGATCTGGCGGGCAAGCTCCCCGCCGATGCTGCCGCCGGCGCCGGTGACGACGATGCGCCGGCCCTGGATCAGCCGTGCCATGCCCTCGCGGTCCAGCGGCACCTGCGGGCGGTTCAGCAGGTCCTCGATGGCGATCGGGCGCAGCTCAATCGCCGCGTCGGCCGCGGTGGGGCCGAGCAGGGTGGGGCGCGGGGCACGGGCGACGCGCACACCCTCCCGCTCGGCCGCTTCCATCAGGGCCGACAGCCGGTCGCCGGAGATGCCGCCATCGGTGAGCACCAGCGCGCTCGGCAGGTCGCCGGCGGCGCGCAGCCGGGCGAGGGCCGGGCCGGCTTCGTCCACCGTGTCGAGGATCGGATGGCCGTTGATCCGCCGCCCGGTCTGCGCTGTGCCTGTGGAGAGCAAGCCGAGGATGCGGAAGGGGGCGTTGCGGTCGGCACTCAGGGCACGGATGAACAGGTCCGCCCCCTCGCCGGCGCCGACCAGCAGCACGCCGGGGCGGTTGGCCGGCACCTGGCTGCCCTGCACCATCAGCCGGTAGCCGGCGCGTGAGGCGGCGAGCAGCACGCCGAGGCACAGGCCGTGCACCAGCGGGAAGGTTGGGCCGGGCAAGGCCAGCCCCAGCTCATGCGGCAGCACGGGGAACAAAGCGGCGGCGGCGATGGAGGCGGCGGCCACGCCCAGCAGGTCGTTCACCCCGGCAAAGCGCCAGTATTGCGAGGAGAGGCGGAACGGCAGCCCGGCCAGCAGCAGCACCGCCGCCCCCCACAGCATTGTCCAGGCCGGGGCGATGGGATCGATGCCGGGGGCGACGAGCCAGCGCGCCAAAGGCACGGCCGCGGCCGCCAGGGCTCCGTCCAGCCCGACGTTCAAACCAATACGAATCGCGGCGCGTCGCGGTGCCATGCGAGAGGCTATAGCAACCCGGCGCGGCAAAAGTAAGGAAGCCCCGGCTTCCCCCGATTCCGCCGGGCGCGTATGAGGGGCTGCATGACATTGCTGGCCTTCCTGCGCCATCTGGCGTTCTGCGCCGTGCTGGCCGCGCTTTCGGCCGTGGTGGTGCGCGCCATGATCTCGGCACGGGTGATGGACCAGCCGGACCCGCGCAAGGCGCACCGCAACCCCACCCCGCGCGGCGGCGGCGTGGGCGTGGTGGTCGCCTTCATGCTGGGCATCGGCGTGCTGTACGGCTTTGCCGAGTTCGCCCGCCTCGCCGACCCGTATTTCCGCGGCATGATCCTCTCCGCCGCCGTCATCGCCATCGTCTCCTTCATCGATGACGTGCGCGACCTGCCGTTCACCGTGAAGCTCGCCACGCAAACATTGGCGGCGGCGGCGGCGATCGCCAGCGGGCTTTACGTGCAGGTGTACAACCTGCCGGTGATCGGCGCGGTCGATCTCGGCTGGATGGGCATGGTGGTGACGTTGGTGTGGATCCTGTTCGCCACCAACGCGATGAACTTCATCGACGGGCTGAACGGCCTGGCCGCCGGCACCGCCCTGGTCGCCGCCCTGTTCCTCGCCGGCATCGCCATCACGCAGGACGCCCGATTCGTCTATTTCGCCGGCCTGCTGCTGGCCGCGGGGCTGGCGGGGTTCCTGCCGTTCAACTTCCCGCAGGCGCGCATCTTCATGGGCGATGTGGGCGCGCAGTTCTGCGGCTTCATCCTCGCTTTGCTGGGCATCGCCGCCTCGCGCTTCGGGGCGGTGGAGATGAGCTTCCTGATCGTGCCGATGCTGCTGCACGGCGTGCTGTTCGATGTCGCCTTCACCCTCGCCCGCCGCCTGCTCGCCGGCGAGAACGTGACGCGCCCGCATCGCGGCCACCTGTATCAGATAGCCCACCGGGCCGGGATGGATGCGCGCGCGATCGCCGTGCTGCACTGGGGCTTCGCGGCACTGGGCGGGCTGGCGGCAATGGCGTTCACCACCGCCCCTTGGCCGGTGAAACTTGCCTTGCCAGCAGTGCTGCTGGGCGTGCAGATCGCCTGGGCCCTGCGCGCCACGGCGATGGCGCGCAAGGCGCAGATCGGGCGTTGGTAACCGCACCCTCACGCACCATGTTTCGGCCTGGATCGCCCGCTAGGATCACGCCATGCGCTATAGCCTGCCTCTCACCCTGATCGCCCTGCTGTGCCTCAGCGCGCCCGCCGCGGCACAGGAGCGCGCGCGCAGCTCCGGCACCGGCTTCGTCATCAGCGAGACCCGGGCCCTGACCAACCACCACGTCATCGACGGCTGCCAGCGCCTGACCGTGCGCAACGCCGCCGGAAAGGTGCTTCCCGCCACCATCGAAGCCTCAGACGCCCGGCGCGACCTCGCTTTGCTGACCATCCCCGCCGGCACCGGCCCGACCCTGACCTTCCGCGACAGCCCGCCGCTCGCCCGCGGCGAACTAGTGATCACCTACGGCTTCCCGCTCTCCGGCGTGCTCTCCTCCGGCCCGACGCTGACCACCGGCGATGTCAGCGCGCTCGCCGGCCTGCGCGACAATCCGCTGCACATCCAGATCAGCGCCCCGGTGCAGCCAGGCAATTCCGGCGGGCCATTGCTGGACGCGCGCGGGCGGGTGGTGGGCGTCGTCGTCTCCAAACTCAACGCCATGCGCATCGCCCAGATGACCGGCGGCGACATCCCGCAGAACGTCAACTTCGCCATCCGCGGCAGCGAAGCCCTCGGCTTCCTGCGCGAGAAAGGCGCCGCCCCGCAGCTTTCCCCATCGATCGGCGCCGACCGCCGGCCCTCCGAGATCGGCGAGGAGGTGCACCCCTCCGTGCTGTTCATCCAATGCTACGGCGGGGCCACCGCCGCCGCCGCCCCCGGCGGCAACGTCGCCAGCAAACAGCCAGGCGACCCCTCCTTCCGGCTCGTTAACAAAGGCCAGCGCACGGTCAACGAAGTCTTCGCCACTCCCGCCGGACGCACCACCTGGGGCCAGAACCGGCTGACCGCCGGCCCGATGGGACCGAACGGCAACCACGTCTTCCGCCTGCCCAAAGAAGCCGGATGCATCTACGACCTGCGCCTCGTCTTCAGCGACGGCAAAGCCAGCGAACGCAAAAACACCGACCTGTGCAAACTCACCGAGCTGCCGGTACCGTAGAGCGGACGGCGGGGCGGTAAGGAAGCAAGGCGGGGGCTCCGCCCCTGGAGCCATCTTTACCGAACTGATGAACACGGAGAAAGGGTCTTGGTTGTGGGCTTGGTCTCTCCTTGTGTTGGGGGCGAGGCCGGCGGTCTGAAGAATCATGCGGAGGTCGCCGATGAGTTCGATACCGGGTGGGGTGCCTGGGGTTTTGGGTGGGT
>CAMCJI010000107.1 GCA_945874805.1 Asaia bogorensis | reverse complement strand
CTCTCGCTTTCTGATTCCTTTCGGGCGGCGGGTGCAGGGGGACCTTCCCCCTGCTGGGGTCCAGGGGCAAAGCCCCTGGCCTTCCTCCCTCCCGCCCCGAAACGCAAAAAGCCCGCGATCTTACGATCGCGGGCTTTGCCTGGCTTCGGCTGGGATCAGCTGAAGTCGGCCTTCGTGACATTGCTCTGGTAGAAGTAGATCGTGGTCTTGTCGCTGAGAACCACCTGGGTGCCGTAGAAGCTGCCGAAGGGGCTGCCGGACTGGTTGGCGGTGAAGTAGTCCAGCGTGCTGACGGACGGCGCGCCGGAGGAGAGGCTGATCGAGAACTTGTCGAGGCCACTGATGAAGTCGGATATCAGCGCCGTGCCGCCCGGGGCGATCGTCGAGTAGAAGTTCGCCGTGGCGTGCAGGGCAGCGCCGTTGTTGGCGCCGGTGATGTTGCTGATGCCGTTGCCGAGGAAGAAGCTGTTACCGCCGCCCGCGTTGCCGAACACGGTGGCGTTGCCGCCGCCGGTCTGGAAGATCGCGCCGCCGACCGTGGCGGCAGTCGCACCGACCAGGGTCTGCGAGCCGGCGCCGGCGATCAGCACGTTCTTGGCGGCATAGTTGAACAGCTGGTCGCCGTTGCCCGAACCGACCAGCGTGGTCACGCCGGCGACGGTGCTGGTCTGCAGCAGGTTGTTGCCGGCCTTGCCGCCCTGGAACAAGCCGACGCCGCCGAACACGGTGGCCGAGCCGGTGAAGCTGGCGGCAGCACTGCCGCCGGCCAGGGTCACCGCGCCGCTGCCGCCGATGGTCGGCGCCTGGATGGTCACGTTGCCGCTGGTCGGGTTGATGAAGGCGCTCGTGCCTTCACGACCTTCGTAGGAGATGTTCGCGCCGGCCGCGCCGCTGATGGTCATCGCCGGGCCGCCGGTGGAGGTCGCCGCACCCTGGAGCAGTTGCACATAGGTGCTGGTGCCGGCTTGTGCCATCACCGAGATGGCGCCCGTGCCGCCGTTGATGCCGCCCAGCGTATCGGCCAAGCCACGGATGATGCTGGTCGCCGAGCCGTCATAGCCCTTGACCGTGGTGGCGGTCTTGCTGCCGAAGTCCCAGATGGTGTTGCCGGTGCCGTCAACCGCGATTTCTGCCTGGGCGCCGTTGAAGCCGATGTAGGTGCTGTTGCCCTGGCCGATGAAGACCTTCGCGCCGCTGCTCTGATTGCCGAACACCATGCCGCCGATGCCGGAAGCGACCGTGATCACATGGGTCGGGCCGACGACCGTGACCTTGCCGGTGCTGTTGGTGACGAAGTCGATGGCGCCGAAGGGCAGCGCGCCGGCATTGCCGGTCACCGACCCGGTGGCGATCATGCCGGTCAGCGGCGCGCCGGACGGCGCCGGGATCGTGCCGGAACCGGTGTAATTCACCTGGTTCATCAGGCCAACCGAAACGGCGAGGTTGATGATGTTCAGCGCGGACTGCGCAGCGGAGGCGTTAGCCGCCGAGATGAAGGGCACGGTGACCGTAGACCCACCAGCGCCGAGAACGGTTACGTCAGCCATATGTGTCACGCCTTAAAATCTGGGGTGCAGGATTTGTTAACTAGCTTTTACTGCACTGCAAAACGGGAAAGCAAGCCTTTCGATAGGCCGGGCGATAACAAAATTGCGACAAAAATTGGGATACGGAGACAAAACATACGAACGTATGCCTACCTGCCTAAATGATGTGCACCTTCAACCGGCATTCTCCCGGACAACCGCCTTAACAAAGTGCAAACCCCGTCCGCCCGCCCCCATCCCCGCCGAACAAGCCCCTGAGCCGTTAACCCAGCTCACGGATTTGTGAGCACCCGCAGCGTAACCGGATCGCCCTAACGCTCCTCCGACCCGGCCATCCGCGCCAGCTTCACCGCCGTTCTGAGCAAAAAAGCCCGGTCTTCCGCGCTGCACGCCCGAAACAGCCGCAGCAGCGACTGCTCGGCCGAATCGCCCGCAACCCCGTCCGACGTGGTGCCTTCCAGCAGCACCCCCGCAGAGACCCCCAACACTGTTGCAATTCGTGACAAGTTGGCGCCGACCTGCCCGGTTCGCCCCGTCTCCCATTGGGCCACCGCACTGCGGGAAACCCCCACCGCCTGGGCCAGCTCGGCCTGCGTCAATCCGGCATCCTGCCGCGCTTCCTTGATGCGCAGCCCCACCGGTAGGTCACGTTCCGCCATCTTCATCTCCTGCAAGGCTTCCTAACGATAATCCGTTAGCCCAGTTGACAACGCAAGGCCAGAATGTCTAACGTCAACTAACGCCAGCCCGCATCAGGAGCCGCCCATGCCCCGCCCCCTCCACTGGACGCCAGACCACGACCAAACCCTGCGCCGCATGCGCGCCAGCGGCGCCAGCTGGGATGCGATCGCCCTGGCACTCGGCGTCAGCCGCTGGGCCAGCATCGAGCGCGGCCGCCTCGTCGGCGCACGCGCACCGCAACGGGAAGCACAACCGCAGATCAATCCGATTGCCGCCGAACTCGCCAATCCCGCGCGTGAGCCGCTGCGCGCCGGCCATCCTTTCACCTGGGGGTTGCTGACCGCCGGCACATTGCTCGACGGCGCCGCCTATGCCTGCCCCACCGACAGGATCGCCGCATGATGCCCGAAGCCCAGCAGCGCGCCGCCGCCGTCGCCGGCCGCCTGCATGCCGAGGGCCTGCTCGACGCGACAGAACTGCTGCCCGACCTCGTCGCCGCCGCCCGCGCCGCCGCCCCGCATCTGGACCCGCTGGGCCTGCGCACCCGCCTCGCCCACATCATCGCCGACTCCGCCTCCGCCCACGCCGCCGCCCGCGGCCGCGCCGCCCGCTTCGTCGCCCGCGCGGTGGAGGATGCCCTCGCCGCCCGCCACCCCCGCGCCCGCGTGCTCGCCGCCGCCGAAGCGGCCGACCGCGAATCGGTGCTCAGCGAGGACGAACGCGAGGAGATCGTCCAGGCCGGCCTGCGCCGCGCGCTGAGGCGCTTCGCATGAGCGACCTCTGGGCCCAGTGGGAGGCCCGCGTGGACGCACCGGCGCTCGCAGCCCTCCCCGCCACGCTGCCGGCCGCCGAGGCGATCCCGCCGCGCGCCTGGCTCTACGGCACGCGGCTGATCCGCGGCTTCGTCTCCGTGCTCGCGGCCCCGGGCGGAGTCGGCAAATCCGCCCTGGCACTCGGCCAGGCGCTGGCCCTGGTCACCGGCCGGCCGATCCTGGGCGAGCGCGTGCACCACCCCTGCCCCGCCTGGGTGATGAACTTGGAGGACCCGCTGGAGGAAACCCAGCGCCGCATCGCCGCCCTCATGCGCCTGCACCGCATCGAACCCGCCGAGCTCGCCGGCCGGCTGTTCCTGCATTCCGGCCGCGACCGGCGGATCAGCATGGCCGCCTCCGAGTCGGGCGCCCTCGTCCACCCCGACCGCGACGGCATCATCGCCGCCTGCCGCGCCGCCGGCATCGGGCTGATCGTCGTCGATCCCTTCGTGAAGTCCCACCGCCTCGACGAAAACTCCAACGGCGACATGGACGCCGCCGCCACCGCCTGGGCGGAGGTCGCAGAAGCCACCGGGGCCGCCATCCTGCTCGTCCACCATGTCCGCAAATCCGCGGGCGAAGGGGTGGAGGCGATGCGCGGCGCCAAATCCCTGTCCGACGCCGCCCGAGTCGCCTGCCTGCTCAGCCCGATGAGCGAGGAGGAGGCCCGCGCGCTCTCTGTGCCCGCCCGCGAACGCTGGCGGCATGTGCGGCTGGACGACGCCAAGGCCAACCTCGCCCCCGCCGGCGAGGCGGTGCTGTGGTACCGCCTGGAAACCGTCGCCCTGGGCAACGCAACCGAAGACTACCCGGCCGGCGACCAGGTCGCCGCGATCGCGCCGTGGAAGCCGCCCAGCCCCTTCCGCGGCCTCACCGCCGCCGATTGCAACCGCGCGCTCGACCTGATCGCCGCCGGCGATGCCGAGGGCGCCGCCTTCTCCGCCCATCGCACCGGGCGGTCCGCCGGCCGCTGGGCCGGGCAGGTGCTGGTGGACGGCTTCGGCTTCGAGCCGGACGAAGCCGCCCGCGTGATCGCCGCCTGGCAATCCGCCGGCCTGCTGGTGGAAGCCGAATACCGCCACCCCGTGCAGCGCAAGCCCCGCCTGGGCCTGCGCGTCATCGACGCCAAACGACCCACAACCCCCAAAGGAGCCTCCGCATGATGTCAGTCTCGCACCTGAATGGCGCGCAAACGGCGCAGCGTACCGCCCCTCCCGCCGCTGTTGCGCCATTCGCGCCGGGTTCTCCGGCAAAGCCGGAGAAACCCGGCGGTTTCCTGGGCGCGCAACACGCAGCGCGGCTGCGGGCGAATGGCGCGGACAACGGCGCACCCGTGGCGCGCGGCGGCCCCGGCTTCGCCGCGCCGCGCCCCCGCTTGCCCGCGCCGGGCATCGACGCGGCAACCGTGATCTACCGCCTGGAGGAAGCCGGCACCGCCCTCCTCGCCCTGCCCCCCAGCGGCTACGGCACCCGCCTGCGCACCAGCCAGCTCGACGTCGTCCGCACCGCCATCGAAAGCTACGGCTGGACCGGCGGGCGCCTGCGCCCGGCCATGCCGGACGCCGCCCGCATCACCCGCATGGACGAGGCAATGGCCTGGATCCCGCTCATCCCGCTGGACCGCTACGTGCTGCGCCGCATCGTCGGCGCCCGCTCGCTGGTCTCGCCGAGCACAGAACGCCACCTGTTCCCCTGGCGGCGACTGGCCGCGCTGCTGGGCGCGGACCACAAGGCGGTGCAGCGCTGGCACGCGCAGGGGATCGACCTGATCGTGGCGGCTTTGAACGGTCGGTAGGGGAAGGGAAGGTCTTCTTTTTGTGAACTTGCGACGGCGAAGGCGCCGCGCAGGAAAGAAACAAAAAAACTTTGTTCGTTGGTTTGGGGCATGAACGGCGGAGGGGGTCTTGGCGGCGGCTGATCTAAGGGCTTCGCCGCCCAGCCGTAGAATTGGTGGCAAATCCGGCGAAGCCAAAAATACCCACCTCCGCCAAGCCCGAACGACGCCGCTCAGCGCCCACGCAAACGACCAAAAATTTTTTGCTTCTTTTTTCCAAAAAAGAAGACCCTTGCCTTGCCTACCCTCAAGCCGCCCGAGCCGCGTGCAGCCCTTCCAGCAGGCGGCTCATGGCCGGGTGGTCGCGGAAGGTGACGGCGGTGCAGGTGTCGTCCTTGCGGGCCAGGCGCATGGTCACGGGTGCCGCCTCGCCGGGCAAGGCGAGTTGGAAGCTCTCCCCCGCCCCGGCCGGCAGCACGGCGGAGAGGCGGGCGCCGCCGGGCGAGAGGTCGAGGATATGCAGGTCCACCCGCACCCCGTCCGCCAGCACGGCGGTGGCGGGGATGTGGCAGGGCATGCGTTCGAAGGCCCGGCGGTCTCCGGCGGTGGACATGGCGGCGAGGAAGCTTGCCACCTCGTTGCGCAGGTCCTCGGCGCGGGCGGCGACGAAATCCGCCGAGGTCAGCACCTCGCCGGCCGTGCCGACGGCGGCGACGCTGCGGCTGGCGACGTCGCGCACCGCCACGGCGGAATCCGCGGTGCCGGCGCTGGCGGCGTGCACGTTGCGCACGATCTCCTGGACGGTTGCCGTCTGCTCGTCGATCTCGCGGGCGATGGTCGCGGCGATGCTGTCCACCGAGGCGACGACGGCCGTCACCGCGGCGATCGAGTCGATCGCGCCGGCGGTGGAGGCCTGGATGCGGGCGATGCGCTGGCTGATTTCGGTGGTCGCCTGGGCGGTCTGCCCGGCGAGGTTCTTCACTTCGGAGGCGACGACGGCGAAGCCGCGCCCGGCCTCTCCCGCGCGCGCCGCCTCGATGGTGGCGTTCAGCGCCAGCAGGTTGGTCTGGGCGGCGATGGTGCCGATCAGCTCCACCACATCGCCGATCTGGCGGGCGGCTTCGGCCAGGCCGTCTACCTCCGCGCCGGTGGCGGCACTGGTCTGCACCGCCTCGGCGGAGACGCGCGCGGCCTCGCCCACCTGGCGGCGGATCTCGCCGATCGAGGTCAGCATCTCCTCGGACGCCGCGGCCACGCCGGAGAGCCCGTCCGCCGCGCTGGCGGCGGTGCGGTCCAGCACCTCCATCTGCTCCATCGTCTCCCGCGCGCTGCCCTGCACCAGCACGGCGGCGCCACGCATGCTGTCGGCGGCGGTGGTGAAGGAGCCCATGACGCCGGCGATCGCATGGCTGAAATCCCCGGTGTAGGACTGCATGGCCGCCGCCCGGCGCTCGCGCAGGGCGGCGGCCTCACGCTCGGCCTCGGTGAGTTCGCGCACCCGCAGCATGTTGGCGCGGAACACCTCCACCGCGCGGGCCATATGGCCGATCTCGTCCTGCCGCTGGGTGCCGGGCACTGCGACATCCGCCTCCCCGCCGGAAAGCCGCGTCATCACCGCGGTCATCCGCCCGATCGGCCGGGCCACCCCGGCGACAAGCCCCCAGGCCACGCCGGCGAGGATCAGCAGGGAGAGCAGGGTCAGCCCGAGGATGCCGCGATCGGCCCAGACCGCGAGTTCACCATCCTCCGCCACGCGCGTGCGCACGCGCGAATCAAGTGTACCTGTTAGCAGCTGCGTCACCTTGCGCAGCGGCGTCACCGCGTCCAGCCAGGCGTCGTAGGTCTCGCCGAGCGGCTGGCTGGCCCGCAAGGCGGCATCCGCCCGCGTGGCCAGGGCCGGCAGGCCGGCCACCGCGCCGGCGGCCCCCGCCCAGCCTTCCGGCCGGTCGGCCGGGCGGATCAGCGCATCCAGCGCCTGCCACTCACGCCCCACCGCGGCGATCTGCCCGCGCACCCGCTCGGCCGAGCCGGGGCTGGAGAACGCCCCAGCCATCACGCCGAGCAGGCGGGTGTTCAGCGCCTCGGTCGCCCCGGCCAGCCGGCCGATGCCGTCCCGCGCGCGCAGGTCGTAGTCGCCGAGTTCGACGATGAAGCCGAGGCTGTGGCGCGTCCACACCAGCGCGGTGGCCGCCACCGCGCCGAACAGGATGGCGACGACCACCATCAGCGCGGGAATGCGCACGCCGATGCGGTTGAGTGCGCTCAAGGACGGCATGGCGGCGGCCTATTCTTCGCTCGGCAGGCCAGCCTTGCTCCACTCCGTCCAGCCGCCGCGCAGCCAGTGCACCTGGGTGAACCCCGCGCCGACCGCGGTCTTGACGGCATCGACCGCCGACCAGCCATCCGAGCCATGACCATAGATCACCAGCGGCGCCGCCTTGCCCGCGCCGAACATCGCGGGGTCGAAGGCATTGGTGGCGCTGGCCTTCTGCAGGGAGCGCGCCTTCGGCAGCCGCCCCTCCAGATAGGCCGCGCGGCGGCGGACATCGAACACCGCCGCCCCCTTGTCGATCAGCGCACGTGCCTCCGGCGCGGAGACGGTGCGCGCCCCATCCAGGGCCGGCGGAGTCTCGCCGGTGCTGGCATGCGCAGGCAGGGCAAGGGCGCTCATCGCGCCCAGCAGCAGGGAACGGCGGGGGATCATCGCGTGGTGGCTCCAGCTCGAGGGTTGCTGGGCGGCAGGATGGCGCGATCGGGTTGCCAGGGGCTTAACAGGGGGAAGGACAGGTCTTCTTTTTGTGAACAAAAAGAAGCAAAAAAACTTTTGTCCGTTGGGGGGCGGCTTGCAGGGCGGGATTGGGTGATGCCGCCATGCGGATTTTATGGCTTCGCCGTCCTTCCGCCACCTGTCCGGCTTGGCGGCGAAGCCCGAAGAAAAGTTTTTTGCTTCTTTTTTTCAAAAAAGAAGACTCTTGCTGCCGCTTGCCTATCCGCAACCTCCCCAGGGGTGACGCCGCCCGCCGAGTGGTCTCAAATGCCCGCACCACAGCCGGACACCCGATCATGACCGCCATCCGCATCGCCGTCCTCACCTTCGTGCATGAGACGGTCACCTTCCTGCCCTACGACACCACCTACAGCGATTTCGTCTACCAGGGCTCTCCCGCCCGCGGCGAGCAGCTGCTGGCGGCCGATCCCCGCGGCTATCTCGGCGGGTTCGTGAAGGTGGCGCGCGAGTTCGCGGATGTGGAACTCGTCGGCATCGAGTCGCCGCTCTGGCCGAAAACCGGCAGCGGCTCCGGCTGGGTGACGGAGGAGGCCTACGAGACCTTCACCGCCCGCATGGTCGAGCAGTTGCAAGCCGACGGCCCGTTCGACGGCGTGTTCATGGCCCTGCACGGTGCGATGGCCGCGCGCGGCATCGCCCGGCCCGAGGCTGAGCTGGCGCGCCGCGTGCGCGCGGCCGTCGGCCCGCAGGCGCGCATCGCTGCCACCTTCGACCCGCACGGCAATGAGGACGCGGAGTTCCTCGCCCATGCCGACATGGGCTTCACCGTCAAATACTTCCCGCATTACGACGGCTACCTGCAGGGCGAGCGCGCCGCCCGCACCCTGGTGCGCAGCATCCGTGGCGACTACGCGCCGGCCGTGACCACCATCAAGGTGCCGATCATCACGCCGACGGTGCTGCAATGGACCGGCGCCTCCCCCTGGTCGGACCTCGTGCAGCGGGCGCTGACCTGGGAGGCGCGCGAGCCGGATGTCTACGTCAACGTCTTCTTCGGCTTCCCCTGGTCGGACGTGCCGGATGCCGGCATGACCATCCAGGCGATGACCAACGGCAAGCCCGAGCTCGCCCAGCGCATCGCCGAGGACATCTCCGGCTTCGCCTGGCGCAAGCGGGCCGAGTTGGTCGGCTCCACCAAGGTGCATCTGATGGCCGACGGCGTGCTGCTCGCCAAGCTGGCGGTGCAGGCGGGCGAAACCCCGGTGGTGCTGGCCGACCATTCCGACCGCTCGGGCTACGCCACCCATCTGCTGGCCGAGATCATCGCCGGCAGCCTCTCCAACACGCTGATCTGCACGGTGGCGGACCCGGTGGCCGTCGATGCCTTCCGCGGCGCCAAGCGCGGCGATGCCTTCGACATGGATGTGGGCGGGCTCGCGGATGAGAGCGCCGGCCAGCCCGTGCGCATCACCGGCACCATCCACGCGGTGCACGAGACGGGCCGGCGCGGCATCGGCCAGGTGTGGATCTCGGTGGATTTCGGCGACCGCAACGTGCTGGTGATCAGCCCCTACCTCGCCCAGATCATCGAGCTGCATGAGCTGGAGGGGCTGGGCTTCAACCCCGCATCCTTCGACGTCATCGCCATCAAAAGCCGCGTGCATTTCCGCCGCGGCTTCGACGACACCGGCTTCGCGCCGACCATCCTGCTCGTCGAACCGCCCGAGCCCTTCCTCGGCACGGTGCGCCTGGACGGCCTGACCTACCGGCATCTCGACCTTACGAAGTTCTATCCCTACGGGGATGTGAGCTTCCCGTAGGGGCTCGGGGGGGCGGCCCTCACGGACTCCCCCGCCGCACCCCGTCCTTGATGAACACGCGGAACGGCGTGGTGCCCGCCGCACTGCCGTCCTCGCTGCGCCACCGGCCGTGGGTGCAGAGCGTGCCGCCCTGGGCGGGCAGCGCGTCGAACTCGACGATGTTGCGATAGGTCGTCCCGTCCGGCTCCACCGCGCTGAACTTCGTCACACAGATGGCACCGGTGATCACCGGGTCATAGCCGCGGATCATCACGCCGCCGCCGCCAGTGGAGGGGAAATCCGGCAGCAGCAGCGGCCAGGCGGCGAAGTCCTCCGCCGTTTGGGCCAAGGGGGCCGAGGCGGGGGCGGCGAGCAAAGCGAGGAGTAGCAGGGCACGCATGGGCAGGGCCTCCTGGGGGTGTGGAGGCACTACGGCGCGGGGCGGCCCGCGGATGCAGGCATGAAAAAAGGCGGCTCCCTCGCGGGAGCCGCCTTGATTCCGAAGCAGGGGTTCAGGCGCGGCGGCGGCGGGCGAAGCCGAGGCCGACCAGCGCCGTGCCGAGCAGGGCCATGCTGAGGGGCTCGGGGACGGACGGCACCAGTTCGCCTTGGCCGATCTGGGCGTAGCGGACGGTGCCGCCGGCGACGAGAACCTCGCCCACGCCATCGCCCCAGAAGTAGATCTGGGTGTAGAGCTGCGCGTCGTTGAAGGCGGCGACGAACACGCCGGCGCCGCCATTGGTGAGGAACTGGTCGCCAAAGCTCGTCGAACTGCCGAGCAGGATGGGGTTGATGCCGTCGAACGACATGTAGATGTTCGAGGTCTGGCAGCAGGTCGCCCAGTCACCCACTTCGAAGGACAGGGCGTTGACGCCCGTGCCGTTGCCGGTGGTGTAGCCCGAGAAGTCGAACTTGATGCCGCTGTTCAGCGAGTCGGTGAACGGCGCGACGCCGTTCGAGGCGCCCGAGGAGGACGGGTTGATGCCGATCACGCCACCGGACGTGGTACGTGTCGGGGAGGAGCCGGACAGGGTGTAGAGACCCCCGATCGACACCGCGGCATTGTTCGGGCGGGTGATCGTGTAGTTGGTCCGCACGCCGTTGCCGGAGGTCGGCAGAACGTCCGTGATCACGGTGCCGCCGGAGGCTGCAACCGTATTGTTGAAGCTGATCAGGCCGCCATCAAAATCGTCGAACACCTGGAACACGGCGGCCTGGCCCGCAACCGGGGCCATCAGGATGGCGCCCGCAGCCAGCGTCGCCGCACTAAAAATGGACTTCAAGGTCATGAGGTTTCCGATCACACGTCTGCGTTTCCACCGGGCTCGAGCCCGGCGCTTAAGGCAACGTTAAGCAGGTTCCGTGCCGCCGAATTTTATTGAGCTATATCAATCTTTTAAATCTCCCCCCCATTTCCATTCAACGCGCGTTGTAAAGTTTGCCGACAGCATCGCCGCAGAATCGGCCCAAATCCCCATAAAGCCGCCTCCAGCGTGTAAAGTTTGCCGACTCCGGCCCGCGATGCAGCCCCTGGCCCGCTTGGGTTGTTGCCGCCGCCGCGAATGTCTAGACACAACGGTCACGAGAGGGACGGAACCGGCATGGATGTGATGCATCGGGCGGCGCGGAAGGTCATCGGCATGCTGCCGCCGCGCATGGCGCAGTTCTGGATCCGGGTTGCCGCCCGGCTGCTGCCGCGCCGCTACTTCTACCTCGACCCCGACACCGCGCTGACCATCCTGTGGGACGGCCACGCCATCTTCGTCGATCCGCGCGACGAGCAGATCGCCCCCTCCCTGATCGTGCGCGGCGCCTGGGAGCCGCAGGTGGAGGCGGTGGTGCGCCGCCTCGTCCGCCGGGGGGACCGGGTGATCGAGGTCGGTGCCAATCACGGCTACTTCGCCCTCATCATGGCCAGCCGCATCGGCCCGGCCGGCAGCCTGACCAGCTTCGAGGCCAATCCCCGCCTCGCCCGCCTCGTCTCCCGCTCGCTCACCCTGTGCGGCTACAGCGGCCGGGCGGAGGTGCGCGCGGTGGCCGCCGGGGACCGCGAGGGGCGGGTGAGCTTCGTCACCTCGCGCAGCCACTCCGGCGGCGGGCATCTCGCCGCCGAGGGGCTGGTCTACGAAGATGAGCGCATCCTCGTCGATGCGCCGATGCTCCCGCTCGACCTCGCCGCCCCCGAAGGCCGCGTCGATCTGCTGCGGATGGATGCGGAGGGCGCGGAGCCGCTGATCCTGGCCGGTGCGGCCGGCCTGCTCGCCCGCTCGCCCGGCATCGTCATCTGCATGGAGTGGGACCGCATCCAGATGTCCACCCGCGCGGACGTGCCAGGCCTGCTGGAGTGGCTGGGCGCCCAGGGCCTGCGGTTCTGGCAGATCATGCCCAACGCCCGCCTGCGCCCCGTCACGGCGGCCGAAATGGCGGAGCTGGGGCATAGCGACGTGGTGATCTGCCGCTCCCACCCCTACGGGAAGCGCACTTGACCACGCTGTTCGTCGAGGTCGAGGACCTGTTCATCTACGCCCGCGCCTCCCCCCGGCCGAGCGGCATCCAGCGCATGTGCTTCGAGATCTACAGCGCCCTGCACGCCCGCTACGGGGCCAGCGGGCAGGTGCGCTTCGTCCGCCAGGGCCCGGGGCCGCTCGGCTTTCGCACCGTGCCGTGGGAGGCGGTGCTGGCCACCTATGCCGACATGAGCGGCACCGCCACCGCCCCGCTGCCGCCGCCGCCGCCCGATACCCCGCCGGCCCGCCACCGCATCGCCCGCCACGTGCCGGCCCGCCTGCGCCTGGCCATCGGCCTGTTCCGCCGAGACCTGTTCGGCACGGTCCGCCACGGCGCCCAGGTGCTGATCGAACTCGCCCGCCTGCTCACCCCCCGCAAACCGGTGGCGGACGATATCGTCTGGACCGGCGGCGAGGACATCGCCAGCCTCGCTGAGCCGGGGGACGTGCTGGTCATCCTCGGCTCGCCCTGGGCCCAGCCCGGCTACGCCGCCCGCGTGGCGGCGCTGCGCGACGGCCAGGCCATGCGCGTCGCCCTGCTGGTCCACGACATCATCCCGCTGCGCCGGCCGGAATGGTGCAACGACATCCTGGTGCGCGACTTCCGCAATTGGTTCGATTCCACCTTCCCGCTCTGCGACCGCATCCTCGCCAATTCCCGCTACACCGCCGCCGACGTCGCCCGCCACGCCGAACAGCGCGGCCAGCCGCTCGCCCACCCGCCCACGGTGCTGCCGATCGGCACCAGCTTCACCGCCTTCGGCCCGCCCGCCGGCAACCTGCGCGCCGACCTGCCCACCCCCGGCAGCTACGTGCTGTTCGTCTCCACCATCGAGGCGCGCAAGAACCACGTGCTGATGCTGCGCGTCTGGCGCCGTCTGCTGGAGTCCATGCCGCCGGCCGACCTGCCGGTGCTGGTCTTCGCCGGGCGCATCGGCTGGCTGGTCGCCGACCTGATGAGCCAGCTCGAAAACTGCCGCTTCCTCGACGGCCATATCCGCATCGTCGAAGACCCCTCGGACGTGGAACTCATCGCCCTCTACAAAGGCTGCCTGTTCACCGTGTTCCCCTCCCTGTTCGAGGGCTGGGGCCTGCCGGTCAGCGAAAGCCTCGCCATGGGCCGGCCCTGCCTGGCCGCCCGCACCACCTCGCTCCCCGAATCCGGCGGCACGCTCACCCGCTACTTCGACCCGGACAACACGGCCGACGCCACCGCGGCCATCCGCGCCGTGCTGGACGACCGGCCGGGCCTGGCCGCCTGGACCGCCCAGGTGCAGGCGGAATACCGCCACGTCCCCTGGGACGACACCGCCCGCACACTCATGGAGGCGCTGGCATGACCTACTCGCTGCTCGGCCGCTGCGCCCGCACCGGCCAGTTCGGCGCGGTGGTCACCACCTCCGCCGTCGGCGTCGGCGCGCGCTGCCCCTTCGCCCGCGCCGGCCTCGGCGCCGCCCTGACCCAGCACCGCACGGACCCGCGCCTCGGCCCGGTGCTGCTCGACCTGCTCGGCCACGGCTTCACCGCCCAACAGGCAATGGACGCCACCGTCGCCGCCACCCCGCACCGGGACTGGCGGCAACTGGCCGTGATCGACGCCGCCGGCCGCACCGCCCACTTCACCGGCACCCATGTCCGCGCCGTGCGCAGCCTCGTTGAAGGCCCGGACTGCATCGGCCTGGGCAACATCCTGGCCAACGAAAACATCGCCCCCGCGATGGTCGCCGCCTTCTGCGCCGACAATGGGCTGCCCCTCGCCACCCGCCTGCTCGCCGCCATCCAAGCCGGCGAAGACGCCGGCGGCGAACGCGCGGCGGTGACGTCCGCCGCGCTTCTGGTGGTGGACGATCAGCCGTTTCCGCTCGTCGATCTGCGCGTGGACGATCATGCCTCGCCCCTGTTGGAGCTGGCGCGGCTGTGGGCGCTCTACGAGCCGCAAGCCGCCGACTACGTGCTCCGCGCCGTCATGCCGGAAGGGGCGGCGGTCTATGTGCCGCCGCCGGGTAAGGCAGGGTAAGCAAGGGGTAGAGTCTTCTTTTTGTGAACAAAAAGAA
>CAMCJI010000106.1 GCA_945874805.1 Asaia bogorensis | reverse complement strand
GGCGATGGTGAGGTGCTGGACGCTCAGGCCGTCGGTGGCGCTGCGGAAGTGGGCGGCGGTGAGGAGGAGGGCGAGGGTGGCGGCGAGGGCGGTGAGGAGGCGCAGGCGGTGGGGCCAGGTCATGCTCGGGGCCTTTGGGTGGCCCTTTGTGGGCGTGGGGGGAGATGGGGAGGAGACGTCTTTTCCGGCGGGTTGAGAAGCGGAAAATGATGGGGCGGCGGTTGCCAAAGTTGGGCGAGACGCTTACCGCGGGGGGTGTCGATCGGGGGGCGGGTGATGGCGGATTTTGAGCGGGTGGCCGTGGTGACGGGCGGGGCGCGCGGGATCGGCCTGGCGATCGCCCGGTGGTTCCTCGCGCATGATCATGCGGTGGCGCTGCTGGACATCGACCGCGCCACCCTGGCCGCCACCGAAGCGGCGCTGGGCCTGCCGGATCGCGTGCTCGCCTTGCCCTGCGACGTCTCGCGGCCCGAGGAGGTGGCGGCGGCGGCGGTGATGGCGCGCTGGGGGCGGGTTGACGCGCTGATCAACAACGCCGGGGTGGCCGTGTTCAAGCCGGCGCTGGAGACGAGTTTCGCGGAGTGGCGGCATGTGCTCGGCACCAACCTCGACGGTGCGTTCCTGTGCAGCCAGGCGTTCGGTGCGGTGATGCAGGCGCAGCGGCACGGGGCGATCGTCAACATCGCGTCCATCTCCGGGCTGCGGGCGAGCACGCTGCGGGTTGCCTACGGCACCAGCAAGGCGGCGATCATCCATCTGACGAAGCAATACGCGATGGAGCTCGGCAATTTCGGCGTGCGGGTGAATGCGATCTGCCCGGGGCCGGTGGAAACCGAAATGGCGAAGCTGGTGCACAGCGTGGCGATCCGCACCGATTACTATGACACGATCCCTCTCGGCCGCTACGGCACGGTGGAGGAGATGGCCGAGCTCGCCGGGTTCCTTTGCAGCGCGAAATCGAGCTACCTCAACGGCCAGGCGCTGGCCAATGACGGGGGGTTCGAGGCCGCGGGGGTGGGGCTGGCCACGTTCCGCCGCACGTCCGGGATCAATGGCGTGGGGGAGGAGGGGTGAAGGGAAGGAAGACTCTTCTTTTTTGAAAAAAAGAAGCAAAAAACCTTTGCTCTTGGCTTTGCTGTGTTGGCCAACAGAAGACTTCTGCCTTCCTCAGCCCATTGCCCGGTCGAAAATCTCCGCCATTGCCTCGGCCACGCCCGGGGCGCAGGCCAGGATGGGATTGCCGGCGACCATGCCGTTGCCGGCGGTGAAGTCCGATGTCACGGCGCCGGCTTCTGCCAGGATTGGCAGCACGCCGGCGACGTCCCACAGGTTGATGTGCATCTCGGCGTAGGCGTCGATCCGTCCGGCTGCGACGTCGGCCAGGCCGAGCGCGCCGGAGCCGCCTTCGCGGAGCATGGCGCCGGCCTCAAGGATCGCCTGCGAGAGCTTGAAGAACTGCGCGTTCGGCACCCGCGGCGACCAGCCGCACTCCACCTGGGCGCGGCTGAGCGCGGTGGTGGAGGCGGCGCGTATGGGTGCGCCGTTCAGCGTGGCTCCGCCGCTGAGGCGCGCGGCGAAGGTCTCGGCCAACGCGGGCGCGACGAGCACGCCTGCCAGTGGCTGCCGCCCCTCCAGCAGGCCGAGCGACACGCAGAACCGCTTGCTGCCGCGGGCGAAGTTCGAGGTGCCGTCGATCGGGTCCACCACCCAGAGCAGGCGGCCGCCGCGGCCGGCGCCGGTTTCCTCGCCCTGGAACCCGTCCTCGGGAAAGGCCTCGGCGAGGGCGGCGGACAGGAAGGCTTCCACTGCCCCGTCGGCTTCGGTGAGCCAGTCCTGCGTGCCTTTCATCGTGGCTTCCGGCGCGCCGGGCGGGGGCTGCTTCGACAGCGCGAGCGCGCCCGCCTGCTCGGCGAGGGCGATGGCGACTTCCAACCGGCGGGCGAGTGCGTTCATGGCAGATCTCCTTCTGCCCCCCTCATCGCCCGCAACACCGGTTGCGCGCAACCGGTGCATGGCGGAGATTCCCGGCATGAAGATCATCGGGCTTACCGGCGGCATCGGCATGGGCAAGTCCACCACCGCCGCCATGCTGCGCCGCGCCGGCTTTCCGGTGTTCGACGCCGACGCCACTGTGCGCCGGCTGCAATCGCCGGGCGGGCGCGCCTTGCCTGCCATCGCGGCGGCGTTCCCCGGCACGGTGACGGCCGGCACGCTCGACCGCGCTGCTTTGCGGGCTGCCGTCAGCCATGATCCCGCCGCCCGCCGCCGGCTTGAACGCATCGTGCATCCGCTCGTGCGCGATCAGGAGCGCCGGTTCCTGGCCGGCGCCCGCCGCGCCCGCGCCCGCGCCGCCGTGCTCGACATCCCGTTGCTGCTGGAGACCAACGGGCAGCGGCGCTGCGACCTCGTCGTTGTCGTCTCTGCCCCCCGTGCCGTGCAGATTGCCCGCGTGCTGCGCCGCGGCACGATGAGCCGGCCGCAGGTGGAGGCCTTCATCCGCGCCCAGATGCCCGACGCCGAGAAGCGCCGCCGGGCCGATGTTGTGATCCGCACCGGGCTCTCCCGCTTCCACGCCTTGCGCCGAATCCGCCGGCTGATCCACGACCTGACCGCATGACACGCTCCGTTCTCTTCGACACCGAAACCACCGGCCTCGACCCGCTGAAGGGCGACCGCGTGATCGAGGTTGCGTGTATCGAGCTGATCAACGACCTGCCGACGAACAACCACTTCCATCGCCTGATCCACCCACAGCGCGACATCCCTGAGGAAGCCGCCCGCATCCACGGCATCCGCATCGAAGACCTCGCCGGCAAACCGCTGTTCGAGGCGATCGCCGACGACCTGCTCGCCTTCTTCGGCGACGACCCGCTGATCGCCCACAACGCCCCCTTCGACTTCGGCTTCCTCAACGCCGAATTCGCCCGCCTCAAGCGCCCCTCCCTCGCGCGCGAGCGCATGATCGACACGCTGGCGATGGCCAAGCTCCGCTTCCCCGGCCTGCCCAACAGCCTCGACGCCCTCTGCCGCCGCTTCGACATCGACCTGAGCCAGCGCACCACCCATAACGCGCTGCTGGACTGCAAGCTTCTCGCCGAGGTCTATGTCGAGCTTACCGGCGGGCGCCAGCGTGGCCTGGGTCTCGCGAGCGCCGCCCAGTCGGCTTTGCCGACCGCCACCTACACCAGCACCGGCGCCCGCACGCCCCGCCCCTTCATCCCCGGCGAGGCAGCGCTGGCCGCCCATACCGGCTTCCTCGCGCGCATCAAAGATCCGATCTGGACCCGTGAATGAGCCCGATCCCCCCAGCGCTTGCCGCCGCCCTGGCGGCCCTCGGCCTTGCGCCGCCATGTGTGGAGCATCCGCCGCTCGCCACCGTTGAAGACGCCCATGCGCATTGGGACGATCTGGCCGGCGCGGCCGTCAAAAACCTGTTCTTCAAGGATGCCGGCGGCCAGCTCTGGCTGGTCATCACCCCTGGCGACCCGCTGATGGATACCAAGATCCTCGCCGGCCTCATCGGGGCCAAGCGGCTCTCGTTCGGCCAGGCCGATCTGCTGCGCGAGGTGCTCGGCGTGCAACCCGGGGCCGTCACCCCGCTTGCGGTGATGCATGACACCGCCCTGCGCGTGCGCACCGTGCTGCATGCCGGGCTGATGACCGCCGAGGCCCTGCTCGTGCATCCGCTGGTCAACACCGCCACCTTGCTGATGCCGCCCTCGGACGTCCGCGGCTTCATGACCGCGCATCACCGCGCGCCTGCCGAGATCGACCTCACCCCGGCGTTTCGGGTTTAGGCGCGGCGGCCTGCATCTCAGTCAGGTTATGTGCGGGCTGGGTGTTGAGGATGGACGAAGGCGCGATCTGGCCGGGCCCAGATACCGATGGTCCGTCGCAGGAGGAACGGCGGACGCTGACCTGCTTTTCGCATCTGCGCTGGGACCTTGTGCCGCAGCGGCCGCGTCAGTTGATGCCGACGAGGCCGCGGGCGAAGGTTTGCGCGTCGAACGGGCGGAGGTCGGCGGCCTGTTCGCCGACGCCGACGGCGTGGACGGGCAGGCCATAGGCCTCGGCGAGGGCGACGACGATGCCACCGCGGGCGCTGCCGTCGAGCTTGGTGACGATAAGGCCGGTGACGTCGACCATGTCCTTGAAGGTGCCGACCTGCTGGATGGCGTTTTGGCCGGTGGTGGCGTCGAGCACCAGCAGGACGGAGTGGGGGGCGGTGGGGTCCTGCTTGCGGATCACGCGGATGATCTTGCTGAGTTCTTCCATCAGCGCGGATTTGTTGTGCAGGCGGCCGGCGGTGTCGACCAGGAGAAGGTCGATGTTGTCGGCGCGGGCGCGGGTCAGGGCGTCGAAGGCGAGGCCGGCGGAGTCGGCGTTCTGGCTGCCGGCGATGACGGGTGTGTTGGTGCGTTGGCCCCAGACCTGGAGTTGTTCGACGGCGGCGGCGCGGAAGGTGTCGCCGGCGACCATCATGCAGCGCAGGCCGGCTTCGCTGTGGAACTGGGCGAGCTTGCCGATGGTGGTGGTTTTGCCGGTGCCGTTGACGCCGACGACCAGGGCGACGTGGGGGCGGCGGGTGCGGTCGATCTCCAGCGGGCGGGCGACGGGGGCGAGGATGGCGGCGATTTCGTCGGCCAGGGCGGTGCGGATTTCGTCCTCGCCGACCTCCTTGCCGAAGCGGGTGCGGCGGAAGTTGGCGATGACGCGGGCGGCCACGGCCGTGCCGAGGTCGGCGGAGATCAGCAGGTTTTCGAGTTCTTCCAGGGCTTCGTCGTCCAGCTTGCGCTTGGTGAAGACGGCGGCGATGCCCTGGGTGAGTTTTTGGGTGGAGCGGGAGAGCCCTTCCTTGAGGCGGGAGAGGAAGCCGAGGGCCATCAGGCGGCTCCTGCTGTCAGGGTTTTGGCGTCGGCGTGGGTGATGCGGGCGGGGAGGATGGTGCCGGGGGTGGCACCGGTGAGCTTCACGGGGGCGAAGTGTTCGGCGTGGCCGGAGGCGTCGGACTCGGCGAGGACGGAGAGGGTGCGGCCGATCTGGGCTGCGTGGAAGCGGGCGGCGTTGGCCTCGCCGGCGGCGCGCAGGCGGCCTGCGCGTTCGCGGCGCAGGGCCAGGGGTACCTGGGGCATGCGGGCGGCGGGGGTGTGGCTGCGGGCGCTGTAGGGGAAGACGTGGAGGTAGGGGATGGCGGCTTCCTCCACGAATTCGAGGGTTTCGGCGAACAGCGCGTCCGTCTCGGTGGGGAAGCCGGCGATGAGGTCGGCACCCAGGCCGAGATCGGGGCGCAGCGCGCGGGCGCGGGCGATGATGGCGAGGGCCTCGGCGCGGGAATGGCGGCGCTTCATGCGCTTGAGGATCATGTCCGAGCCGGCCTGGAGGGAGAGGTGGAGGTGGGGCATCAGGCGGGGTTCCTCGGCGATGAGGCGCCAGAGGTCGTCGTCGATGGCGGCGGGGTCGAGGGAGGAGAGGCGCAGGCGGGGGAGCTCGGGGACGAGGGCGAGCAGGCGGCGGATCATCTGGCCGAGGCGCGGGGCGCCAGGGAGATCGGGGCCGTAGCTGGCGATATCGACGCCGGTCAGCACCACTTCGCGGTAGCCGGCGCCGACGAGGGCGCGGACCTGATCGACTACGCCGCCGATGGGTACGGAGCGGTTGGGGCCGCGGCCGAAGGGGATGACGCAGAAGGTGCAGCGGTGGTCGCAGCCTTGCTGGATCTGCACGAAGGCCCGCGCGCGGCCGGCGAATTCGGTGACGAGGTGGGCGGCGGTCTCGCGCGCGGCCATGATGTCGGAGACGGCGGAGGGGGCGCCTTCGGCCCAGGATTCGGGCTTCAGCTTGTCGTCATTGCCGAGCACGCGGGTGACGCCGGGGAGTGCGGCCCAGGCGGCGGGGTCGATCTGCACGGCGCAGCCGGTGACGACGATGCGGGCCTCGGGGTGTTCGCGATGGGCGCGGCGGATGGCTTGCCGGGCCTGGCGCTCGGCTTCGGCGGTCACCGCGCAGGTGTTGACGATGATGGTGTTGTCCAGCGTGGCGGCGTGGGTGCGCATCACCTCGGATTCGTAGGTGTTGAGGCGGCAGCCGAAGGTGAGGAGCTCGACGGTCATGCGGGCAGGGCCGTGAGGTCGATGCTGCCGTGGAAGGCGGTGGCGGCGGGGCCGCTCATCAGCACGTGGCCGTCGTCGCGCCATTCCATTTCGAGGGTGCCGCCATCGACGAGGACGGTGGCGCGGCGGCCGGTGAGGCCGCGGCGGGCGGCGTTGACGATGGCGGCGCAGGCGCCGGAGCCGCAGGCCAGGGTCAGGCCGGCGCTGCGCTCCCACACGCGGAGGCGGAAGCGGTCGGAGGAGAGGATCTGCACGAAGCCGATATTGGCGCGGGCGGGGAAGAGCGGGTGGTGTTCCATCGCTGGGCCGATTGTGTCGATGGCGGCGCGGTCCATGTCGGGGACGAAGAAGGTGGCGTGGGGGTTGCCCATCGAGGCGGCGGCGGGGTCGCCTTCGAGGGGGAGGTGCAGGGTGTCGGCTTCGTGGGCGAGGGGGATGTCGGACCAGGCGAGGCGGGCGGGGCCCATGTCCACGGTGATGTGCTGGGCGCTGTGGACGGTGGCGGGGAGGAGGCCGGAGACGGTCTCGACGGTGATCGCCGTGCGGCCGGTCTCCTGGGCGAGCAGCCAGGCAACGCAGCGGGTGGCGTTGCCGCAGGCGCCGGCCTCGCTGCCGTCGGGGTTGCGGATGCGCATGAAGACGTCCGCCGGGGAGCCGGGGGGCGGGGGTTCGAGGACGATGAACTGGTCGCAGCCGACGCCGGTGCGACGATCGGCGATGGCCGCCGCGCGGGCGGGGGTGAGGCCGAGCGGGGCCGGCCGTTCGTCGAAGATGACGAAGTCGTTCCCGCAGCCGTGCATCTTGATGAATGGGGTGGGCATGCGCGCGGTTATATGGGGCTGCGCGCCGGGGACAAAGCCCGGAGGTTGCATATGCGCCACGCTTTGCCCTATACGCCCCGCTCCATCAGCGCGCCGGGCCTGTGTGGGCATGCCCGGCCGCGATGCCTGCGATCCGCAGGGAATAGCTATAGGAGATGCAAATGCCCAAGATGAAGACGAAGTCTTCTGTAAAGAAGCGCTTCAAGATCACTGCGACCGGCAAGGTTCTAGCCGGCCCCGGCAACAAGCGCCACGGCCTGATCAACCGCCCCCAGAAGATGAAGCGCCAAGGGCGCGGCTCTCAAGTGCTCACTGAAGCTGACGGCAAGACCGTCAAGCAGTGGGCCCCCTACGGTCTGGTCTGAGGAGCGCATAGATGGCACGTGTAAAACGCGGCGTAACAACGCACGCCCGCCACAAGAAGGTCCTCGCGCAGTCGAAGGGCTTTGTGGGTCGCTCGTCCACGAATTACCGGATCGCGCTGGAACGGCTGGAGAAGTCGCTCCAGTATGCCTACCGCGACCGCCGGGTGAAGAAGCGGGAATTCCGCGGGTTGTGGATCCAGCGCATCAATGCCGCCGTGCGCGAGCATGGGCTGATCTACTCGCGATTTATCGCCGGGCTGAAGCTCGCCGGCATCGAGATGGACCGCAAGGTTCTGGCCGCCATGGCCTATGACGATCCGGCGTCCTTCGGCGAGATCGTGAAGAAGGCGCAGGCCGCCCTGGCCTGAAGGGTCCCATACGGGAAACTTCAACGAGATCAAGGGCCGCCCGCGCTGGGCGGCCCTTTTTTGTGTTCAAGGCGATATCATGTCCGATGATCTGACCTCTCTGAAGGCCGAGACGGAGGCCGCTTTGGCCGCTGCTGGCGAGCTGCGCGCCTGGGATGCGGTGCGGGTGGGCATTCTGGGCAAGGCCGGGCGGCTGACCGGGCTGCTCAAGGAACTCGGCAAGCTCTCGCCTGATGAGCGGCGGGTGCGCGGGGCGGCGCTGAATGTGCTGCGCGACGAGCTGGGCGCTGCGATCGAGGCGCGGCGGGTGGCGCTGGACGAGGCGGCGATGACGGCGCGGCTGGCGGCCGAGCGGCTGGACGTGACGCTGCCGCCGCGCCCGCGTGCCAACGGGCTGATCCATCCGATCAGCCGGACGATGGAGGAGATGGCGGCGATCTTCGGGGCGATGGGCTTCGCCATCGCCGAGGGGCCGGATGTGGAGGATGACTGGCGCAATTTCGGGGCGCTCAACATCCCCGCGCATCACCCGGCACGGCAGGATATGGATACCTTCTATCTGGAGAGCGCGAGCGAGACCGGGCGGCCGAAGGTGTTGCGGACGCATACCTCGCCGGTGCAGGTGCGCACCATGCTGAGCCAGGAGCCGCCGATCCGGGTGATCGTGCCTGGCCGTACCTATCGCGCCGATCATGACGCGACGCATTCGCCGATGTTTCATCAGGTGGAGGGGCTGGTGATCGGGCGGGATATCACGCTCGGCCATCTCAAGGGCTGCCTGATCGACTTCCTGCGGGCGTTTTTCGGCATCAATACGTTGCCGGTGCGGTTCCGGTCGTCCTACTTCCCGTTCACCGAGCCCTCGATGGAGGTGGATATCGGTTGGAACAGGAAGACCGGGGAACTGGGCGGCGGCGGCGACTGGCTGGAGATTCTGGGCAGCGGCATGGTGCATCCGAAGGTGCTGGCCAATTGTGGCATCGATCCGCGGGAGTGGCAGGGCTTTGCTTTCGGCATGGGGATCGAGCGGGTGACGATGCTCAAGCACGGCATCCCCGATCTGCGGCCGTTCTATGAGAGCGATATCAGGTGGTTGCGGCATTACGGGTTCAACCCGCTGGCGCCGGCCAATCTGCATGAGGGGATCTGAGCGATGAAATTCACCCTCTCCTGGCTCAAGACGCATCTGGAGACGACGGCCTCGCTGGAGGAGATCACCACGGCGCTGACCAATATCGGGCTGGAGCTGGAGGGCGTGGAAAACCGCGCCGCCGCTTTGGCACCGTTCCGCATTGCCCATGTGATCGAGGCCGTGCAGCATCCGAATGCGGACCGGCTGCGGGCCTGCCGGGTGGATGCGGGCGATGGCATCGTTTCGGTTGTGTGTGGCGCGCCGAATGCGCGGACGGGGAGGAAGGCGGTGTTCGCGCCGCCGGGGAGTTTCATTCCGGGTACCGGGATCACCCTGAAAGTGGGCGAAATTCGCGGTGTTGTCAGCGCGGGGATGCTGCTCTCGGTGCGGGAGATGGGGCTGGGCGAGGATCATGACGGCATCCTGGAACTGCCCGGGGATGCGCCGGTCGGCACGCCCTATGCCGTCTGGGCCGGGATGGAAGATCCGGTCATCGAGATCGCAGTGACGCCGAATCGGGGGGATGCGCTCTCCGTCCGCGGGGTGGCGCGGGACCTGGCGGCGGCGGGGATCGGCACGCTGAAGCCGTTCGCGCCGGCACCGAGCATAGGCACGGCGCCGAGCGCGGTGCAGTGGCGCATCGAGATGCCGGAGGCGTGCTCCTGGGTGCTCGGGCGCACCGTGCGCGGGGTGAAGAACGGGCCGAGCCCGCAATGGCTGGCCGACCGGCTGATCTCGGTGGGGCTGCGGCCGATCAATGCGCTGGTCGATATGACCAATTTCTTCACGCTGGACATCGGCCGGCCGCTGCATGTGTTCGATGCGGACAAGGTGGCGGGCGGGGTGCTGACCTTCCGGCCCGGCGCTTCCGAAAGCTTTCGGGCGCTGAATGGCAAGGATTATATCGGCCGGCCCGAGGATTGCGTCATCGCCGATGCGAATGGCGTGCAGTCGCTGGCGGGGGTGATCGGCGGCGAGGCGACCGGCTGCGACGAGGCGACGACCAACGTGTTCATCGAATGCGCGCTGTTCGATCCCGTGCGCGTGGCGACCACGGGGCGGCATCACCAGATCGTTTCCGACGCGCGGCAGCGCTTCGAGCGGGGGATCGACCCGGCCCTGCTGCCGGCGGCGGTGGATGCGGCGGCGGCGATGGTGATCGCGCTGTGCGGCGGCGAGGCCAGCGCGGTGGCCGAAGCCGGGGCCGAACCGGCCTGGCAGCGCACGGCGCGCATGCGGTTTGACCGGCTGGCCGGGCTCGGCGGGCTGGATGTGCCGGCGGACGAGGCGGTCGGTGCCCTGACGCGGCTCGGCTTTGCCGTGGCGGAGCGCGATGCGGAGAGTGTGACCGTGCATGTGCCGTCCTGGCGCAACGACGTGGCGAATTTCACACCGCTGGAGCCTTCTGTGTCGCTCTCCCCGGAACGGCTGGCTGTTGTTGCTGCGGGGCGCGAGGCGATCGAGCCGGAATGCGACCTGATTGAGGAGGTGCTGCGGCTGCGCAGCATGGATGCGGTGCCGCCGGTCTCGCTGCCGCGTGAGGAAGCGCTGCCGCCGACGTCGCTGACGCCGAAGCAGACGCGTGCGGCGCTGGCCCGGCGGACGCTGGCGGCGGGCGGGCTGGTGGAGTGCGTCACCTTCAGCTTCATGGACAGCCGCGAGGCCGCGGTGTTCGGGGCGGCGGATGCCGGGCTGATGCTCGCCAACCCGATCGCCGCCGACCTCGACCGGATGCGGCCGACACCGGTGGCGACGCTGCTGCTGGCGGCCAAGCGGAACGCTGCGCGGGGCTTCGGCGATGTCGGGCTGTTCGAGATCGGGCCGTCCTTCCCGGATGGGGCGGCACAGATGCAGGTGGCCGCCGGACTGCGGCTGGGTGCGACGCCGCGGCATTGGCAGGTGGCCAGCCGCGGGGTGGACGCGATGGACGCGAAATCCGACCTGTGGGCCGCGCTGGCGGGCATCGGCGTGCCGATGGAAGCGCTGCAGGTGACGGCCGATGCCCCGGCCTGGTACCACCCCGGCCAGTCTGGCACGGTGCGGCAGGGGCCGAAGACGGTGCTGGCGACCTTCGGCGCCATCCATCCGCGCGTGCTGGCCGCCCTGGGCGTGACCGGGCCTGCGGTGGCGTTCGAGCTGATGCTGGATGCGGTGGCCGAGCCGAAGCGCCGTAAGAAGGCGGCCGCCGATCTGCCGGCGTTCCAGCCGGTGCGCCGCGACTTCGCCTTCCTCGTCGATGCCGCTGTGAGCGCCGAGGCGGTGCTGCGGGCGGCGAAGGGCGCGGAACGGGCGCTTACCGCCGAGGTTTCGCTGTTCGACGTCTATGAGGGCGAGAAGGTGGCGGCGGGGCGGAAGTCCATCGCCGTCGAGGTCGTGTTCCAGCCGAAGGAGCGCACGCTGACCGATGCGGAGATCGAGGCGGCCTGCGCGAAGGTGGTCGCCGCAGTGGCGAAGGCGACGGGGGCGGTGTTGCGCTGAACCCCCGTCGCGCACGGCGGCTGACATTTCACGATAAACACCCTATGTCCCTCCCATGACCGACACGCCCCTCGACCTCATCCGCAACTTCTCCATCATCGCCCATATCGACCACGGGAAATCCACCCTGGCCGATCGGCTGATTCAGCACACTGGCGGCCTCACCGCGCGTGAGATGACCGAGCAGGTGCTGGACAACATGGATATCGAGAAGGAGCGCGGTATCACCATCAAGGCGCAGACCGTGCGCCTGATGTATCCGGCGAAAGACGGCAAGACCTATCAGCTCAACCTGATGGACACGCCGGGGCATGTGGACTTTGCCTATGAGGTCAGCCGCTCGCTGGCGGCCTGCGAGGGCAGCCTGCTGGTGGTGGATGCGTCTCAGGGCGTGGAGGCGCAGACGCTGGCCAATGTGTATCAGGCACTGGATGCGGGGCACGAGATCGTGCCGATCCTCAACAAGATCGATCTGCCGGCGGCCGAAGTGGAGCGGGTGCGCCAGCAGATCGAGGATGTGATCGGGCTGGATGCCTCCGAAGCGGTGGAAATCTCCGCGAAGACCGGGCTGAACATCGAAGGCGTGCTGGAAGCGCTGGTGACGCGCCTGCCGCCGCCGCAGGGCGATGCGAACGCGCCGCTGAAGGCTCTGCTGGTGGATAGCTGGTATGATCAGTATCTCGGCGTGGTCATTCTTGTGCGGATCAAAGACGGGCGCCTGAAGAAGGGCATGAAAATCCGCATGATGTCCTCCGGCTCGGTGCATCATATCGAGCAGGTCGGCGTGTTCACCCCGAAGATGATTCCCTCGGCCGATCTCGGGCCGGGGGAGATGGGGTTCATCACGGCGGCCATCAAAACGGTTGCCGATTGCAACGTCGGCGATACCATCACCGAGGACCGGGTACCGGCCGCCGCCGCGCTGCCGGGGTTCAAGCCCTCCGTGCCGGTGGTGTGGTGCGGGCTGTTTCCGGTGGATGCCGATGATTTCGAGAAGCTGCGCGACTCGCTGGGCAAGCTGCGGTTGAACGACGCGTCGTTCCACTATGAGCCGGAAAGCTCGGCGGCCTTGGGCTTCGGCTATCGCTGCGGCTTCCTCGGGCTGCTGCATCTGGAGATCATCCAGGAGCGGCTTTCGCGTGAGTTCGACCTCGATCTGATCGCCACGGCTCCGTCGGTCGTGTATCGAATCCACCGGACCAACGGGGAGGTGGAGGAGTTGCACAACCCCGCCGATATGCCCGACCTGAGCCTGATCGACCATATCGAGGAGCCTTGGATCAAGGCGACGATCATGGTGCCGGACGAGTATCTCGGCTCGATCCTGACGCTGTGCAGCGAGCGGCGGGGCCAGCAGGTGGACCTCACCTACGTCGGCAACCGGGCGATGGCGGTGTATCGGCTGCCGCTGAACGAGGTGGTGTTCGATTTCTACGACCGGCTGAAATCGGTGAGCCGCGGCTATGCCAGCTTCGACTACTCGCTTGATACCTATACGGAAAGCGACCTGGTTCGCATCTCGATCCTGGTCAATCTCGACCCGGTGGACGCGCTGAGCTTCATCGCCCACCGCAGCCAGGCGGATAAGCGCGGCCGCTCGATCTGCGAGAAGCTGAAGGACCTGATTCCGCGCCAGCTGTTCAAGATCGCCATCCAGGCGGCGATCGGCGGGCGGGTGATCGCGCGCGAGACGATCGGCGCGTTGAGCAAGGACGTCACCGCGAAGTGCTACGGCGGCGATATCAGCCGCAAGCGCAAGCTGCTGGAGAAGCAGAAGGAAGGCAAAAAGCGGATGCGGCAGTTCGGCAAGGTGGAAATTCCGCAGAGCGCCTTTCTCGCGGCGCTCAAAATGGATGCCTGATATGGCTTGCGCGGCGCAGGACCGCTGGTATGGTCCGCGCCGCTCGTGGTTTTACCGCGGTGAGTCAGCCGATCGGGTTTTCGGTCCGGCAGCACCTGCGCGACGGAGAGTTGGCCGAGCGGCTTAAGGCGCACGCTTGGAAAGCGTGTGTGCGTGAAAGCGTACCGTGGGTTCGAATCCCACACTCTCCGCCAATTTCCTTTCGAATCCCACTCTCCGGCTCGGCCGGTAGCGCCGTCAGGCGCAGGGTTCCTGCGGTTTTCCGAGGGAACCTGTTGACCGGGTTGACGGCTGTGAGGCCGAAAATCGCTCTCTCAGAGCGGTTTCTCTCCGAACCTCTGCACTGGCGAGATCCACTGCGGTGCGAATTTTCTATTGTTTTCAATCATATAAACCTGATGACCGTCTGATGACTTCGGCGGCCGTTTTCGGTCGGTTGGCACGGGGCTCGAATAGTCGCCGTGGCTTCCCTACCGATTTCCCCGTGGTAGGCTCGCCTCCCGCGCCGCAAGCTCCATGCAGGCGCCGTGGCTTCCCTACCGATTTCCCCGTGGTAGGCTTCTGCCATGATGAACAACGCGGCCGGGAAAGCCGTGGCTTCCCTACCGATTTCCCCGTGGTAGGCTGATAGCCGCGCTGGGTGACCGGCGAGAGGCGCCGTGGCTTCCCTACCGATTTCCCCGTGGTAGGCTTGCAAACGAGGCCGGGGTCGTGATGCAAACGCCGTGGCTTCCCTACCGATTTCCCCGTGGTAGGCTCGAAGCCGCCGAGACGGTGACCGCCTGCGCGCC
>CAMCJI010000105.1 GCA_945874805.1 Asaia bogorensis | reverse complement strand
ACCACGGCGTAGAGCACGATCACCAGCACATGCACGGCCGCAAGGGTTGCGACGATGTTGAAGTTGAGGCGGTGCATCGACAGTGACAAGGCGCCGCTCTCGCCGCTGATCAGCTTGGCGAGCGGGCCGGAGATGTAGCTTTCCTCGTCATTGGCGAACAGGCCGCTGGCCACCTGCGCCGAGACGATCAGCAGCATCGCCACCACCATCCAGCCACCCGCCTCGTTGTGGCCCACCTGCCTGTCCGGCTCGCGGCGGGTGAAGTGCAGCAGGTGGCGCAGCCCGGCCAGCGGGCTTTTCAGGAATGTGGCGAAGCGCGCCGTGTCGCTGCCGATGAAGCCCCAGACCACCCGCCACAGCAGCAGCGTGGCCACGCCGTAGCCGGCGCGCATGTGCAGGGTCATGTTGTTGAACTCGACCGCGAGGTAGCAGACCGCCAGCAGAATCACGAGCGTCCAGTGGAACAGGCGGATCGGGCTGTCCCAGATGCGCATGGGCAGCAGCATGACTTGCGGGGCGGGACCTCTGGCCATCTGTCGTCTCCTCGGGGCGGTGCCGGAGAATGCGTCGCCGAGCGTTGCCATCGCAACCCCGGAACGGCCGCGAGACGATGATTGCGGTGGGGTGCGGTGCGCCGTAAGGTGCAACAGCGGCGTAATATCATTCGCCTTTCAACAGGATAGAGCCCGTTCCCGCAGGGGGCGCGGGCAGCCCAGCAAGGCCTCGCCATGACCGAGACGCCACCGCCCCGGCCCATGCTGCTCCGCCCGCCCGTGGCGGCGGGGATCGGGGTTGTGTTGCTGGCCGGTGCGGTGCTGGCGGCAGGCCTCGTCGGCCGCGCGCCCGAGCCGGCGCGCCCGGCCGCGCCTGTTGAGGCAGCGGCGCCGGTGGTGCCGGCCCCTGCCGCCCCGGTCCAGGCAAGTTTGCCGGCCGCGCCGGCCCCTGCCCCTGCCGTGCAGGCCAGCGTGCCGGCAGCGCCCGTGCCCGCACCCGCTGTACCGCCCACCCAGCCGGCCGCCCTGGCACCGGTCACGCAACCCGCGCCGCAGCCCGTGCCGCCAGTGGCGGCCGAGCCGGTGAAGCCGAGCTTCGACATCGTTCGCGTCACCCCGCGCGGCGATGCGGTCATCGCCGGCCGGGCCGAGCCTGGCGCGGCGGTGACGGTGGAGGAGAACGGCAAGACCCTCGGCACCGCGCGGGCCGATCCGCAGGGCCAGTGGGTGCTGGTGCCAACCGCGCCGATCGCCCCCGGCCCCGGCGCACTCACCCTCTCCTCGCGCAGCAATGAAGGCGCCGCGGTGCGGGGCGACACCCAGGTGGCCGTCGTCGTGCCAGTGGCGCCGGCCGCTCCGGCCCCTGCGGCTTCAGCACCCCAGCCAACCCCCGCCCCGGCGCCGGTGGTGATCCTGACCACGCCGGATGCGGCGCCGCGCGTGCTGCAGGCGCCCGCCCCGGCCAGCCCCGGCCCGCGCCTGACGCTGGATGTGGTGGACTACGACGCCAAGGGCGAGATCCGCTTCGCCGGCCTGGCCGCCCCCGGGGGCGTGGTGCGGGTCTATATCGACAACCAGCCGGCCGGCGATGCCACCGCCGACGCCCAGGGCCGCTGGGGCCTCGTGCCGGGCATCGAGGTCGCGGCTGGCGACCACCAGCTGCGCATCGATCTCGTCGGCGCCACCGGGCAGGTGCTGGCGCGCCAGGAACTGCCGTTCCAGCGCGCGGTGATAGCGCCTGCGGGCAGCCCGGCGGAGGCCCCGGCAGCCCGCGTGGTGGTGCAGCCGCGGCAGAACCTCTGGCGCATCGCCCGGCAGAGCTACGGCCAGGGCGTGCGCTACACCGTCATCTTCGAAGCCAACCGCGGCCAGATCCGCGACCCCAACCTGATCTATCCCGGGCAGGTCTTCGCCCTGCCGCACTCCACCCCCGCCTCCGCCAGCACATCCAGATAAGGCCCGGCCGCCAGCAGGATGCGGGTGACCTGGCTGATCAGGTCGTTCGCGCTGGCCGGCATCGCCAGCGGCACTTCCACGGTCAGTCCCACACCGTGATCCGCCCGCAAGCCCAGCCGCCAGCCGGCCGGCACCAGTTCCGCCACCACCCGCAGCGCCGCGAACGCCACCTCCCGCCGCGGCTGCGAGCGGGTGTGCGCATCGCCGGCGGTGCTGGCAATCCGCCCGGCCGGCAGGTCGAGCACCAGCGTGCCCACCCCCGCCTGCACCTGCGCCATCGCCACCTGCACCGCACAGCCACGCCAGAGCAGGCGGAAGGCAGGGAAAACTCCGGCCTCCGTCGGCGAAAGCCGGCCGGTTTCGTCGACCATGAAAGGGCCCAGGGCGAACGGCGAGTCGAAGGGCATGGCGATGCTCCGGTACGGGTCAGGCCGGGAATTCTTGCGCCTGTTTGGTGAAGCATCCATAAACAGACGTCTTTTTCAGAAAGCTTCCCATGTCGCTTGTGGACTCGTTGCGCCTCGTGCTCTCCCCGCCGCACCCCGCCGGCAAGCCGTTCATCATCGGCGGCGCCGCCGTGGCGGTTCTCGGCCTGATGACCAGCGAGTGGCTGGTCTGGCTCGGCGGCGCCTTCGTGCTGTTCTGCCTGTACTTCTTCCGCGACCCCGAGCGCACCGTGCCCGACCGCCCCGGCCTGCTCGTCGCCCCCGCCGACGGGCGGGTGGTGATGGTCGGCCTCGCCGTCCCGCCCGAGGAGATCGGCCTCGGCCCTGAGCCGCGCTGGCGCGTGGCCATCTTCCTTTCGGTGCTCGACGTGCACGTGAACCGCATGCCGGCCGCCGGCACCATCACCCGCATCGCCTACCGCAACGGCAAGTTCCTCAACGCCAGCCTCGACAAGGCCAGTACCGACAACGAACGCAACGCGCTGGCCCTGAAGCTCGACAGCGGCGGCGATATCGGTGTGGTGCAGATCGCCGGCCTGATCGCCCGGCGCATCCTGTGCGACGTGCGCGAAGGCGAGCATATCGACGGCGGCGCCCGCTTCGGCATCATCCGCTTCGGCAGCCGCACCGACGTGTACCTGCCGCACGGCATCACCCCGCTCGTCGCCGTCGGCCAGACGATGATCGGCGGCGAAACCGTGCTGGCTCAAACATGAACACCCCGCGGCTGGTTCCCGGCGGACCGGAATCGCCGATCCGCCGCCTGCGCCAACGCTTCCGGCCCACCAACCGGCCGCGGTTCAAGGGCCTGTCCTTCAACCGGATGATCCCCAACCTGCTGACGATGCTCGGCCTGTGCGCCGGCCTCACCGGCATCCGCTTCGCCATCGAAGGCCGCTTCGACCAGGCCGCGGTGGCCATCATCGTCGCCGCCTGCATCGACGGGCTGGACGGCCGCATCGCCCGGATGCTCAAAGCCACCTCCCGCTTCGGCGCGGAATTCGACAGCCTGTCGGACTTCCTCTGCTTCGGCGTGGCCCCCGCCTTCATCCTTTATCTCTGGTCGCTGCAAGGCGCCCACGGCTTCGGCTTCATGCCGCCCCTGCTCTACACCGTCTGCGTCTGCCTGCGCCTCGCCCGCTTCAACGCCGCCCTCGATGCCGGCCCACACCCCGCCTACACCTACAACTTCTTCACCGGCGTCCCCGCCCCCGCCGCCGCCGGCGTCGTCCTGTTCCCGCTCTTCGTCGGCCTCGAAGCCGAATCGATGGGCCTGGAATGGCTCGCCACCGCCGCCCGCTTCCCCCCCTTCGTCGCCGGCGTGCTGATCGTCACCGCCGTCCTCGCCATCTCCACCCTGCCGGTGTGGAGCTTCAAGAACTTTAAAATTCCCAGCCAATTCGTCCTGCCCGTCCTGCTCGGCACCGGCCTGATGGCCGCCCTGCTGGTCGCCGACCCCTGGGCCGGACTGGCCCTGATCGGCCTGTGCTACGTCATCATGCTACCCCTGAGCGCCCGCAGCTACCGCCGCCTCAAACGCGCGGCGGAGGCGGAGGAAGGGAAGTAAGGCGGGGGGCGTTGCCCCCTCGACCCCCACCAGGTCCGGAGCGCGCCTTCGCGCGACGGTCAGCGACCCTGGCCTTGCTCGCTTCTCGCCCACGAATGGCAGGTGAGCGGCATAATAGGTCAGGCGGGTGCTTGCCGTGGGGCGCGGGGGGGTTTATAGCCCGAGGCACAGTCGGAGTGTAGCTCAGCCTGGTAGAGCACTGTGTTCGGGACGCAGGGGCCGGAGGTTCGAATCCTCTCACTCCGACCAGCAAAAAAGCCTGCCTTATCAATGAGATAGGGCAGGCTTTTTTCTTGTCAGTCGTAACGATTTTTTGTCCGGAATACCATTCCCGGCATTATCCCCGGCATTATCGGCTATTGAAACGAGATTTCATGCCGCCTGGGAGCGCACCACGTCCACGCCATTCCGATCATCAGCACCGTCAGGAATGGGGTGGCGCAGACGAGTGACCAGGGCCACCACATCGGCGTCGCCAGCAGGAACAGGCCGACGACCGCCAGGGCGGACGAGCCGTAGATCGCCAGGATCGCACCGCCCCACAAGGTCACGCCGGCACCCCCAGATGCAGGGACAGGCGGGCCGTGAGGGCTGCCAGGTCGGCACGCGCGATGGCTAGATCGGCATACTTCATATCGCCGTCCAGTGTGTCGATCGCGCGATTGATGCTGGCGATGTCGCGCTGGATCGCTTCGAAAATCTCCATAGCAGGAGTGGTCTTGGTGTCAGACGGCATGGGATGGCTCCTTGAGGGTTGGGGTCCACACCAGGCTTCCGGGGGCCTGGACGGGCTTGAAGCTGCGCCACCGGCGCATGTAGTGGTGGGTGAGCTGGCCGCAGGCGCGGAGGAACGCCTGGCGGTCGAGGTAGCTGAGCCCCGGCGGAACGCAGTCGATCGCGGCAAGGTGCCGCCGCCAGTGGTCGAGCGTGGCGTAGGTCGCCACGTCGATCTCACCGGCGGTCGGGAATTGCGTGATGACGTCCGGGGCCGCATCCATCAGGAGGGAACCCCCCGGTCGATGTGGCGCACCGGGTTGCCGTAGCCCCAGCGGTCGCCGTAGTAGCCGCGGGCGAAGTAGCGGCGCAGATCGGGCCGCATGGCGATGATGGCGCCGGTCTTCGGGTCTTGCTCCAGGTCGATCAACACGCCGCCGACATGGGCCTCCAGCTTCTTCTTCCGCATGAAGGTGGTCTGATCGCACGCCGTCCCGGTCTGGACACACCACACGTTGCGGATGTTCCCACACCAGAGCTTGTGATAGTGCCCATACAGGCCCACCGCCGGCTTCTCGCCGCCGTCCAGGCTCTCGATGATCTTCTGGATGGCGTAGCTGGTTGCGTAGGAGCTGCCGCCGCCAGGGTGGACCACCGCCATGATGGACTCCTTGTTGGTGTTCGCGTTCACCAGCCGGACATGCGCCTCCATGAAGCCGAGGTCATTCCAGTCGGTGCGGCCGGCTTCGCGCATCCGCATCTGAGCGTAGCGGCCCACGTCGATGCCCTCGCGCTGTGCATACCAGCCTTCGTGATCGTCTCCCCAGACGGCGTGAGTGGTGATCCCCTTCACCTTCGGGAACCGCTCGACCAGCATCCGGACCTGACCGTCCAGGGAATGCGCGTCCAGCTCATGCCGGTTGAACCGGCTCTCGCCTTCGATCCAGTTGCCGGTGTTGAAGACGTGCTTGATCCCGGCTTCGCCGCACAGGCGGTAAAGGTCGTTCATCACGTCGTAGCGGGCATGGACGGACCCAACGTGCTGATCCCCCATCGCGCCGATCTTGAAGCGGTTGTTCTTGTCGGACATCAGGGTCAGGCGCGAGCCCTCGATGTGCGCCGGCGCGCTCTGCCGGACGATGCGGGCGTTGCCGTCCGTGCCGATGGAGATTTGCACGCCCTTCGCCTGGATCGCCTTGATGGCGTCCGGAATGCCATCGACCGGGACACCCTTGTCCCCCGCCTTGCGAAGCGCCGCTTCCAGATCGTCCGCGCTATTTGCGGACGCGGGCGCGGTGCGGGCACGCGGAACGTAGAGGGCCATGTCAGGCGCTCGGAACTTGCGAGAGGCATTAGCAAGAGCCGAGAACGCGCTACCGCGCGGGAGGTCCAGATTGCCAGTAGCGACGGCCAGAGCCCCCTTACGGCGACCATCAGTGACCCCCGGCGGCGGGTGCCCGGCGGCAAGCGCCGCTTCCACCGCCAGGATGAACCCCTTGGCGGCTGCCATGCTCACCGGAGAGCCTCTCATCGGCCGCGTCCCCACGGGCACCCGCCGCCGGCATCTGCCGCACCGGACTTGTTGTAGGGCACGCTCGACGGGTGGTCATGCGGATGTCCATGTGGCGATGCTCCAGCGAAATGGGCGTTTCCGGCCTGGCACGCGATACCGTGGGGGGTGAGCGGCGCCAGGCCAGGCATCCCGCCGAGCGACATCGCCAGCCCCAGCCCCACCATCTTTTGCCCCACCGCAAGCTCGCGGGCCTTGATGGAGGCGGGGCGATCGTCAAAGCCGGCGAGCTCCGGGCGCTGCATGTAGGAGGTCAGGGCCAGGGCGTTCCAGGCGACGTGTGCCATGTGCAGCTCGCCCGTCTCGGGGTCGCGGTCCTCACCGCGGGCGTGCGCGAATGCGTGCCGCAGCAGGGAGCCGAGCAGTCGGCCCCAGCGCATCCCCTTCTCCCAATTCCGGTCCGAATACTTGGCGGCGCCCTTGGTCCCAACGCGGGCAACCGCCTCGATCGCGTCGAACGCCAGCAGGTCCATGCGGGGCTTCTGAGCATCCGCGCGTCCGCCGAGCGCATCGGGGCCGGCGGCTTGGCTCTCTTGATGGATCACAGGTGTCTCCGTGGTGGTGTGGTGGTTTGTCCGATCACATACCGGACAAACCAGACAATACACAGACGCGCAGCTCACGCAACGGATTATTTGATCCGCTTCGGCGGAGGCGGCGCAGCAACGCCCGACACGAACGCCTCCTTTACGGACCCGGCCCCCATGAATTGTGCCACCACCGCGGCGATCGGGAGCGGAAGCCCTGCCGCCGCGAAGTTGGCCGCGGGCTTCAAGCCGATGTCATAGGCCACCGTCGCCAGCTTCCGCTTGCCGGAGTCCTTGATGTTCTCCCCCTGCATCACGTTGCCCACCACGGAGCCCGCGTTCAGCATCCGCCCCAGGTATGGCCCGGCGATGCTGGTCCCCAGGTCGCGATGATACCGGAGCCCGGTGAGCACCTGGAAATAGGGGTCCACCGCGCCCATCAGGCCGGCGCGGGAGAACGCCGTCCCCACCGCGCGGTCCGGATACCCCTTGCGCTGTTCCTTGGAGTCCAGGAGGCGGCTACGCAGCTCCCCGAGGACCATCTGCGCCGGCACCGCCGCCAGCAGCCCTGCCGCCGTGGTGACCGCCAGGACCGACTTGTCCGCGGCGGTGAGATCGCCGCTCTTGAGCGCCCGGATGGGGCGCATCAGGACATTCGTGTGGAGCGCATAGGCATAGCTCGACAAGGCGAACGCGGCCCCACCCAAGGGCGTGCTCGCCCACCGGGGGCGGGTTGCCGCGCCGGGCTGCATGTGGACCTGGCGGGTGAAGCGGAAGACCGCCGTCCGGTAGAGCTCCGCCATACCAGGCGGGGCCGCGCGGAGCGTCGCCACGTCCATGCCGTCCTTGCCGGCCACCTTCATCCAGGCCGCGAACTGCACCGCCTTGGCGTCCGGAATGCCGAGCTCGCCAAGCGAGAACTTCGCCTCGCGCCCGGCGCGCCCGGCGGCGCCATGCGAGCTGGACATCCGCATCACGAATCGATCCGCGACCGACGTGGACCCGACATTCATGCCGTGCGAGAATTGCTCCAGCCCGACCGCCCGGAAGAACCGGCCCATGACGTGAGCCTGCTTCATGCTGGCCGGCTCGCCACCCACCCACCGGGCCGCGGCCATCGAGCCGCCAAGGTGGCTGACCATCGTCCCGATATCCTCAGCCAGCTCCCGCGCGCGGTCCGAGCTGGCCCGTCCGAAAAAATGTGCCGTCATCGTGCTCGTTTGGTGCCAGAGGTCGGGCAGGTTGAAGCCGGTGCGCGCGAGCGTGGTGAAGGGCTCGGTCAGGGACGTGATGGTCGCGTGCTCCATCAGACTGATCGTGCCGAGCGCCCGCACCCACCCAAGCGCCTTCTGAGCGCCGTAGCTCACATTGGACGACACCTGTCCGGTTTGGGTCCGAACGTAATCCTCAACTTTCGGCAGGATCGCATCGGCACCACCCGCCTTGAGCTTCGCCACCAAGGTCGTCCACGCCACGTTGTCCTTGCCCATCACGCGGGCAAATTCTCCGCGCTGTGCGGCGGTGCGGGCGTAGCCCACCAGGACATGCGCCGGGTTGTCGTGAAGGAAGCTGGCGAGGGTCTGGTCCGCCGATTTCGGCAGGGTGCGGCCCTGGATGAAGTCCGCCCCCAGGTTGTCGCCGTGCATCGCCATCGGGTTCTTGAGGTCCGTCCCGTTCGTCCGGATAGCGTCCATCCAGGACTCGGCACTTGCGGCCGCATCCTTCGGCGCCATGCCCGCGTCGCGGAACGCCTTGGTCGCGGCGGTCTTAAAGCCAGCCTGATCGCCCCACACCGCTTCGATGTTCAGCCGGCGGGGGAAGTAGCCGTTCTTGATCTCGCCCACTTCCAGGCCCGAAGCCTTCATGTAGGCGTGATGCTCGGCCAGCCACTTCTTGAGCCCGTTGGCCGCGTCCCCCATGCGGGTGCCGGCGCGGATGCTGGAAGGGTTCTGCACCATGCGGACGATTTGGGCCAGGTCTGCCGGCGTCTCCAGCGACGGGCCAAGGATCTCCGAAAGCTCGTTGACGCGCGCGCTGGTCCGCATTGTGACGCCCTCCGCGAAGGTGCGCTTGGCCTCACGGTTCTCGCCCGCGAGGGCGTGGAAGACGTCCAGGAAGTCATGCAGCGGCCCCTTCGCCGCATCCGGCAGCCGATCGGCAAGCGCGCGCATGGCGCTGTCGTCGCCGTAGGTCACGGCGCGGACAGTCGCCGCCACCTGGCGGGCGGTGCGTGCGAGGGACGGCGCGGCCTTCTCGATCGCAGCTTCCGCCTTGCCGGCTGGCGCGCGCGGCACGCGGGCGTCCTTCGACGCCGCCACCCGCGAGTCCGACGCGAAGGCTTCGCGCATTTCGCGCGCCGCTTTGGCGAACGGCTCCAGCGCCGCCTTCGTGATCGGACCGAATACCGCCTTCCAGATGCGGGGGTTCAAGAAGCCCGAGGAAGAAAGCTCGCTACGCAGATCGTTCACCACGCGCGCCGCGTCGTCGGCAAGCGGGAGCTGATTGCGCGCGTCCGGGTCGAACATATCGAAGGCGTCCATCCCGGCCTGCGGCCCCTTGCCGCTGTTCGGCGCGGCATCGCGGGCGGCGATAGCCTGCTTGGCCGTGCCTTCGGTGCCGGGGATCGTCTCCTGCCGAGGATCGTTGCTCAGGGTGTAGTCGGGGCTTTCGCCGCGGGGCGCGGGTCCGGCGTCACCTTCTGCCCCGAAGATGTCGGCCTGTCCGGAATTGCTGTCGGCACCGCGCCCTTGGCCCGCAGCTTCTCCTTCGCCATTCCCAGCGCCCCGTACATCTTCGCTGCGTCCATCAGGCGTTGAGCCTGTGCGCGCAGCTCCGGGCTCGCCTTCTCGTCCGCCAGGATTTTCGACGCCTTCTGCATAGCTTGGTCCGCTCGGGTCTGGCTTGCTCTCGTCGGGGGCGGCGGCATACCTGGTATCCTCGTCCATCGGCGCACGACCATCGCGCGCCGCAGCGGCATCGTATTCCGCCCCAAGGCGGTCGCGCTCGGCGGCAATCGCCTCGTCAGTGTAGCGGGACTGGTCCATCAGGTGCCCGTCCGCTTCGTCCATCAGGCGGGCCACGTCTTCGAAGCTATGATGCTCCGCGATCAGGTCCGCAAGCTGCCCCCTGGACAGCCCGCGCATTTCGTCCGGGGTGAGCCCGATCTGTTCGGCCATCTGCTCATGCACGCGCGTCATTTCGGTGTGCGAGGCCAGCTCGTCCGCATAGTGCGCGCCGGCCTCGACCGGGTATTGTGGCGAGCCCACGCGGTCCTTGCCACCGGCGAAGTCCGCGCCCAACCGCTCGCGCAGCATTCCAGCCAGGTCGCCAGCCTCGCCGGCATGTCCGCCGCCGCCGTCGATCCCGTCGTTGAGGAAGCCCTGTTCCTTCATGCGGACGGCCATCTGGTCGAGCGACAGGCCGGACTTATTGTTGATGACGCCCGGATAGCGGCCACCGCCCATCGCCTTGATGTCGCCGCCACCCATCTTGATCGCGCCGTTCCGGTCCGTGTATTCGTAGGCGTCCTTGATCCCGCCGGCAGCACGAACGGCGTCATAGAGCCGCTGCGGGGGGGGCGGCTCTATCGGCCGGGTGACGGGGGCGTTGTCGGCTGCATTCGGGTAGCTGTCCCGATAGGGGACGCCGGTCCCGTCCGCTTCGCCGTCGATCGCGCGTTGCGCGACCTTGGCACGCCCCGTTGCCGCGTCGAGGTTCTGGCGGATTGCCGCCTCGGACCGCTTGGCGTTGCTCACCGCAGCGGCGCTATCGCGGACCTGTGCATTGTCGCGGGCGTAGCGCGCCTCGGACGCCTTCGTGGTCACGCCGAGATCACTCAGCAGCCGGGCGTGAGCCGCCTCCGCCTCCACGCGCTTCGTGCGCGCCTCGGTGTGGGCGGTCGTGTAGCGTTCCACTTGGACCTTGGCGTCCGCGAGGGCCTTGCTCCAGCCGGAGGCGGGCGCTTCTGGCGTGGGTGCGGCAGGTGATGCCTCGGCCTTTTTTGCCCATGCTACCGCGCCTCTCTCCAGGCGACGGCGGACCGTTTCTTCAAGCTCGCCCCGGCTGGCGCCTTGCGCGAAGATGCCCGGATCGCCAGCCCAGGATTGCGCGCCCTCGGGCTTCTGGATGTAAAGATGGTTGCCCAGCACCCCACCCCCCGCCGGCCCCTGGTTCCGGTGAACGGTAAACTCATGGCCGTCGATTGTGAGGGTGTTTCCGGATGGATCGGCAGCCGAGCCGCCAGGCTTCTTCTTCCAGACAGCCGGCGGGGGGGCCGCGGCGGGATCGGGGGTGTAGGGGGTGAAGGCTGGCCGCGACGCCTCGGGGGCGGGTGTCTCCACGCGCGGAGCCTCGGGGGCCGCGGGCACCGGCGCCTTCGGGGCTTCCGGGGCGGACTCTCCCGCGGGGCGCTGCAACCAGGCCGGCAAGTCACCCTGTCCGGGCGGCGCGTCGCCAACCGGCACCACGCGGGCATTGCCGCTCGGGGGCTCGGGCCGGATTTCCACCACCGGCGGGATGTCGCGGGTGCCAGACGGCACCACTTCGACGCGGGACGTGTCGGGAGGGACCACGCGGGACTGCGGGTCCGACAGGAGCCGGGCGGCTTCCGGCGGGTTGCCGGGGGAGCCCACTTCGCCGCGGGTCCGGCGCAGCTCGGCCAGCCGGAACGCCTCGGCTGCGTTGGTCGCTTCGCTGGCCTGGCCGGCGAACATGGACCGCGCGCCTGCGGCCGTGCCGGCGTCGCCGGTGCCGGTCGTGGGAACGATTGATGTTTCCGTGCGGGTGAGTCCGTCCCCAATCCGGACAGTCTGGCCCTGCGCAGTCGCGTCCCCCATCTGGATAACGGACGGCGGCGCTTCGGGGACGGCGGGGACTTGGGCGTTGCTGCGGACGCGGCGGTCAATCTCGGCCTGTCGGAGCGCGTCCACCTGATCGGGCGGCGCGCTGGAGAACAGGCCGGCGTCCATTTCCGCGCTCACCCGCTCGGCAACCTGCGGCTCGACAATGGCGACGCGCTGGCCGGGTGTCTCCGCCGCGCCGGGCGACATGATGCGCCCTTCGCCGTTGGAGATCGGCGCGGTGTCCGCGCGCTGGCGGGCCGCGGCCAGCGGGTCCGCCTCGGCAGCCCGGCGTCGCTCAAGCACTTCCTGGAGCCGCGCGAGGCGCGGGTCGTCCGGGGCCATGCCGTTCGCCGCGGCCATCGCGGTCACGTCTTCCGGCAGCACGGCGGCAAGCACGTCGTCCGCGGACGGCGGGGCATCGGGGGCGCCGGTGTGGGTGCCGCTGGCGATAGCGCCGGCACGGCGGGCCGCGAGGCGCTGGCGGATGGCTGCGGCGGCTTGGGGACCAACCCCGAACGCGCCGCCGATGATCCCGCCAAGGGCGCCGTTGATGGCGAGGTCCACCGGGTCAATCTCCGTGGCGGCGCCGGTGGCGACGTCCGCGCCCTGCGATGCCAGGTTGCCGACGATGGCGCCGGGGATGTTGTTGGCTGCGCCCTCGATCGCCGGGGCGAACATCCGGCCAATGCCGGTCTTCGCCAGCATCGGGATTTTCAAGCCGAGGCCGACGAGATTTTCCGGGTTGCCCATCGCACCGACCAACTGCCCGGCCAGGGCCGTCCCGCCGTGCGCGATCTTGCCGGACAGGGTGGGTTCCTTATACCAGGGCAGCGTGGGAGGCAGGGGCGCGGCGGTCGCGTCCGGCGCGCGCATCCGCCCCGCCATCATGGCGCCCGCCATCGGAGCGTTGCCGAGCAGCGGCGTCACCGTGCGGAGAACCTGCCCCATCGGACCGGGATCAGCGAACAGCCGGCTCAGAGCGCCCATGCTGCCGCCGTCGAAGCCCTCGCCGGCATTGGCGCCGAACTGTGCCCCGAAAGACGGAGAGGCCGGCGCTGCCGCCACCGGCTCCGGCGTCCCGAATACGTCCGCATCGGACAGCCCAACCGGCGCGGCCGGAGCTGGGGGGAGAGGCGTGGCGGGCATGGGCGCCGATGTCCCGAATACGTCTTCGTCGGACAGGCCGGGGGTGGAGGCGGTGGAGATCAAGAACGGCACAGGGCGTCTCCTACTGGACCGGCGGGGCGGGCTGCCACCCACCGCGCGTCCACATCATTGGGCCTTTGGGCGTGGGATAGATGTTCCCGACAACGCGGGACTCCGCAGGCGGGGCCGCGATCGGCGCAGCGGGCGCAGCGGGCGCAGCTTGGCCGGGCGGCTGGACGAACAGGTTGCCGGTGGTGGTCTGCGCCTGGCCGGGCGGCAGGCCATACTTCGGCGCCGAAAGCGGGTTCCACCGCCAATCCGTGCGCGGAGCGCCGGCCTGCAACAGCTCACCCATCGCCGCCTCGATCGCGTTGGGCATGTTGCGGAAGCCGGGGTTTCCCGCAGTATTGTCGCCAAACAACTGCGCCGCGCGCTGGATCACGGCCAGCTTCGCCGGGCCGTCCAGGTTGATCGACTTTGCGTCCAGGTGACGGTCCACTTCCTCGCCCAGCGCCTTCTCCGCCTGCGACGTGACGGCGGGGGCGGTCCGGAGCGCGGTGCGCGCGCCAGCGGCGACTTCCGCGGCCTTGACGCGCGCGACATCGCCCCCTTGCGCGACTTGCAGGGTCGTCGCGTTCCTGGCCGCACCGTCGCCGGTTCGACCGGCTACGGTGGTGTTCGTGTTCGTGGTGCTGGTGGCGTTGGTCGCGGCGTTGGTCGCGATGCTGGTCTGGTTCTTTCCGTCCGCAATCGTCTGGTTGCTCTTGTTGACCGAGTCCTGGACCAACAGGGCGCCATCGTTCTTGAGCTCCTGGACGATCGCCTGGCCGTCCGCGGCGATCTTTCGTCCGGACACGCTTGCAGCCGCGGCAACTTCTGCCCGGACGATGTTCGCGGACGTGAGCTCACGAAGTCGCAGAGCCTTCTCCGGCCCTTCCGGCATGGCGTTGTAGGCGGAGATCGCCAGGGCGGCGATGGCGCCGCCTTGGGTGGCTGCGGTCGTCTTCTCTGGCGCGGTGACTAGGGTGCTGATCGGGGCCGGCAGCGCGGGCGGACCAATCTCGGGGTTGTCCACCGGCTTCTGAGTGTTCGGGTTGCGCGGGTCGCCGGGACGGAACAGGGCCGTCGTGGCGGCGGGGAGGCTCAACGGCTCCGGATACTGGAGGGTGTGGTCGCGGGTGGCCTTGTCGCGCGCGGCGGCGCTGTTGGCCTGGATGTTCGCCACGTTGGCGGCGCTGCCCGCCTGGATGCCGGCGACACTCGTTGCCTGATCCTTGGCATAGCCGGCGTTC
>CAMCJI010000104.1 GCA_945874805.1 Asaia bogorensis | reverse complement strand
GTGGCGGCGCGTCTGCTGATCTAGGCAGACCCCCCGCTCAGGCCCCTCCGCGATGGAAGGGGCCGAAGCACCCTCCTCGCGGTCCCACCAGAAGGACCCCCGCGATGGACTCCCCACCCCACCTGACCATCCGCGCCGCCATCCCCTCGGACGCCGCCGCGATCGCCGCCATGAACTCGCTGCCCGGCTTCCGCTTCGGCACCCTGCGCCTGCCGCACACCCGCCCCGCCGACGTCAGCAAATGGCTCGACCGCGCTGACGACAACAGCAAAGACCTCGTCGCCCTCAGCGAAGATCGCGTGATCGGCATCGCCGGCCTCACCCGCCACCCCGGCCGCCGCAGCCACGCCGGCGGCATCGGCATGGGCGTGCACGACGACTGGACCGGCCAGGGCATCGGCACCCGCCTGCTGACCGAACTGCTGGACTACGCCGACAACTGGCTCGGCCTGCGCCGCATCGAGCTGACCGTCTTCACCGACAACGCCCCCGCCGTCGCCCTCTACCGCAAGCACGGCTTCGTCGTCGAAGGCTGCCACCGCCGCTTCGCCCTGCGCGACGGCGTGTTCGCCGACGCCTACTTCATGGCCCGCCTGACGGGCTAGGCGGCCGGCAGCACGAACGGCAGATCGGTATCCGCCGTCTTCACCCCGAACCGGGTGAGCAGCGCATGCGCCTGGCCGCGGTGATGCGTCTGGTGGTTGAACATATGCACCACCAGCAGCGCCCGCGGCTTGCTCTGCTCGCGCTGCGTCGCCCCGCTGAACCACGAGAGATCGCCCTCCAGCCACGCAGGCGGAACCCCCTGCGCCCAGCTGAGGATCTCGGCATCCAAAGCGAACCGGCGGCGCTGCAATTCGTCGAAGTCATCGATGAAATGCGGGCTGCCGGGAATGCCCATCTCCGGCCGCGCCCAGCCGGCGAAGCGGTGCATCCAGATGCTGTCGCCCCACATGATATGGCTCAGCGTGCCGTGCAGCGAGCCGAAGAAGGCGCCACCATCCTCCCGCCGCTGCGCATCGCTCAGCTCGGCGGCATGGCCGTAGATGCGCCGGTTCATCTCGGCATTGTAGCGGGCGAGCAGATGGACATAGGCCGGCGTGATCATGGCGTCCTCCCGGGGAAAGCCCGAGTCTGCACCGGCCCGCCCGGCTTCGATACGATGAAATCATGGCTGCCGTGCGGGATTGCCCGAACACATGCCCCGCCTGCGGGATTCGCATGCGTGACGCGGCCGGTGCAGCGATCTAGTATCAACGAAATTGTTCAAGATCGCCGGGTTCACCGGCAGGAGTTTGCCCGTGACCCCCATCCCGCGCGGCGGAATCGATTCCGACATCCACCCCGCCGTCCCCAGCGTCCAGGCGCTGCTGCCCTACATGGAGCCGCACTGGGCCGAGCAGGTGCTCACCCGCGGCATCGATGAGCTGAACACCATCGCCTACCCCGCCAACAGCCCCATCGCCGCCCGGCCGGACTGGCGGCACAAGGGCGAAGTCCCCGCCTCCGCGCTCGCGCGCATGCAGGCCGAGGCGCTGGACCCCTTCGGCACCCAGATTGCCATCTGCAACTGCCTCTACGGCGTGCAGGCGCTGTTCAGCGAAGACCTCGCCGCCGCCTATGCCCGCGCCGTCAACAAATGGATCGCCGCCGAGTGGCTGGACCGCGACCCCCGCCTGCGCGCCTCCATCGTCGTGCCGCAGCAATCGCCGGAACTCGCGGTGGAGGAGATCGAGCGCTGTGCCGCCGACCCTCGCTTCGTGCAGGTGCTGCTGCTGGTCGGCGGCGATGTGCCGCTGGGCAAGCGCAGCATGTGGCCGATCTATGCGGCCGCCGCCCGCCACAAGCTGACGATCGGCGTGCATGCCGGCTCCGCCTACCACAACCCGCCCAGCCCGATCGGCTGGACCAGCTACCTCACCGAGGACGTCGTCGGCCAGGCCCAGGCCTTCGCCGGTCAACTCACCTCGCTGATTACCGAGGGCGTGTTCACCAAGTTCCCCGACCTCAAGGTGGTCCTGCTCGAATCCGGCGTCACCTGGCTGCCCGCCCATATGTGGCGGCTGACGAAGTTCTGGCGCGGCCTCCGCATGGAAATCCCCTGGGTCGATCGCGCGCCCTCGGACATCATCCGCAGCAACATCCGCCTGACTGCCCAGCCGATCGACTGCCCGCCGGACAGTGACGGCCTCGCCCGCATCATCGACCACTTCCAGTCCGACGAGATGCTCCTCTTCGCCACCGACTACCCGCACTGGAACTTCGACGGCACCGCCGCCCTGCCGGACGGCCTGTCTGCCGACCTCGTCCGCAAGATGTGCATCGACAACCCGCGGGCCACCTACGCCCGCCTGACGGAGACCGTGGCATGAACGTGCAGACACGCGACCTCCCCGAGACCCCCGCCGCCTCCCGCCTCGCCATCGCCGACGGCGACATCCACCCCACCCGCCGGGTGGCCAGCGAGTTCGACCCGTGGCTGGCGAAGGAATGGCGCGACCACATCGCCGAATACGGCATCCGCCCCCGCGCCCAGTGGCAGGGCGGCCCCGCCTATCCGAAGGGCCAGCCGAACGCCTCCCGCCGGGACGCGCTGCCGCCCGAGGGTGGCCGCCACGGCTCCAGCCTGTCCTTCATGCAGGCCCAGCACCTCGACCCCAACAACGTCGCACTCGGCATCCTCAACCCGCTGGGCGTGGGGCAGGGGGGGCAGAACCTCGCGCTGTGCCAGGCGATGTGCGCCGCCGCGAACTACTGGCAGGTCGACAAATGGACCAGCCAGGACCGCCGCCTGCGCGCCTCCATCGTCATCTCCTACGAGGACCCGGAGGCGTCGGTCGCCGAGATCCACAAATGGGCCGGCCACCCCGATTTCGTGCAGATCCTGATGCTCAGCCGCACTGCCGAGCCTTTGGGCGCCAAGCGCTACTGGCCGATCTACGCGGCCGCGGCCGAGGCCGGCATCCCGCTGGCCATCCATGCCTTCGGCTACGGCGGCAACCCGATCACCGCCGGCGGTTGGCCGAGCTACTACATCGAGGAGATGGTCGGCCACTCCCAGGCCAGCCAGGCCGGCCTGTCCAGCATGGTGATCGAGGGCGTGTTCGCCCGCCATCCCAAGCTGAAAGTGGTCCTCGTCGAAGGCGGCTTCGCCTGGCTGCCCTCGCTCGCCTGGCGGCTCGACCGCGCCTGGAAGCGCCTGCGCAGCGAAACCCCGTTCCTCACCCGCGCCCCCAGCGAATACATCCGCGAACAGGTCTGGCTGACCACCCAGCCGATGGAGGAGCCGGAGCCGCGCGAACACCTGCGCGACACCATGAACTGGATCGGCATGGACAAGCTGCTCTTCGCCACGGACTACCCGCATTGGGATTTCGACGATCCGGGCACGGCCATGCCCCTGCGCCTGAGCGAGGCCGAGCGCGAAGCCTTCTTCATCGGCAATGCCCGCACCCTCTACGGGGTGGCCGGCTGACATGAGCAGACACGTCGTCGCCGCCGCCGCCGACATCCCCCCGGGCGGCCGTAAGCTCTTCACCGTCAAGGGCCGGCCGATCGCCATCTTCAACCTCGGTGGCGAGTATTTCGGCCTGCTGAACCGCTGCCCCCACCAGGGCGGCAGCCTGTGCGAGGGGCGCACCACCGGCCTGCTCGAATCCAACATGCCCGGCAACTACCGCTACAGCCGCCCCGGCGAGATCATCCGCTGCCCCTGGCACGGCTGGGAATTCGACATCCGCACCGGCCAGTCCTACTGCGAGCCCGAACGCATCCGCACCCGCGCCTACCATGTCGAGGTCGAACACGGCAGCGCCGTGGTCGAGGGGCCCTACATCGCCGAGACGATCCCGGTCAGCGTCGAACTCGACTACGTGATCGTGGACGTCTGAGGAAGCCGCACCCATGCCCCGCCGCCGCCGCATCGACAGCCCCCCCGAAGACGCCACCGCCCAGCTCGTCGTCCGCCGCCTGGAACCCGACGTGAAGGAAGCCCTCCGCCTGCGCGCCATCCACAACGGCCGAAGCCTGGAGGCGGAGGTGCGGCTGATCCTGCGCGAGGCGGTTTTGGGGGTGGAGGAGAAAGTCTAGGCCGGCTTGCCGCGCGCCGCCGCCACCTCCGCCTCGTCCCAGAACCCGATAAGCACCCCCGCCTTCGTCGCTCCCTCACCGCCGCGGTAGCCGAGGATGGCGGAGTCCGGTTGGGTGATGCGGGCGTGGTCGCGCAGCGCCCAGTCGAGCAGCAGGCGCTCCATGCGGGCGCGCTCGGCGGCGCAGGCCGGATCGGCGCCGAGGTCGTGGAACTCATCGGGGTCGCTGGCGAGATCGTAGAGCATCGGCCGGAAGCCGAGGGCGTGGATGTATTTCCAGCGGCCGTCAAAGACCATGAACAGCCTGCAGTCGGCGATCGGCTGGTTCAGCGTCAGGCGGGCGGACTGCATGGCGTAGTCGTATTCGCTGAACACGGCCTGCCGCCACGACGGCTGCTCGCCATGCAACCACGGCAGCAGTGAGCGGCCCTCCATGATGTTGGGCCGCACCGTGCCGCCGAAATATTCGACGAAGCTCGGCGCGAGGTCGATGGCTTCCACCAGCGCATCGCAGACGCTGCCGCGGGTGGCGTCGGCGGCGGGGGAGGGGTCGGCGATGATCAGCGGTACGCGCACCGAGCATTCGTGGAAGAGATCCTTCTCGCCCATCCAGTGATCGCCGAGATAGTCGCCGTGATCAGAGGTGAAGACGACCATCGTGCTGTCGGTCAGGCCGCGCTCGTCGAGGAATGCCATCAGCCGGCCGATACTGTCGTCGATCTGTTTGATCAGGCCCATATAGGCGGGGATCATCCGGGCGCGCGCATCCGGGCGGTTGAACACCTGGGAGGCGCGGGCGGCCATGAAGGCGGCATAGACGGGGTGGGCGTCGTGCTGCTCAGCCGCGCTGCGGACAACGGGCAGGATGTCGTTATGCCCATACATGTTGTGATACGGCGCCGGCGCGATGTAGGGCCAGTGCGGCTTGATGTAGGAGAGGTGCAGGCACCACGGTCCATCAGCCTCGGCGATGAAGTCCATCGCCCGGCGGGTCATGTAGGGGGTCTCGGAATGCTCCTCGGGGATGCGGGCCTGCTTGTCGCTATGGCCGAGCAGCCAGCCGTTCAGCAGGGCGCCGTCATCGGCCTCGCCGGAATTCGCCCATTGTTCCCAAGGGTTCTCCGCCTCGAAGCCGTGGTCGCGCAGATACTGGTCGTAGCGGGGCCGGGGGGCGGCCGAGGGGTGCAGCCCGTCGTCGCGCTCGAAGGGTTCGAAGCCGCATTCGCTGACGTGGACGCCGATGGGGGAGGCGGGGTCGATACCCAGGCGGCGCATCCCCTCGCCATCGGCCTGCATATGCGTCTTGCCGACGAGCACGTTGCGAACCCCGAGCGGGCGCAGCGCGTCGCCGAGCGTGGGTTCATCGACGCGCAGGGGGTAGCGGTTCCAGTTGGCACCGTGGCTGCGCATGTAGCGCCCGGTGTAGAAACTCATGCGCGAGGGGCCGCAAACCGGAGACTGCACATAGGCGCGGGAGAAGCGCACGCCGCGCGCGGCGAGCGCATCGATATGCGGCGTGGCGAGCGAGGGATGCCCGGCACAGGACAGATAGTCCCACCGCAACTGATCGCACATGATGAAAAGAACGTTCTTCAACTGCTGAGCAATCCTTCCCGGCGAAAACTGAACCACCGCCCGTTCCCGACGATCACGTGATCATGCATGACGATCCCCAGCGCATCGGCCGCGCGGCGGATTTCGCGCGTCATCTCGATGTCGTCGCGCGAGGGGGAAGGGTCGCCGCTCGGGTGGTTGTGTACCAGGATGATCGCGGTGGATTGCAGTTCCAGCGCCCGGCGCACGACCTCGCGCGGATAGACCGGCGTGTGGTTGACGGTGCCGCGGCCCTGCTGCTCGTCCGCCAGCAGGCGGTTGCGGGTATCGAGGAACAGCACGCGAAACTGCTCTATCGGTTCGCGGGCGAGCACGGCGTTGAGGTAGTCCATCAGCCGGTCCCAGTTGGCCAGCACCGGCGCCTCCCGCGCCTCGGCGCGCGCCAAGCGGAGGGCGGCGGCCTGCACGGTCTTCAGCGCGGCCGCCGAGGCCTCGCCCATGCCCTCTACCTCGCACAGCGCCGGCACGGGGGCGGCGATGACGTTGGCGAAGCTGCCGAAGCGCGCCAGCAGCGCCTTGGCGATCGGCTTGGTGTCTTTCCGCGGCAAAGCGAGGAACAGCACCATCTCCAGCAGCTCATAATCGGCCAGCGCCTCCGGCCCGGCGGTGAGCAGGCGCAGGCGCATCCGGCTGCGGTGCTGTTCCGCGCCGATCGGCTGGGGGGAGTCGATGAGCGACATCTGCTCCGACAGGCCGGGTTTGCGGGTGCCGGCCATCGGGCGTCAGGCGGTGGGGTAGGGCGGCTTGTCCAGCCCGGCCGGCGAGAGGGTGAAAATCTCCACCCCCGTCTCCGTCACGCCGATCATGTGCTCGAACTGCGCGGACAGGCTGCGATCGCGGGTGACGGCGGTCCAGCCGTCATCGAGGATCTTCACCTCGTGCCGGCCGGCGTTGACCATGGGTTCGATGGTTAAGAACATGCCCGGCTTCAGCACCGCGCCATCGCCGGGGCGGCCGAAATGCAGAACGTTGGGGGACTCGTGGAAGTTCCGCCCGATGCCATGGCCGCAGAAGTCGCGCACGACGGTGAAGCGCTGTGCCTCGACGAAGCGCTGGATGGCGTGGCCGATATCGCCGAAGGTCGCGCCGGGCTTCACCGCCTCCACCCCGCGCATCAGCGCCTCATAGGTGACGTCGATGAGGTTGCGCGCCTTGGTGGAGGGCGGGCCGGCGCAGTACATGCGGCTGGTATCGCCGTGCCAGCCATCGAGGATGACGGTGACGTCGACGTTGATGATGTCCCCGGCGTCCAGCTTCCGCTCGCCGGGAATGCCGTGGCAGACGACATGGTTGATCGAGGTGCAGATGGTCTTGGGATAACCGCGATAGCCGAGGCAGGCCGGCACCGCACCGCGGGCGACCATGAAGTCATGGCAAAGCTGATCGAGGATTGCCGTCGTCACGCCGGGGCGCACATGCTCGCCGATCATGTCGAGCGTCTCGGCTGCCAGGCGCCCGGCCGCGCGCATCGGCGCGAAATCCTCGGGCTTGTGCAGGGTGATCCGTCGTGCCTCGCTGCCGCCGTCCATGTCGTGCTCCGCGTCCGGCCGGAACCGGAGGTATGGTCAAGCCCGCAAGATGCGCAGCCGGGGGCGCCGGTGCAAGGATGGAATTGGCGGGGCAGCCCTCAGCGGCTGGCGATCTGGCCGGATTCGGGGCGGATCAGCACGCAGGCCTGCTTACGGCGGGCCAGGGCGGCGCAGGCGCTGGTGGCCTCCGCCGGGGTGAGCCCGGTGACCTGTGCGCGCCAGGTGGTGCGGCGCTTGACGACGACCGATTCGACGCGGGCCTCACCGGCATCCGCCAGCCGGCGGGCCTGGAAGGCAGCCTGGCGGGCGGCATCCTGCGAGCCGAAGGAGCCGACCTGCACGGACCAGCGCGAGGCGACCTGGCGGGCCTTGACCGTGGCCGCGGCCCCGGCGGAGGCCATCAGCCCGGCGATGCGCGGCGGCGGGGCGGCGCGCGGGGCCAGCGGCACGTCGAGGCGGGAGAAGCCCTGGTCGAGCAGGCCGATCATGTGATGGTCGCGCTCCCCGGCGCGCGAGGCGCCCATCACCACGCCGATCAGCCGGACATTGCCGCGCACGGCGGAGCTGACGAGATTGTAGCCGGAGGCGTCGATGTATCCGGTCTTGATGCCGTCGGTGCCAGGATAGCTCTCGAGCATGCGGTCGTGGTTGAAGAACACCCGGCCGCGGAAGCGGAAGCTGGGGGTGGCGAAGTAGCGGTATTCGACCGGGAAGTCCTGGATGAGGCGCCGGCCGAGCAGGGACATGTCGCGCGCCGTGGTCACCTGCTCGGGGTCCGGCAGGCCGGAGGCGTTGCGGAAGGTGGTGCGGGTCATGCCGAGGGCGCGGGCACGCAGCGTCATCATCTGGGCGAAGCGATTCTCGCCTCCGCCAAGCATTTCGCCGATGGCCGCGGCTGCATCGTTGGCGGATTTGGTGACGAGGCCGAGAATCGCCTCCTCCACCGTGATCCGCGCGCCCGGCACCAGGCCGAGCTTGGTGGGCGACTGGCTGGCGGCGTGGGCAGAGATGCGCACGGGCTGGTTGAGGGTGATGCGCCGGTCACGCAGCGCCTCGAACACCATGTAAAGGGTCATCATTTTGGTGAGGCTGGCCGGATGACGGCGTTCATCCGCCGAGGCGGTAAACAGCACATTGCCCGTCGCGGCCTCGATAACGATGGAGCTGTAGCGTTCCGAGCCGATCTGCGCGTGGGCAGGCGCGGCGGCGAGGGCCACCGCAAACAACGCCGCGACGCATGCCGCGAGGGCAGGGGCGCTATGCGGGGCCGGGGCTGCGGGGCGGCACGGGGCAGGGAGGTAGGCGGGCATTTGCCAAGGCTAGCTGCCGCGAGCGTGTGGTGTCCAGGGGATTAATCGTTGAAATAACGTGATCTGAACGGCTTATCGCACGTCGTTCCATTCCGCCCCGGGGCCCAGGTGGGCCGCTGCACGGCCAGTTTCCTCGCTTTGTGCGCTGCACCATTTTTCGCTTGACCGCCACTCTGCCCGCTCCTATACCCCGTCTTGTTGCAGTGCAGCAAAGCGGCAGGACGAGGTTCTCGGTCCGATGCCGCAAGACCATCGGGGCGCCGTGTTGGCCCCTTCGATCGCCTGGCATCGACAAGGACTGACATCAGATGGCCCGCAAGAAGCCTACGCCGCCCACCGCCGCGACCACCGAATTTCCGGCCCCGGTCGACGCTGCGCCCGTGTTCCAGGCGGACGTCGCCGAGGTTGCTGCCACCGAACCAACCGGCCTTGCGGCCGGGCTTTCACCCACCAACGACGAAGTGAGAATACAAATGGACAAGGTTATGAAGTCGGCTGAAGACATGATGTCCTTCGGCCAGGGCAACATGGAAGCCATCATCAAGGCGAGCCAGATCTGGACCGCCGGCGTGCAGGATCTCTCCAAGAGCTTCGCCGCCACGGCGCAGGCGCAGATGGACGCGACCATGTCCAACTTTAAAGCCCTTGCAGGCGTGAAGTCGATCAAGGATGCTGTGGAACTGCAGAGCGCGCTGGCTCGCACCTCGGTCGAGACGGCCGTGACCGAAGCCAGCAAGATGACCGACGCCTCGATGAAACTCGCCGAGCAGGCGATTGCTCCGATTACCGCCCGCGTGACTCTCGCGGTCGAGAAGTTCGGCCGCGCCGCGTAACTTCACGCGACGGCTGAGCCGGCTCCCACCCCCCTGGGAGCCGTACGAAGAGGCTCGGGCCCCCCCGCCCGGGCCTCTTTTCGTTTGCGCAGGGCTGGTCACGCCGCTCATCTGCCGCGTTGCCCTTTCAAATCGGGAGGGATTTCCGATATGCTAAGTTCTGCGGTCCAGTCTGGCGCACCATCGGCGCGCGGGCCGGGCAGCGGACGGAACAGGCGAGAAGCATCGGCGACATGAGCGACGGCAACAAAGACGGCGAAGGCGGCGGCAACGGCCGCGGCCCGAACGGCACCACACCCAACACCGGCGTGGTGGTGAAGGCGCGCCCGAAAACACGCAAGCCGGCGATGTACAAGGTGCTGATGCTGAACGACGACTACACGCCGATGGAATTCGTCGTGCATGTCCTCGAACGCTTCTTCCAGAAGAACCGGGAGGAGGCGACTCGCATCATGCTGCACGTGCACCGGCGCGGCGTTGGCGTCTGCGGGGTCTTTACCTATGAGGTCGCCGAAACGAAGGTGACGCAGGTGATGGATCTGGCCCGCCAGAACCAGCACCCGCTGCAGTGTACCATCGAAAAAGAATAGGCTGAATTTCCCGTCCTGGTTGCGGCCCCATTGAGACAGCACGGAATTTTGCAGGCCCGCCGGGCATCCCCTCGCATCCGGTGTCAAGATCGCAAGATTTTTCTAACAGCCATGCTGCACAATCGGGAAAGATTGGTGGATGATCCGCCAAGGCGCCCCATATCGTGGGGGTGTCCGCGGCCGGGTGGACCGTCCACCCGACTTGGCCGAACGTAAGGAGCGCTGCCCCCATGCTCTCGCGCAATCTCGAACAGACGCTCCACCGCTCCATCGGCCTGGCCGGTGAGCGGCGCCATGAATATGCGACGCTTGAGCATCTGCTGCTCGGCCTCATCGACGACAGCGACGCCGCCACCGTGCTGCGCGCCTGCGGCGTCGATCTGGACAAGCTGCGCACCGACCTGACCGAATTCCTCGACAAAGATCTCGCCGGCCTCGTCACCGAGCGCCCGGGCGACCCGAAGCCCACTGCCGGCTTCCAGCGCGTTGTTCAGCGCGCGGCGATCCATGTGCAGTCCTCCGGCCGCGAGGAGGTGACCGGCGCGAACGTGCTCGTCGCCATGTTCTCCGAGCGCGAGAGCCACGCCGTGTATTATCTGCAGGCGCAGGACATGACGCGGCTCGATGCGGTGAACTTCATCAGCCACGGCATCGCCAAGGCCCCCGGCCGCTCCACCCCGCGCAACGCGCAGGGCAGCCCGAACGAGGCCGCCCCTGAGCAGGAGCGCGAGGAAAAGCCCGGCAAGCCCCGCGGCCAGGACGCGCTGACGAACTACTGCGTCAACCTCAACAAGAAGGCGCTGGCCGGCAAGATCGATCCGCTGATCGGCCGCGACTCGGAAATCGAGCGGACCATCCAGATCCTCTGCCGCCGCACGAAGAACAACCCGCTCTATGTGGGCGATCCGGGCGTCGGCAAGACCGCGATCGCCGAGGGCCTGGCCAAGCGCATCGTCGAGGGCGATGTGCCGGAAGTGCTCGCCAAGTCCACAATCTTCGCGCTGGACATGGGCAGCCTGCTCGCCGGCACTCGCTATCGCGGCGATTTCGAGGAGCGGCTGAAGGCGGTGGTGACGGAGTTGGACAACCAGCCCGGCTCCATCCTGTTCATCGACGAAATCCACACGGTGATCGGCGCCGGTGCTACCTCCGGCGGCGCGATGGATGCGTCAAACCTGCTCAAGCCGGCGCTGGCTTCGGGCACGATGCGCTGCATCGGCTCCACCACCTACAAGGAATTCCGCAACTACTTCGAGAAGGATCGCGCGCTGGTCCGTCGCTTCCAGAAGATCGACGTGAACGAGCCCTCGGTTGAGGACACGATCAAGATTCTGCGCGGCCTCAAAACCAACTACGAAAAGCACCACAAGGTCCGCTACACCGAGGAAGCCATCCGCGGGGCCGTGGAGCTGGCTGCAAAATACATCAACGACCGCAAGCTGCCGGACAAGGCGATCGACGTGATCGACGAGGCCGGCGCCTCGCGCATGTTGGTGCCCGAGCACAAGCGCCGCAAGAACGTGACGCTGAAGGACGTCGAGGAGATCGTGGCCAAGATCGCCCGCATCCCGCCCAAGTCCGTCAGCGCCGACGACAAGGAGACGCTGCGCAACCTGGAGCGCGACCTCAAGTCGATGGTGTTCGGCCAGGACCGCGCGATCGAGGCATTGTCCGCCGCGATCAAGCTCTCCCGCGCCGGGCTGCGCGAGCCGGAGAAGCCGATCGGCAACTACCTGTTCTCCGGCCCGACCGGCGTCGGCAAGACCGAGGTCGCCCGCCAGCTGGCGAGCGCGCTGGGCATCGAGCTGATCCGCTTCGACATGTCGGAATACATGGAGCGCCACTCCGTCTCCCGCCTGATCGGGGCACCCCCGGGCTATGTCGGCTTCGACCAGGGCGGCATGCTGACGGATGCGATCGACCAGCATCCGCATTGCGTGCTGCTGCTGGACGAGATCGAGAAGGCGCACCCGGATCTGTACAACATCCTGCTGCAGGTGATGGACCACGGGAAGCTGACGGACCACAACGCCAAGGTCGTCGATTTCCGCAACGTGATCCTGATCATGACAACCAACGCCGGGGCTTCGGACCTGGCGAAGGAAGCCATCGGCTTCGGCCGCGACCAGCGCCAGGGCGAGGATGAGGATGCGATCAAGCGCATGTTCACCCCTGAGTTCCGCAACCGCCTGGATGCCACCATCGCCTTCGCCAACCTCACGCCCGAGATCGTCGCGCGCGTGGTCGAGAAGTTCGTCATGCAGCTGGAGGCACAGCTCGCCGACCGCAACGTGACGATCGAGCTGTCCTCGGCGGCAAAGGAATGGCTGGCCGAGCGCGGCTTCGACCGGCTGTATGGCGCCCGCCCGTTGGCGCGCGTCATCCAGGAGCACATCAAGAAGCCGCTGGCGGAGGAATTGCTCTTCGGCAAGCTGGTCAAGGGCGGCTCGGTCAAGGTGACGATGAAGGACGGCAAGCTGGATTTCGAGACCTTCGAAGCCAGCGCCCCCGCTCTGCCGAAGCCGGAAGGCGATGGCGACGAGGGCACCACCGAGCGCGAGCCGGAAAGCGTGCAGTAGCGGATGGGCGGGGCTGCGGCCCCGCCCGTACGTCCGCAGCTCTGATCTATGACGACGAACGCTCCCCCCCTGGACGGCCTGCCGCCGGCCCAGCGCCGGCGAGCGCTGCTCACGCTCTCCATGGCCATCGGCGTCTCCGTGCTCGGCAGCGCGCTGCCGAACATCGCTCTTCCAGGCATCGCGCATGACCTTGGCGTCACCCCCGCCGCCTCGGTTTGGGTGATCAACGCCTACCAGATCGCGGTGACCGTCACCCTGCTGCCGTTCTCCTCGCTCGGCGACATCTACGGCTATCGGCGTGTCTATGGCCTGGGGCTGGCCACCTTTATCCTCGCCTCCCTGCTCTGCGCCCTGGCGACCGACCTGCCGAGCCTGGTGCTTGCCCGCGTGCTGATGGGGCTGGGGGCGGCGGGGCTGATGTCGGTCAACACCGCGCTCGTGCGCACCATCTTCCCCCGCTCGATGCTCGGCCGCGGGATGGGGTTCAATGCGCTGGTGGTCGCCACCTCCTCGGCCGCCGGGCCGACCATCGCGGCGGGCCTGCTGGCGGTCGGCGACTGGCCCTGGCTGTTCGCCATCAATGTGCCGATCGGCCTCGCCTCGCTGGCGATGATCCGCGCCCTGCCGCTCAGCCCGCGCGCCAGCCACCGCTTCGACCTGCCGAGCGCCTTCCTCAACGCCGCGATGTTCGGCCTGTTCATCGCGGCCTTGGACGGCTTCGGCCACGGCGCCACCTGGATTCTCGGCGCCAGCCTGCTCGCCGGCGCCATCGGCTTCGGCGTCATCTTCGTCCGCCGGCAGACGAGGCTGGCCGCCCCCATGCTGCCCGTTGACCTGTTCCGTCGGCCGATCTTCGCCCTCTCGGTCGCCACCTCCGTCAGCTCCTTCATCGGCCAGACCTCGGCCTTCGTCGCATTGCCCTTCCTGTTCCAGGCCAACGGCGCCAGCGAAATCGATACCGGCCTGATGATGACGCCCTGGCCACTGGCGGTCGCTTTGATGGCGCCCGTCGCCGGCCGGCTGTCCGACAAATACTCCGCCGGCCTGCTCGGCGGCCTCGGTCTGGGCTGCATGACCATCGGCCTGCTCGCGCTGAGCCTGCTCGACGGCCACCCCGCCATCTGGGACGTCGCCTGGCGAATGGCCCTGACCGGCGCCGGCTTCGCCCTGTTCCAGGCCCCGAACAACCGCGCGCTCATCTCCGCCGTGCCGCGCGAACGCAGCGGTGCCGGCAGCGGCATGCTCTCCACCGCCCGCCTGCTCGGCCAAACCAGCGGCGCCGCCCTCGTCGGCCTCACCTTCCACCTCACCGCAGACGCAGGCGTGAGCGTCGGCGCCTCATCAGCCGTCCTGATGGGGGCCGCCTTCGCGGGCCTCGCCACTACCCTGTCGGTGCTGCGGCTGCGGGGGTGAGGGAGGAAGCAAGGCCAGGGGCGCTGCCCCTGGACCCCGCAAGGGGCAGCGGCCCCATGACCCATGACTTTAAGGGCAGGAATTGAAAGAGGGGGCCGGCCGCACCGTTCAACGGCACGGTCAGCCCCCTCTTTCAATTCCTGACTACTTATATTCGCCGGTCCAGGGTCGCT